>CAZLSW010000074.1:0-15081 GCA_964562375.1 uncultured Muribaculaceae bacterium | reverse complement strand
CAACTAACAACTAACAACTAACAACTAACAACTAACTACTACTCCATTAGCTTTTTTGCCTCCTGGAGCAGTGTTTCCTTGTCGCGCTTTCCCTCGTAAGGGGTCACCTTGCCGTCCTTGCAGAGGAAGAGGGCCGGAATCGTCTGGATGCCGTAAGCGTCGGCCACGGCGCCACACTGGTCAACGTTGACCTTGTAGACGGTAATGCCGGTCTCCTCGGCGATCTCATGCATCACGGGGGTCAGGGCTACGCATGGGCCGCACCAAGTGGCCCAGAAGTCGACGATGCAAGGCGTGGTGCCAAGATAAACGAGCGGGTCGGTGTGGATATCGGCCACCTTGGCGATATAATCCTCGGTGGAAATCTCCACCACCTGGCCGGCATCCGAGGCCTCGGCCTGCTCCACCGCTGTGGAATCGGCACCCTCGGCGCTCTTGTCACTGCTGCCCGATGAGCAGCCCACCAAGTTGACACTCAGCATCATGGATGCCACTGCACACATTGCGATCGCTAATTTCTTCATATCTGTGAGTTTTTGTTTTTTCGTAATATCAACTTGCAAAGGTACGCATTTTTTCCGTATCTGCAATATCGTGAACCATGCACGCCACCGAGTGTTTTATAGATAAAGAAAAAATCTCAACTATCATTATGAAAAGTATAGGCATATTTTACGGCTCGAATACCGGCACTACCGCCGACGTGGCCAAACGTATAGGCAAGGCTCTGGGTGTGGCCGACGGCGACATCCACGACGTGGAGAAAACCGCGCCTAGCGTCGTAGGCGCTTACGACCTGCTCGTGCTTGGCACGAGCACCTGGGGCAACGGCGACCTGCAAGACGACTGGGAGGACTTCGTGGCCGGATTGTCGGCAATGTCGTTGCCCGGCAAACAGATTGCTCTGTTCGGCTGTGGCGACGAGACGATGAGCGACACCTTCTGCTCGGGCGTGGGCGAGCTTTACGACAAAATCAAGGACACCGGGGCCGAACTGATAGGCAAATTCGACACCATCGGATACAATTTTGACCATTCCGACGCTGTGGGTGACGACGGCGTGGCCATCGGCCTCCTGCTCGACGAGGTGAACCACCCCGACCTCACTGACCCCCGCATCGCCGCCTGGACCGCAACCCTGAAGTAACCCTACCTCTACCAACGAATTATTTTGGGAAACGAATCCTCTTGTTTCCCAAAATTGTTATATCTTTGCGTAAATAAGTTGCTCAACAAAATTAGGCAATGTGATTTTGTGAGGATTTTTTGAGGCGATTTTCCTCTTGGAAGAAGGAGTGTAGCGAGCTACACGACTGATGACGAGAGGAAAAGCGGCCAAAAAAGACCACAAAAGCACATTGAATAAGGAGTAAAAGCAACTTAAGAAATATATGCAACTAATTTTGTTGAGCAACTTAAATGAATCAAAATGTTTAAGCTAAGTAACAAATTGATTTATATGGATTATTGCATCCATAAATTTGCAGAGAAGTTCCATCTTTCTTTGCCTGATGCGTTCTCTTACTTATATAAGAATAAGGGCATGAATTTCCTTGACGAATGTTATGAAGCAGAACATCTCTTATCACTTGATGACGCTGTGGCCGACTTAGCTACTATTTGTCGTCACAACGGAGGAACCTTATGATTACCTTGTATCATGGTACAAATGTTTTCTTTCGGGAAATCGACCTTTCGCTTTCTAATCCATTTAAAGATTTCGGGAAGGGCTTTTACCTGACGCCAAACTTTCATCAAGCACAAAATATGGCTAATCGCCGCACCCGATTGGCTCAACAGGGCAATCCTGTTGTCCTGAAATATGATTTTGACGAAATCGCTCTTTCCAATGGGGCAGTAAAAGTGCTTCTCTTTGAAAAACCCACCAAAGAATGGGCCAGATTTATACTTCAAAATCGATACAAAGAACTATATACCCGACATAGCTACGATATTGTGATTGGCCCAATTGCCGATGATGGCGTGGCTTTTCAACTTGAACGTTATGTGCAAGGAATTATTTCCTTGGATCAATTGGTAGAGGAACTGACATATCGGCATCTTGACACTCAATATTATTTCGGCACCGAAGGGTCTTTAGCCTATTTAAAGCAAAGATATGACTAACGAGCAGCAATTTCTCATTCAGAGCATTACCCAACATATGGTCGCTTATATTATGCGCGACCGTAACGTCCCTATGATAGAAGCCTTTCGAGACGTTTATCAATCACCTAAATATCACCTCTTGGCAGATCCATCCACAGGCTTGTATACTCAAAGCCCGGATTATGTGTATCATTTTTTCAACTCTTGACATATGAAGGAGAGAAGAATTTTGGTGGTGGAGGACGACGCGACGTTGAGGGAGACGTTGCTGTTGAACCTGGAACTTGAGGGGTATAAGGCGGTGGGCGTAGCGAGCGCCGAGGAGGCATTGGGATTGCCCTTGGCCGACTTCCACCTGGTGCTTCTCGACGTCATGCTCGAGGGGCAGAGCGGATTCGCCCTTGCCCGCCAGATGAAAAGCCAACCCCGCACATCCCATGTGCCTATCATCTTCTGCACCGCCCGCGACAACGAGGACGACATGGTGCGCGGACTCACCCTCGGCGCCGACGACTATATCTACAAGCCTTACACCCTGCGCAACGTCCTTGCCCGCGTGGCCACGGTGTTACGCCGCGTCGAGGCTCAAGAAGAGGCTGCCCAGGCTCCAGCCAAAGGCATCTCAATCGACAAGAACGGGCGCCGTTGCTTGTTGGATGGAGAAGACGCGCAGTTGGTGCGCAAGGAATTGGAAATCTTGGAGTTGCTGATGGAAAAGCCGGGCCACGTGTTCACCCGCGACGAGATCCTTGACCGCGTGTGGAGCGACGAGGCGATCGTGCTCGAGCGCACCGTTGACGTGCACATCCGCCGTATCCGTTCCAAGCTTGGCAAATACGGGAAGCATATCGTCACCCGCCCGGGATACGGTTATTACTACGTGGAGCACGAGTTATGAAGTACCACTACCGATTGTTTCTGTTGACCCTGGCGCTCGTGTGGCTCCTCACTGGTGCCTTTATCGCGTGGCAATGGGCGCAGGAAAAGCATTACAAAGCCGCGGTGCTGAATGCCAGGTTACAACTCAACAACGAGCGAGTGCTTGACACCTTTGCAACTGCCGACTCCATCCCCAACGAAATTTACCGATTGAGCCTTCCCACCCCCGGATTGCGCGTGACTGTGGTCGATACCACCGGGCGAGTGTTGTTTGACAATACCCCGGGGCCGTTGCCATCCTCCAATCACCTCGATCGACCCGAAATCGCCCAGGCGCTGGCTACGGGGGCGGGCTACGATAAACGCCGCTCGGCCACTACCGACTCGGTTTATTTCTACTCAGCAACGGCGCGCGGACCACTCGTGGCGCGATCGGCCGCCCACTACGACCCCTCGCTGAGCGAGATGCTCGCCGCCGACCAGACGTTGCTGTGGTTCATGATCGGTATCACCTTGCTGGTGAGCGTATTGGGCTATATCGCAATGCGTCAACATCGTTTGACGCTGGCTCACGCCCAGGATACACGTCGCGTGAAACGACAACTCACCCTGAGCATCAACCATGAGCTGAAAACGCCCGTCGCCGCCACCAAATTGTGCCTGGAGACTCTCCAGCAACACCCCACCCTTTCCGAAGAACAACGCAACAGCCTCGTTGACAAAGCACTGAAGCAAACCGACCGCCTTACGGCCCTCCTTGCCGATGTGGCCACCCTCAACCGCCTGGACGACGATAATTCCTCAATCGAATGCTCCAACGTGTCGCTGGCAAAGGTCGTAAGGAAAGCCGCCCAGGAGTACACCGGCGACCAGTATATACCTATACGCTTGCACCTCGACAACGACATCGTGATCAGCGGCAACGAGCAGTTGTTGTTGATGATCGTGCGCAACCTGTTGTCGAACGCCAACGCCTACTCCGAGGGCACGATTATCGACATCCGTCTCAACCGCGTGCCAGCAACGGGCGTGCCTCGGCTTATAGTGGCCGACAACGGCCGCGGCGTTGCCCCCGAGCATCTCGACCGCATATTCGAGCGTTTCTACCGCGTGGATAAAGGAAGGTCCCGCGCCAAAGGTGGCACGGGACTCGGGTTAGCGATTGTCAAAAATGCGGCCGCGTTTCATTCAGGCACAGTCACCGCCTCGGCTACAATACCGTCGGGGCTTACCGTGTCCATCACGCTCCCCGGAAGAGGTTGAACACTCAACAGCCTCAACGCGGCTCCCGCCAGACGGCGAATACTGCTCACCATTTCGCGCTGTTCCTGGAGCATATTCAAGTAAACATAGATTACGCCTAATCGGGAAGAGGAAGCACCGCGAAGTTCGGTGTAAAGATGGGCTTTCTCCTTGTCGATCATATTCTTAACGTCGTCACAACGGTCGCGTAGCGCCTCTACCTCTTGGTGATGCGGGGTGATAACGGCCTCGGTGGCGTCGGCCATCAGCGCGTCAACCCTGTGGGTAATCCCTTGGCCAGCCACCGCCATGCCCGAGGGTAGCGCCGGGAAGTTGTTGTCGACATGCTCATGGCACGCCTCGGCGATGCGGCGCATATTGTAGAGCATCGACATCATGCACACGTACACCAAGTGGAACGCCGAAGAACGCTCGATAGCCAGCGTATGGTCAACCTTCGTCATAGCCAAGGTCGCCCCGCGGCGTTGCGATTTCACCCACTGTTTCTCTCCCACGAAAGTGTTGAGAGCCTTGCCGATAGGCTTCGATGAGTCGGTGAAGAATCCCTCGGCCACTTGTCGATGCACCTTGCGGGTATATCCCAGAAAATCGACCATCCCCTGGGCCATGTAGGCGCAGAGAAGCCCCCAGGCGCGTCGCTTGTCCTCGCATGCCATGATGCGCGTGAGTGCGCCAGTTTCCGACTCCGCCTCGCGCTTCTTGCGAAGGTTGGAGCGTAGAAGCACCAAGATAGCCACTATGGCCACCGCGATCATCACCCACGTACCCCCCACGTGCATTCCCCAAGCAATCAGCGCCGTAGCGAGGAAAGCCACCCCGGCGGTGAGAAACCACCCTCCTATCACCGAGATCACTCCCGTGATACGGAACACGGCCGATTCGCGGCCCCAAGCCTTGTCGGCCAGCGACGTGCCCATGGCCACCATGAAGGTGACGTAGGTGGTGGAAAGGGGCAGCCGCAGGGATGTGCCAAGGGCTATCAGCCCGCTAGCCAGCACCAGATTGATTGAGCCGCGCACGAGGTCGAACGCCGCGCCATGCTCCAGCGTGGCCTTGTCCGGGTCCAAGCGCTTCCTCACCCAGCGCTTCACCCCTCGCGGAGTGTTACGGTCGATCCCCTCGGCCACCTTGATTGAAAGCCTTACCAACCGGCGCGCCAGCCGCGACGATCCAAAAATCTCGTCGCCCGCATCCTGCCGACTGAGTTTTACCGTTGTGTCAACCACCTTCTTGGCCTTGCGGCTTGTGGCCAATGCCACAACCATTATCACCCCTGCGATCAACAAGAAGTAGACCGGGGTAGAGGCCGGTGAGTTGAACGAATCCATCATATAGGAATCAGCCGCTACTCCAGTGCCGGTCCACTCGGTTAACGCCGCGAAGCCCGACAGCGGCACGCCGATGAAATTTACCAAGTCGTTGCCAGCGAACGCCATCGCCAGGGCGAACGTGCCCGCCATCACCACCATCTTGAACACACTGATTTTCAACATGTGAAGCAACTGGCACAAAGCCGTGGCCACCACAAAGCACCCCACTATCAGCAACGCCTGGTGGGTGGCGATCCACGCTTTCACGTCCGGAGTCATGAACGCTAGGTCCTTGGCACCTTTGAACAGCAAGAAATAGGCTATGGCGGTGACCGAGGCGCCGCCAAACAAGCCTATCTTCCATCCCAAGCCCTTACGGTAATCGAAAGTGAACCACAGGCGCGCAAGCCATTGCACCACGGCTCCGAAGATGAACGCCACGGCCACGGAAACGAATATGGCCATGATCACCGACAGAGCTTTTTCCGTGTTGAGCATTTGCCCGAGCGTCAATCCCGCCGAAGCGCTCGAGGCCAATTTGACCAACGACACGGCGAAAGCGGCGCCGAGCAGCTCAAACACCATCGACACAGTAGTTGATGTTGGTAACCCGAGAGTGTTGAATACGTCTAATAACAATACGTCGGTGACCATCACAGCCATGAAAATCACCATGATGTCGTAGAAAGCGAAATGTTCCGGCCGGAAGATCCCGTGACGGGCGATATCCATCATGCCGTTCGACATCGATGCGCCTATGAAAACCCCCAGGGCGGCGACAATGACAACCGTGCGCCACGTGGCAGCTTTGGCTCCGACGGCCGATTGAAGGAAGTTGACCGCATCATTGCTGACGCCCACCGACAAATCGAATACAGCCAGTAGAAACAAAAAAACAATAATCCCGATAAATACATATTCCATAATTTACATCGCCGGAGGGGATGAATCTCTGGTGTTATAAGGCTCCGATTGGGCCTCTCCAGTCCTCCGACACTGCAAAATTATCCCGATAATATTTCATCCCTATTACCCCGATATTACATAAATATTAAATCATCCCCCTGAGTTTCCACTCCATCTTTCAACCCGTGCAAGAAATTTTCTAAATAGGTGAGTTCGAGCCTTTAAAAGTAGGTGTTGACTGCGAAAAGGAACTGCTCGATGAAGATACGTTTGAACGCCGCGATGTTGTTTTGCTCGTAAAATATCAGCATCGCCTTTTTATAGTCTACCGAATCAACGGTGCGGAAGGAGATTGGGCAGTAGCCATTGGCAATTAGGATGCCGTTGCTCACAATGCGCGCTGTGCGCTTGTTGCCGTCGGTGAAAGCTTGGATGTAACTCAACAACACCAAAGCCAGCAAAGCCTTGTCGAACACCCCCTCCTTGGCATTGATCAAGCGCACAGAGTCCTCCAAAGCCTCACGTATTTGGAACTCGTTGTCCAGTGGAGCATAGTTTGTACCGGTGATGCCCACGCGGCGGTGCCGTATATTACGCTCAACTCCCAACTCCTTGGTGAGCAACGCGTGTATTTCTTCGATACGGCTCACTGTCAGTTGGTTGAGGTAGTCAGGAACGTCAAGTATAAAGTCAAGGGCATCCTTATGGTTGAGTAGCATAACGGCCTCTTCCTTGGTCTTCCCGCTTGCTGTCTGTTTCTCTTTCAACAATCGTTCGGTTTCGAGCAGCGAGTAGGTGTTGCCCTCAATTTGGGATGACTTCCAGGAGAGGTCGATGCCAAGCCTTTCCATCTCCTTGCGATACTCGATGTCGGTCATCTCCGACAGATGCTGACGAAACACCTGTTGCGCTTCATTCAATTTCGCCAGTTCATCGGCCGTGAACAATTCGACTTGAGGCATTATGTCGTTGATCAAGGCGAAATTGAACGTCTTCTGAACCGTGCGTTCATCAATGTCCTGGTTGAAATACGTGTCGATATTAAGTTCCATGGTCACATGGGCCTGAGGTGTAAGAAGGTAGCGGGTGGCAGGTCCCCGACCCACTACCTCAATATTGCCATTCCTTACGGCATTTGCGATGGCGCGTTTCAAGGTGGCCGCACTCGGCTTGCTGGATAGCCCTGCCTCGATTTCCGACCTCGAAGCACCGGGATGATAGTGCAAGAATTGCAGTATTTCAACCTCCTGTGTCATAACTATTTTTATTTATCGGCTCAAAATTACTGAAAATCGGCGGAAAATCGGCTCAATTTGAGCCGATAATTGTGCCTTTCGGCGCATTTTTGAGCCGATTGTTCTAAAAATTCAAAAAAGGAGGGAGGGTTTCCCGTGGAAAGTTGTATCTTCGCAGTCCCCAAAACGAATGTAACCCTAAAAACCGTCCTTTAACCCAGTGCTATCAAAAGCCGAGCTGAAAACCATCGAGAAAACCCTCCGCACTGCCAAAGCCTTCTGCATCCCCATCGCCGACAACCTCCCCACCGCCATCCACGCCCTCGAGCTCCGCCACCAACCTACCCCCGATAAGCCGAATGCATAAATTTCTTGGTAGAAGATCCATAAATGCGTTATTTTATTGGTATCAGGTGAGATAACTAGCCGGTACCTCACGGATTCGATGATGACGCGCGGTGAGGGGCTAATGTACTTCCATTTCGTGCACTTTTGCACTTCGCTAAGGGGGCGTTTTGAAAATACCCGCTTTGTAATATATTGGTTGTAAAATAGTTATAGTCGAGGTGCTTTGAAAATACTTACCGATATATGGAGTAAGATCATCTTGTGGGCTTGATGGAGGCACTTCAATGCCCAGACGCAGTCGTCGTCTTTGGGGTCGCGTCCCCATGGGGATTGGTCGGTGCTTCCACCGCCACCACCATTGGATTGGGCGAACTGTGTGGCCTCGTTGAGTAACCCGCAAAAAGCAAGCCCGCACAGGTGACGATCTTGGGCCCGTTCTTGGCAAGGTCGCTCAGAAGGGTGCCGTCAAACAACGCTTTGTCCTCCTCGGCGACTATTCTTTGCACAAGATATCCGAAGGATGTCACCACCGACTCGAAACCGGCTTTCATGATCGTCGACTGAATTTTCTCAGCCCGAGTCTCGGCTGTTTGGTCGCGAAGGTCGGCAAGGGTTTGCTTTTCTGGGAATTTACATTTTTTCCGGGATACCTGGAAAATTGTGTGTTAAGGATGACGTTTGGGCTTTGAAGGTGTACGCCAAATTAGGGAAAGGAACATAGGCAATCGGGTATGAAAGGGTTGTTTTAAGCATATTTAACAAACGGGGGGGTAAACGTGAAGATTTGCTTAATTTTGCAAATAAATTTTTCCATTACCACAACCTTACATTCCCCATCAATGAAAAAACAGTTACTCACGGCTTTGGCTGCAATGTGCTTGTTTGGAGCAGCCGGAGCGCAACGTTACGTTTACGTGCAGTGCGACTTCCAAAACTGGGTCGCGCCTACCGAGGCCAACGCCTCAGCCTTTGACGATTACAAAATCTATGAGACTGCCGACGGCAGCAATATCTACGAGGGCGTGGTATCAGGCTCGTCGTGGAGCTCGAGCCAAGGCATCAGGTTTTTCACCGATTTCTCCAGCGAGGACTACTCTTGGAACGAGCACCAAATATGCCCGCCCCAACAGGAGACCCTTGAGGGCAACGGCACAATCTACAAGGGCTCTGGTGCCACTTACCACGCCTACACCTCCAACCCCACATGTTGGGTGCTGCCCACTCAGGCCACCACGTTTCGCGTGCGCCTTGACATGAACACCGGCGACGTGGCTTTCGCGCTCAACAACTCCTACCACCACTCGGTGGTGGTAAACGCCTCCGAAACACCCTCATTGACGGAGGCGGTTGATTTACCCACCCAATATAAGTCAACCATCTTCGTGCCTGCGGGAGAGTGCGAGTTTTACCTCTACGACTACTACAACGGCGTGAAATATGGGGCTGCGGAGGGCGCAAACACTGTCAACGCGGCAAAATACGAACTGATGAAAGTGGCCAACGGTGCCAACTGGACGATTCCCGACTGGACGGGCGGCGTGTTGACATTTGATTACGGGACCCTTAACGTCGACGGCAACGTGCCGAAGCACACTGGCACCTACGACAAGCTCTACCTGCCAGGAGAGTTTGCGGGATGGTGGTTTGATGAAGAATATGTGTTGACTCGTGAGGGCACCGCCTATACCGGCACTCTGTCGGCATCACTTGCTGGCTCACAGTTTAAGATCGGCACCGGCTTTGGGTGGGATTATGCCAATTTTGGCGTTACCGGCAAAACGCGCACCGATGGCGACATTACTTACTACGAATTGTCGACCTCGGGGAACAATATCACACTTCCCGACTGCGGCGAAGACATGACATTGATGGTAGACGGCGTGAACTGGAATTTGGCCATGTGGCCGGCCTCGAAAGAAGGTCCATCATCTACCGAAATTGTATTTGATGCAACAAGCCAAGTGGCCCCCGCTGGGCAGCTCTACTTGGTGACCTCCGACAGTTTCCTCGTTCCCTCCAAGGACAACATCAACTACATCTACACCTACCTGACGGCTCTCACCCCCAACGGCGATGGCACTTGGAGCTGCTCGGCATGGCTCTCTGAGGGCCAGAAATTGGCGTTCTACGACGCCGACAACGACCGCTTCATATGCCCCGGCAGCGACGTTGACATTAACTACCAAAACCTCGAGGCCTTCAGCCGCTACACCACCACTTCCTCGGCCGATGCGCTCACCTACTGGGTGAACGGCGATGTCGCAACTGTCACTATCACCGTAGCGGACAATGGCGACAACTACAACGCCGTGCATTTCGAGCAACCGCAAAGAGCGTCGTCCAATTGCATCTACTTGGTGGGGCAACCCGAAGGCTGGTATGGCCCTTACGCCGCAAACCAAACACATTACGACTCATGGCGCCTCGAGGAGACCACCGACGGCGGTTATTACGGCGCATTCAATGTAGAGGCAGGCGCGGCTATGTTCCGGTTCTACTCGTCATTGACCGATTGGGAAACCGATTCCTACGGTTGCCAAGTTGACGACATGCCTTTGGAGTACGACTATTCCAGCGGCGACTATCAGCTTGACCTTGTAAGAGGCAAGGGTGCGTTCTCGTTCCCTTACTGGCCCGGCGGAATAATGTATATGTGGGTGTCGATCAACGACGGCATCTTCCGGGTTTCCGACTCACCTATGGACGTAACTATCGGAGAAAGTAGTAAGCAGGCCAAAATCTACGCCATCACTGATGACGGGACTTACTCGCTGTCGTATCAGTCGGATGGCGTGTTTAGTGGCAATGTATGGCGCTCCTCGGAAAACGATCTGGAGGTGCGCATCGCTTCACGGCTGCTTGGCGTGACCCCCGACCAGCCCGAATACCTCGGCTCATACACTTTCGACGCCCCCCAAGCCCTTACCACTCTCGATTTTGACAAATACGGCGTGGCCGAAGCCACCATTTCAGGCGACGGCGAGCAGGTGTCAGCAACCCCGGCCAACGCTTTCTTCCTGCCGCGATATAAGTCGGGGGTCAACCGCTCTTATGTGACGGTGACAGTCGACCTTAATCAGCGTAAGGTATACTTCGACGACCAAAGCGTCTACTTCCTGGCCGGTGGCATCACCGATGGTGTATACCCCACGCTCGAAAACCGCCAGCAGTTTGAAGGCCTGACGATGCCTTATGGGGGATACGGGATTTTTGACATTCCCCAGGGCAAGTTTGACTTCCAATTGTGTCAACTCAACGATGGCGAATACACACGACAGGGTGAGGTAACCTTCGACGAAGATGGCGTGGCCGACAGTCATAATCTGGATTGGAACTACGGTTTCTATTACAAACAGCTATCGTGCCCATCTTGGGCTGGCGGCAAGGTGCTCATGCTTGGCGGCAGCAAGATGCTCGACATGAGCCACGTCGACAAGATCTATCAACTTGTTAACGATGGAGAGCAGGACACCTTCAACGCGATTTCTCCCGTAAGCGACGGCTTGCAGGTGTATGAGTTCACCACCACCCTGGTTAAAAACAACCAGTGGATGCCTAATGTGGCAATGTTCATAAAGCCTGATTACAACTTCCTTATCGGCTCACCCATCATCTTTGATGGCACTGGCGTCAACTACGACTTCACGATGTGCTATGTGACTTTGGGCGACGAGCCTGTTACCTTGGAGATCGGTGATCAGAACACCTACCGCTTCCCCACGGTCACCGAAAACACCGTGAAAGTGCGTGTCGACCTCGACAATCTCACCACCACATTTACCCTGCTCGATGGCGACCTCGACTCCCCCTATACCATCTTCTCCAACGAGGGCAACGACGGCGTGGTGCTCTATCCTTCCAACCTTGAATCGGGCATAGCAACCGGCACGGTCGCTGTCACTGCCACCGATAATCCTATCGAAATGAACTTCGGCGGATTGGACAACACTGTCCTCGTCCCTGCCAATGGTGACACCCAGGTGGCCTTTAACCAATCGGGCATCTTCACTGGCTCATTCTCCAAGGTCAACTCCTCGTCAACCGCTCGCCGGCTGAAAGCCCAGGCATCCGCCAAGTGGATCCTCCCCGCGGGCCTCGATGGCAACCTCACCGTGCTTATCGACGAGGCTGAGAGCCAGCTCACCATTCTCGCCGCCGCGGCAAGCAACACCTATTTTGTGCACGGCATCCAGAGCGATCCCGACTATGCCGTGGAGCGCATTGACAACTTCCGCGACCAAGTGATTTCCCTCACCGACGAAGGTACCTACACCGGTGAGGTCGTGATCCCAACCTCGGGGTACTTGACCGTGTTCAACGGCTACTCCACCTCCAACTACCCCCTTGGCCCCTGCGGACGCTCCTACAGCGCGAGGGATATCAAGCTAACCGAGCTCAACCAGACGATTGAACTGCCATTGACCGATTACACCGACACCTGGTACTGGGCACTCAACAACGCTGAGGAGTATGTGGCATGGGTAGAGTACGACCCCGCGATGTTGACGCTGCGCGTCACCTCCACCTCCATCTCTGGCGTGGAGAACGTGGCCCTGGACTCCGGTGCCAACGCCCCGGTTGAATACTACAACCTGCAAGGAATTCGCGTGGCCAACCCCACCAGCGGCCAGATTTACATCCGCCGCCAAGGCAACACCGCGAGCAAGATTTTCGTGAAATAACTTGATAGGAGCGGACAATGCGTCCGCCGGATTAATGATAATATTGTGTCTGGTGGCCAAACTGCCCGCTCCCATTTCTCATTAACCCTAACCATCTTTTATATTATGGCTAACAAATTAATCCCGGCTTGTTTTGGAGCCATGGCGTTATTGGCTTCAGCCGCTGAGCAACCACTGGAGATTCAGCCGATAGACAGCAATCCCCGCTATGCGTCAGCCAGCCTACGCATGACCGAGTATCCCACCGATGATGAAACGGCTTGGGGCGAGTGGACCGAGTTCGACACCGGCTTGTTGAGTTGCGAAAGTTCGATTGTCACGTGCTATTCGAGCCCGCAGAGTATCACCGTGATGCGCCGAGAGTTGATCAGTGACGGCACGGTGCACCAGTACAAATTCTGTGACGTGTTTGCCCCCGATCTCAATGGCCCCTATTCGGCATGGGGTGTCTACGGCACCGGTAGCGACTTCATCATCACCGAGGGAGCCGAAGGCATGTATATTGACGAGCAGCCCCTTGGCTGGAGCACCACGGTCTACCCGTCGGGCTTTGACGATGGCGTGTGGCATATCGCCAACCGACTGCCACAAGACACATATTTCACCGTTGACGAGCCGATGACATTCAACATCTTCTTCCTTGTCGACTCCACAAGAGGCCTGGAAGCCCGCACTTACTATAAGAGCGACAAGTGTCCCGACTACTCAGCCAAGGTGGAAGTGACCGGCGAAACCATCAAGGGCTGCTATGTGGTCAGCGATGGTGTCCACGTGACATTCACCCCAACAGAAATGGCACCAACCGCTAAGTATGTGCTGTCACGCTTGTCGGGCTACGTGTTTAACGAGGATGGTACCTATCAAGATGGATTGACAATGCTGTCGGACAACGACGCGCGTTGCGTGAGCCTCATCCCTGGCGACAACTATATTCCCTTGTCCGATGGCTCAGGCAATTACACCTTATCGTGGGCAGCATATGATCCTGAGGGCAATTGTCTTAACACCATGGCTATGACCCGGTGGTTCTCGGTAAGGGCATCCCACAGCGTAGTCAACACTGCTGACGACCCCAGTGTAGAGTGGGTTGACCTTGGACAAGGAATGTTCTGGCCAACAACCTTCTTTTCCTACGCCGACCACTTATCGCCGGAATGGGCCTATACACCCGACATTGCTCACATGAGCTACCCTGTGGCCGTGCAACAGCGTAAAGACAACCCGGACATTATCCGCATCGTTGATCCCTTTGGCGAAGGCACTCCGTTTGAGGAGATTAATAGTGTGACTCGTTATTTCAAGTATGACGAGGTCATTCAGGGTACCAATGAAGATTTCGTGACTTTTTATCACACTGACAAAGGGTATATCGAGATACACCTTGACAAATCTTATGTCGCCAACCGTTACCTCAATATTGCCTGGTATAATATGCTTTACAATTTCACTTGTATCAACGAGGAATTGGAAACTTTAGCCGGCTGGTATGTAGACTTCTCCCCCCAGCTTAAGGAGGGGACAATCAGATATGACATTGATGATCCTGTTTGGAATGAGCCGCAGTTTATTCTGCAACTTCCCAACAGCAAAGGCACATATCTCGAGGTGAGCGACGCAAGTGTCGACGGGTCGGAGGCAACGCTTACCTTCGACCGCAGCCTTGACCTGCAAGCGGTGGCTGTGCGAGCCTACGGCTCCGCTACCGAAATCAATCCTGAGGATCTCAGCTTGTTTGACACGCTCAACGTTGACACATGGTTTGATGACGGCCAAACCATCTACACCGCCGCCGATGGTACAGTCAGTTTCGCCATTGACAGCATGAACTCCTCGTTGCCCTACTGGTATCTTGCCTGCGCGGCCACCAATTGTTACGGTCAAGTTGTAGCCAAGCAGATTGTGACCTTGCCACTCGCAGGGGTGGTGGGCGTTAATTCCGACCAAAAATCTATTTCCCCGATCTACTACAACCTGCAAGGCATCCGAGTAGATGACCCCATCCCCGGACAGCTTTACATCCGCCGCGAGGGTGGCTCAGCGTCAAAGGTCCTCGTCAAATAGGATTACATTTTACCACGATAGCCAAAGGCCCTGTTCAACATCCCTGATTGGACAGGGCCTTTCTCTACGAGCAAGGTTGTGCCTCGCTCTCGCCCATTACAGTGCAGAAAAATCTGAACAACGGATTGAGGTGATAAGCGGTCCAACCGTAAACGGTTTGTTGAGATGGATACTGGGGCAGGTAGTCGCACAGCTCGGCGAGTGTCATCCATCGGTTTTATCACTCATATAACAGACTTATAGGTCATTTTGCAGGATAAAATAAGGCTCAAAGCTGTTGTGGAAGCG
>CAZLSW010000073.1:0-15436 GCA_964562375.1 uncultured Muribaculaceae bacterium | reverse complement strand
CAAGAACTGGGTAGAGCAGACCCCCGTTTTGGGTAACGCATGACGAAAACAGGAGTTCACAAAGTTGTTGGAGAAAGACCTTTGTTAACTCTCACATTTTACGATGTAGTATTGATGCGAGAACGAGGGGAAAGTTATTTAGGTTTTTCTCATTTGTCTCAGATATCCCATATATTAGCCAACTTCCTCCAGGAAAATTCTGATGCTGTGTTATTCTTTTATTGTGATGACATTACGGACGTAAGACGCCACCATCACTCTATGCTACCACAAGAATATCGTAGCATGTTATTTAGCCGCATGTTTGACCAATACGTGCAATCCCACCATCTTAGAGGATTTGTAAACCGACAAATAATAAACAACTCCAATGGTTTTGCTCAATATGCTCACTTTATTGGGCGCGAAGAGCATCTTGGAGAAATCGATCAAGTTATAGACTCTTTAGCAAAATGAGAGTGTCGGGGGGGAGGGCGCCCCGAGGTCGGGGTGAAATATTGACTACGTCAAGCAATCTTTTCACAAAGAGAATTTTCGGGACACCTGCAAATTAGTGTGTTTGGCAAGGGAGATGGATGGTGGTCGGCTTGCCGACCCCGCACAAGTAGCGCAGTCCGGGGATATCGGCTTGCCGATTGTCCCCGGGCTGGGTAAAAACGCGTCAGGCGACGTGCTTCGGCTTGCCGAAGCTTTCAAAATCAAACAATTATGCTTATCTTTCCCACTTTATGGCTAACACTTATTACACAATATATCTGCACACGGTCTTCGCCGTGAAGCCGTTTCTTGACGAGTATGACCGTTTGTTGAGGTTAAATCGGGTGGTGAATCCTCAACATAAATTCATGCGGCTTATTTGAGGCTGTGGAAGGCTTCGGCAAGCCGAAGCTCATCGCCTACTACATCCTATACCCAGCCCGGACGGGTCGGCAAGCCGACCGCGCCCGGACTGCGCTACTTGCGCTGGGTCGGCAAGCCGACCACCATCCATCTCCCCTGTCAAACACATGGTTTTGCAGGTGTTCTGAGATTTTTCTTTCATTTATTACGGGTTCTTGGTGAGTGTCCCAAGAAAGAGATTTTTCACTAAGAAAGAGGAAGAAATAAAAGAAGCGAAAGAAATTGTGGTGTCGGGGCGAGGGCACCCCGGGGTCCCTTCTCTTGAGGGCGGGGGCACATGGTGATGGCAGTCCAAGGGGGGCCGGACCTCCTACTTGATTCTGTCCCGCCGGCACGGCGGGACTTCCTACTTGATGCTGTCCCGCCGACACGGCGGGACTTCCTACTTGATTCTGTCCCGCCGACACGGTGGGACTTCCTACTTGATTCTGTCCCGCTGGCACGGTGGGACTTCCTACTTAGTGTTGGCGAGGAGGCGGTGGAGGAGGTGGGTGAATTGGTAGTTTTTGAGGCCCCAGCGGGGGGCGAGGAGGAGGGCGTCGGGGGCGGAGCTTACCCAGCGGTCGATGGCGATCGTGCGGGGGACGAGGCGGGCGACGCGGGCGCAGAAGTGAAGGTAGTGGTCGAGGGAAAGAATCTGTCCCGCCGGCACGGCGGGACTTCCTACTTGATTCTGTCCCGCCGGCACGGCGGGACTTCCTACTTGATTCTGTCCCGCCGACACGGCGGAACTTCCTACTTGATGCTGTCCCGCCGACACGGCGGGACCTCCTACTTGATTCTGTCCCGCCGACACGGCGGGACCTCCTACTTGAGCGAGGGGGGTGCCGCGGAGGATTTGGAGCTGGTGGAGCTTGAGGACGGAGATGGGGAGCTGGCAGGCGAGGCGGACAGTCTGGAGTGCGTCGTCGAGGGTCTCGCCGGGGAGTCCGGCGATTAGATGCAGCCCCACGGGGATGCCGGCGGCGGCTGTGCGCTGGACGGCGTCGACGGTGTCGGCCCAGGTGTGGCAACGGTTGACCCGGGCAAGGGTGTCATCGCGGGAGGACTCGGCGCCGTACTCGATCATCACCCATGTGTCCAATCGAGCCAATTCTTCCAATAAGGCTTGCGGCATACAGTCGGGCCGCGTGCCGATAATGATTCCCTCTACGCCTTCAACCGTCAAGGCTTCCCGAACGCAAGCGAGGAATCGGTCGATGGGTTGGTCGGTAGACGTATGGGCTTGAAAATAGGCAAGATAGCGCATATCGGGGTATTTGCGGCCAAAGAATTCCTTTCCTTTGCGAAGTTGCTCGGTGACGGAATCGGCCGGGGAGCAATACGCGGGGACGAATGAGCGATTGGTGCAATACGCGCAACCGCCACGACCGATGCGGCCGTCGCGGTTGGGACATGTGGCGCCGATGTCGACCGACAGTTTTTGCATCTTCCAGGGGAAGTGCTTGGCCAGAAATTCGGCGTATGTGGTGTAAAATTGGCCCATCAGATGCGGGTGGTGCGGGCCAAAAGGGCGGCGTCGAGGAGTGTGGCGCAGGTCATGGCCTCCACCACTGGCACCGCGCGTGGAAGCACACATGGGTCGTGGCGACCTCGGGCCTTGAGCAGCGTACCGTGACCGTCGCGGTCGACAGTCACCACCTCTTTCAGCAGGGTGGCCACGGGCTTGAAGGCGACGCGAAAGTAGATGTCCTCGCCGTTGGAGATGCCTCCTTGGATGCCTCCGGAGTTGTTGGAGAGGGTGGTGATTCCCTTGCCACCGGGGACAAAAGCGTCGTTCATCTCGCTGCCGCGATGCGACACGCCGTCGAAGCCCATACCCAACTCGAAGCCTTTGACGGCGTTGATCGAGAGCATGGCGTCGGCCAAGCGGGCGTTGAGTTTGCCGTAGATAGGTTCACCCCACCCCGCAGGCACTCCCTTTACCACGCAGGTGATCACGCCGCCGATAGTGTCGCCGTCGGCCTTCACCTGCTTGATCAGCTCGGCCATGCGCTCGGCAGTGGCAGGGTCGGGGCAACGTACGGGGTTGGTTTCGATAAGCGCGGGGTCGTATTTGGTATAGTCCTTGTCGAGGGCGATATCACCCACTTGGGATGTGTAGGCATAGACTGTAACACCCATTGTTTCAAGGGCTTGACGGGCGAAAGCGCCAGCGACGACGCGGCTGATATTCTCGCGTGCCGAGGAGCGTCCGCCTCCGCGGTGGTCGCGCAGGCCATACTTCATGTCGTAGGTGTAATCGGCATGGGATGGGCGGTAGATGGTGCGCATCTCCTCGTAGTCGCGGGAGTGCTGGTCGGCGTTGCGCACGATGAAACCTATTGAGGTGCCGGTGGTGATCCCCTCGAACAAACCGGAGAGGATCTCCACGCGGTCCTTTTCATCTCTTGCGGTGGTAAGGGCGCTTTGACCGGGGCGACGGCGGTCGAGCTCGGCTTGCACGCGGTCGAGGTCGACATGCAACCCCGAGGGCATGCCGTCGATCACGCCACCGATCGCGGGGCCGTGGCTCTCACCGAATGTGGTGAAGGAGAATATGCGTCCGAACGTGTTCATTTCTTGGCGCGGGGCTTGGGAGCGGACTTGACGTCGGACTTGGTTCTTGGACCTCGTTTCATCGGCTCGGGGCGGCGCAATTTCAGCACCATGCATGAGCGAGCGGGCAGGTAGAGCTTCAACCATTCCTTGCCCAGGGGCGAGTAGAGGCCGTCGAAGACAGTGTGGTGGGATACCTTCTCGTCAATATTGCCAAAGCCACCGAAACGTGGATTGTCGCTGGAGAGCACCACGTCGTATTCGCCGATGGGGGCGAGGAAACCGTAGTCGTTGAACGAGCGGAAGGGGCTGAAGTTGAACACGAACACCAGGTCGCCGCGCATGAAGGCGAGCACTTGGTCGGAATCCTTCTCCCAAAGCTTCTCGACGGGGAGGGCCTGGAAGTTGAACACCGAGCTTACCAGGCCGATCATGGCGTTGTCCCAGTCGTTGAGGTAGCGGTATTGAAGATCCTGACGGTCGACCAGATCCCACTGACGACGGGCGTACTTGTAGCTCCAGCCGTTTCCCTCGCGGGGGAAGTCGATCCACTCGGGATGGCCGAACTCGTTTCCCATGAAGTTCAGGTAGCCGCCGTTGATAGTGGCGAGTGTGACGAGGCGGATCATCTTGTGGAGGGCGATGCCTCGGGTAACCGCGGCGTTGGTGTCGCCCACGGTCATGTGCCAGTACATCTGGTCGTCGATCAAGCGGAAGATGACGGTTTTGTCGCCTACGAGGGCCTGGTCGTGGCTCTCGACGTAGGAGATGGTCTTCTCGTCGGCTCGGCGGTTGGTAAGCTCCCAGAATATCGAGGTGGGATGCCAATCCTCGTCCTTTTTCTCTTTGAGGGTCTTGATCCAGTAGTCGGGGATGCCCATGGCCATGCGATAGTCGAAACCGATGCCGCCATCAGCCACGGGGATTGCCAGACCGGGCATACCGCTCATCTCCTCGGCGATTGTGATGGCCTTGGGGTTGATCTCGTGGATGAGCTTGTTGGCGAGCGTAAGGTAGGTGATGGCGTTGGTGTCCTGGCCACCGTTGTAGTAGTCGCCGTAGGAGCCGAAAGCCTGTCCCAGACCGTGGTTATAGTAAAGCATCGAAGTGACGCCGTCGAAACGGAAGCCGTCGAAGTGGAATTCCTCGAGCCAGTATTTACAATTGCTCAGCAGGAAGTGAAGCACCTCGTTTTTGCCGTAGTCGAAGCAGAGGGAGTCCCAAGCGGGATGCTCGCGGCGTCCGTCGCCGTAGAAGTATTGGTTGTAGCTTCCGTCAAGGCGTCCCAAGCCTTCCACCTCGTTCTTCACGGCGTGGGAGTGGACGATATCCATAATCACGGCGATACCGAGCTTGTGGGCTTCGTCGATAAGGGCTTTGAGCTCGTCAGGGGTACCGAATCGGCTCGAGGGGGCGAAGAAGCTCGACACGTGATAGCCGAACGACCCGTAGTAGGGGTGCTCTTGGATGGCCATAATCTGGATGGCGTTGTAGCCGTCCTTGTGGATACGGGGGAGGATGTTCTCGCGGAACTCGGTGTAGGTGCCCACTCCCTCGCGATCCTGGGCCATGCCGATGTGGCACTCGTAGATGAGCAGGGGACGCGTGTCGGGGGTGAATTTCTTTACCTTCCACTTATAAGGGGCCTCGGGAGCGTAAACTTGGGCCGAGAAGATGTGGGTGTTGTCGTCCTGAATCACGCGCTGGGCGTAGGCGGGGATGCGCTCGCCTTCGCCGCCTTCCCATTTCACATGCATCTTATAGAGCTGACCATGCTTGAGGTCGTCGGGCTTCAGCTTGATCTCCCACACGCCGTTGGGTTTCTTTTTGAGGCGGTATTTGGCCATCTCCTTCCAACGGGAGAAGTCGCCCACGAGGAAGATCTCGGTAGCGTTAGGGGCCCACTCGCGGAACACCCAGCCGGTGTCGGTGGGATGGAGGCCGAAGTAGTGGTGGGCGTTGGCGAAGTCGTTGAGCGTCTGCTGGCCGTTGTTGGTGAGGTCGGCTTCTTTACGCAGGGCGTCGTTGTGTCGGCCCTCGATAGCGTCCTTGTAAGGCTCGAGCCAGGGGTCGTTTTTTATGATTGGAAGCATAAGCAAAATTTTAAGTGAAAGGTGTTTTTTCGATTACACGAATGCACGAGTACACGAATACTCGACAATCGAACGATCGAAAGATTGGTTAGAAGAGGCGGGCGCCGACGGTGATCATGAAGTTGGTGTTGTAGAGGCTGGAGCCTGTCTCATACCATTGGCCGTTGTCGGCTTGATAGGTGTAGTCCTTGAACACCTTTACGCAACCGGCTTGGAAGCCAAGGCCTAGGTAGAAGTACTGGTAGTTCCAGCCGATGTTGAACTGCACGCCGCAGTCGAAGTTGCGGGTGTGGTTCTCGTTGGAGAAGAAGTCGCCGTCGTAGTCGTTGATACCGGTGATGCGGTTCTCCTCTTTCCACTTACCGCCTACGCCGATAGCGAAGTAGGGGCCAAGGCCGAGATCAATCGAGTTGTTGTCGTTGATGATCATGCGGTAGGTGAACAGCAAGGGGATGTCGAGGTAGATGGGCCGCACTGTCTCCTTGTATTGGGGAGCGTTCTGGAGTTCGTCGCCCCAAGCTTTCCAAGTGCCGCCTTTCATCGAGGCGTAGCAACCGGTGTTGATGTAGAAGGTGCGGGTAATAGCTATTTTGAGGTCAAGGCCGGCGTGGAAACCGGCGATGGGGTCGGTTGTGTCGTCGTTGTAGTAAGAATTTCCCCAGTAGTCGTAATTGGCGTCGCTCATGTAAGCAACGTTCAAGCCGGCGTGGATACCTACTTCCACGGGGCGCTCTTTGGGGTACTCCGACGACCAGAAGATCTGGCTTGACGCGGGCATCGCGATGGCAGCCAGGGCCACCGATGCCAGGATTGCTTTGAGGTTCATAGCTCTTTATAGTTTTTAGTTTTTTAGTTGTTAGTTGTTAGTTGAGGGGGGGGAATGTTAATGGGGTATTCGAATGCACGAATACTCGAATGCACGAATGCACGAGGGCGCGAATACACAAGTTGACGATAACAACTAACGACTTTATTTTCTTTGATACAAATAGCGCTTGATGGAGCGCTTGGGGGTCTTCTCAAATTCCTCGTGGTAGATGCGGTAGCGCTTCACTTGGGAGTAGGCGGGGAGCTCCTTGTTGAGGGCGACGATGTTCTCATCCATTATCGTGCGCATCTGGGCGTCGTCGATACCTTGGCGCTCGGCGTTCTCCAGGTCGGGGTAAATCAGTGCGACAAGGGCGTTGTCCTCGTCAATCACGACCGATTCCTGCACGTAGGGGAGGTTGTTGAGCTTCTGCTCGATCTCCTCGGGATAGATGTTTTGGCCCGAGGGGCCGAGAATCATATTCTTGTCGCGGCCACGCAGGTAGATGTACCCATCGCGGTCGATGGTGCAGATGTCGCCGGTGTTCATCCAGCCGTCCTTCATCACGGCGTCGGTGGCTTCCTGGTTCTTGTAGTAGCCGTGCATCACGTTGTCGCCCTTCACCCACAGCACGCCGGGGACAGCGTAGGGATCGGGGGAGTCGACCTTGATCTTCATGCGGTCGACGGTGCGGCCACAAGAGCCCATGCGGGCCTCCTCCCAGGGGGCGTAGGAGATGAGCGGGGCGCACTCGGTCATGCCGTAGCCATTGGTGTAGTGGAATCCGATACGGCGCAGGAAGGCCTCAACTTCCTTGTTGAGGGCTGCTCCACCGATGATGATCTCGTGGACGTTGCCGCCGAAGGTTTCGTCGAGTTTCTCTTTGATTTTGCCCAGCAGGCGGTCGTCGACGTAAGGCACGTGGAGCAAGAGCTTCATCAGTGGCTTTTCGAGCAAGGGGAACACCTTGGTCTTGATGATCTTTTCGATAATCAGCGGCACGGTGACGATAAGCTTGGGCCTTACCTGGGCGAAGGCGTCCATGATGATCTTGGGCGAGGGCACGCGGGTGAGGAAGCAGATATGGCAGCCGCGGCAGAATGGGAATATCACCTCCACCATAAGGCCGTACATGTGGGCCATGGGGAGCATCGACACCAGGGCGTCGCCGGGCTTGAGCCACTTGAGGTTGTCCAAGCAGTATTGGCAATTGCTCCAGAGGGTGCGAGCGGGGAGCATAACGCCTTTAGAGAAGCCGGTGGAACCAGAGGTGTAGTTCAACAACATCAGGTCCTCGGGATGGTCGATATGGAAATGGAGATCGTCGGGGGTGAAACGCTCGGGATATTCCTTTCCGAAGAGCTCGTTGAGGTGGGCGCGGGCATCGTCGAGGCGCTCGCTACGCGACAGGAGCAGGGAGAAGTCGTCGAGGAGGATGGCACCCTCAAGGTTGGGCATAGCCTCGGGGTCGAGGTTCTCCCAGGTGCCGCTGTCGGCGAAAAGGAGCTTCGACTCGGAATGGTTGACAAGATGGTGGATATTGTCGGGTTTGAACTCATGCAGGATCGGTACAACCACAGCTCCATAAGTGATAGTGGCGAAGAAAGCCACGGCCCATTGAGCCGAGTTTTTACCGCATACGGCGATTCGGTCGCCGGGCTGGATACCGGTGTTTTTGAACAGCAGGTGCATCTTTACCATGCGACGTGCCACGTCGCGGTATTGCAGAGATACGCCCTTGAAGTTGGTGAGGGCCAGATTGTCCCAATTTTGGCGGAGAGAGTCGAGGATTATCTTATTAATGGAATGCGCCATTCGATTTAATGGTAAGATTATGGGGTTTGTGAAACGTTCACAAAATTAGTAAAAATTATGCAACGCACAATCACATCCGGCCACTTTTTTTCACATTTATGCCAAAAATGTGCCAAAATTAGCGTCGGCGCGCGGGCTGCCTAACGGTTTGAGCGCGACGTTGGGCGGTCAACTTTCGGCCACGCTCGATAGCGTGCCCGGCCCAGGAGGTCAATCCTATCAACCCGCCAATCGCGAGCCATTCTACGATCCAGAGTAATGTTGAGTCCATAGTGGGTATAAAGTTTCTAGTTTTTTAGTTTCTAGTTTCTAGTTTCTAGTTTCTAGTTTTTTAGTTTCTAGTTTTTAGTTTTTAGGCTCCTGGTGATTTCTCGAATGCACGAATGCACGAATACGCGAATTAACGACTTTCCCGAATGCACGAATGCACGAATGCACGAGTTAACGACTTTCTCGAGGGCACGAGGACACGACTTTTTCGAGGGCTCGAGGGCTCGAGGGAGCTAAAGTTTTTAGCTTTTCTATTAAAACGTTGAAACGGCGTAACGGTTCAACTGCGCATTTTCACATTGCGTGTGCCATAGGTTAACGCAACGTTAAATAACCCTTGTTTATTAAGTTTTTCACTAAATTCGCGACAAAACAAAGAATCATCACAAAGGAGAATATTCAATTATGCCTAAAGTATTAGGAGCGGTTGTAATTAATGAAGAGCGGTGCAAAGGGTGCGACCTGTGCGTGGTGGCCTGCCCCGTCACAGTGCTGGCACTCAAGGCCAAAGAGGTCAACGACCGAGGTTACCACTTCGCCTATCCCGAGAATCCCGACGCCTGCATCGGTTGCGCCCAGTGCGCGGCAGTGTGCCCCGACGGCTGCATAACGGTTTATCGAGCTATCGAGCGCTAGGGCGTCACTTAAAAATTTAATTCATTATGGAAGAAGACATAAGATTGATGAAGGGCAACGAGGCCATCGCCCATGCCGCTATCCGCTACGGCTGCGACGGTTACTTTGGTTACCCCATCACCCCTCAAAGCGAGATCCTCGAGACCCTGGAGGCCGAGATGCCGTGGGATACCACCGGCATGGTAGTCCTGCAGGCCGAAAGCGAGGTGGCCGCAATCAATATGGTGTACGGCGGCGCCGCTTCGGGCAAAGCCTGCATGACATCGTCATCGTCGCCTGGCGTCAGCCTAAAGCAGGAGGGGATTTCCTATTTGGCGGCAACCGAGCTGCCGGCGTTGATTGTCAACGTGATGCGCGGAGGTCCCGGCCTTGGCACAATACACCCCTCGCAAGCCGACTATTTCCAAGCCACCAAGGGAGGCGGCCACGGCGATTACCACTCAATCGTATTGGCTCCATCGTCGGTGCAGGAGATGGCCGATTTCGTGGCGTTGGGATTTGACCTCGCGTTCAAGTACCGCACGCCCTCGATTATCCTCGCCGACGGCATCGTGGGGCAGATGATGGAGAAAGTGAAACTGCCTCCTTTCCGCCCGCGTCGCACCAACGAGGAGATCGACCGCCAGTGTCCTTGGGCCGCCACAGGGCGCAAGAAGGGGCGCAAGAACAACTTCTTGTCGTCGCTCGAGCTAGATTCCCACGTGATGGAGGCCAACAACGAGCGTTTCCAAGCCACTTATCGCAAAATCGAGGAGAATGAGGTGCGCTACCAAGAGTACCATACCGACGATTGCGAGTACCTCTTCGTGGCGTTTGGATCAATAGCTCGCCTGTGCTTGAAAGCTATTGAGGAGGCTCGCAAGGAAGGCATCAAGATAGGGTTGATTCGCCCCATCACCCTGTGGCCTTTCCCCTACAAGGCCATCGGCGACCTTATTAAAAAGGTGAAGGGTGTGCTCGTCGTGGAGCTTAACGCTGGCCAGATGATCGAGGACGTTAAGCTCGCCGCACTCGACGCGGGAGTCACCAACGTGCCCATCCGCCACTTCGGACGCTTGGGCGGCATCGTGCCCAACCCCTCGGAAATTCTTGACGCGTTGCGTAGCGACTTCCTCACCGCCACCTCAACTGATGCATAAATCACGCAGAACAATAAAGAATTTATCACGCCGATTTTTATCGATTTGTTTTCGATCAAGGTTTTAAATCACTAATAGTCAATAAATGGGAAGACAATCACTAAAAAATTAACGTGATAATGGGAAAATCGATATTAAATCGATAAAAATCAGCGTGAGAAAAATATAAACCGAAAATGGATAGAAAAGATATAATCAAGCCCGAGAATCTGGTGTACCAGAAGCCAAGGCTGTTGAACGACAACCATATGCACTACTGCCCGGGCTGCAGCCACGGCGTGGTGCACCGCATCATCGCCGAGCTAGTCGAGGAGATGGGGCTGGAGGATCACTGCGTGGGTATCGCCCCGGTGGGTTGCGCTGTGTTCGCTTATAAATATGTGGATATCGACTGGGTGGAAGCCGCCCATGGTCGCGCCCCGGCACTGGCTACCGCAATCAAGCGCATGAACCCCGAGAACCTTGTGTTCACCTATCAGGGCGACGGCGACCTTGCCGCTATCGGCACGTGCGAAACCATTCATGCCGCCAACCGCGGGGAGAACATAGCCATAATCTTTATCAACAACGGCATCTACGGCATGACTGGCGGCCAGATGGCTCCCACTACCCTCGAGGGCATGAAGACCTCGACCACCCCCTACGGACGCCGCGTCGACCTCAACGGCTACCCGTTGAAAATCACCGATCTCTGCGCCAACCTTGACGGTACCTGCTACATCACTCGCCAGTCGGTGCATACTCCGGCCGCCGTGCGCAAGGCCAAGGCTGCTATCAAGCAAGCGTTCCAAAACTCGCTGGACGGCAAGGGCACGTCGATCGTTGAGATTGTGTCGACCTGCAACGCCGGCTGGAAGATGTCGCCCGTCGACTCCAACAAGTGGATGGAGGAACACATGTTCGCCAAGTATCCTCTGGGCGACCTCAAAAACACCGTAAAACAACCATAAAAATCATGGACCATAAAAAGACACAAAAATAGCGCAAAACAGCTTTAGTCAATTTTGTGACCCTTTTGTGCCATTTTGCGGACAAAAATCTATGTGAAAGTTTGTGGTCAAAAACATTTAATGGATTATGAAGGAAGAAATTATAATGGCCGGTTTTGGTGGGCAAGGAGTTTTGTCGATGGGCAAAATCCTGGCCTACGCGGGGTTGATGAACGACCTTGAAGTTACGTGGATGCCCTCCTATGGCCCGGAGCAGCGCGGAGGCACGGCCAACGTCACGGTCATCCTCAGCGACGAGCCTATATCGTCGCCCGTTCTCGACACATTTGACACGGCGGTGATCCTCAACCAGCAATCGCTCGACAAATTCGAGAGCCAGGTGAAGCCCGGCGGCACGCTTATCTACGACCCCTACGGAATCCACCGTCCGCCCACGCGCACCGACATCGACATCCACCGCGTGGAAGCCATGGAGGCCACATTCACCTTGGGCAACGCCAAGAGTTTCAACATGATCGTGCTGGGCGCGTTGCTGAAAATCAAGCCCATCGTGTCGATGGACGCCGTGATGGCCGGATTGAAGAAAGCCCTGCCCGAGCGTCACCACCACACGCTCCCGGCCAACGCCGAGGCCCTGCGCCGCGGTTACGATTTGGTTCAATAAAAATTATTCACTACATTCGCGGTGAGAAACTGTCACGGCCCCGCTGGACCGTGACGTATGTGTAATTAAACCTTAAACCCAATTGGACTTCGACCCTTTACCGGCTAATGCCGGATTTTGTTGCATTTTAGGCTTCATCGACACCTTCGGTGCCGCTCAAATTGTGGCCCTGTGTCTGGCTGTTATAGCCCTTTTCATATCCGGATTCATCTCGGGAAGCGAAACCGCCTTCTTTTCCCTCAACACTTCCGACCTTGAGGAGATCGACGACACCCCGCGCGGGGAGGCCGTCATCAAGCTGCTGAAGCAACCCGAGCGTTTGCTGGCCACCATCCTGATCGCCAACAACCTGGTGAACGTGACAATCGTCGTACTGTGCTCGTTCGCGTTGACGCCCCTGTTCGAGAACATGTCGCCGGTGGCCAATTTCATCTTGCAAACGGTAATATTGACCTTCCTGATCCTGCTGTTCGGCGAGATTATCCCAAAACTATACTCCAACTCCAATTCCCTGAAATGGGCGCTCGGGGCTTACCCGGGGCTCAACTTTGCGGTGAAACTGTTATCGCCACTTTCGTCGATGCTCGTGAAAAGCTCGGGATTCGTCAACCGAGTCGTTACCCGCAAGGCACAGAATATCTCCACCGACGAATTGTCGCAAGCCTTGGAAATAACCCAAGTGCAGGGGACCGACCAAAAAGAAATGCTCGAGGGCATCCTTAAATTCGGCGACACCACTGCCGCCGAGATAATGACGCCTCGCGTCGACATCACCGACCTCGACATCGAAATGACCTTTGATGAGGTTATGGAAACCGTAATCTCTACCGGTTATGCCCGCCTGCCGGTAGTGGAGGGCACCCAGGACAATATCCGCGGCATCCTCTACTCCCGCGACTTGCTGCCATATATCGAGAAACGCGACGCCGATTTCCGCTGGCAAACGCTTATGCGCGAGCCTTACTACGTGCCCGAGTCGCGCATGATCGACGACCTGTTGGAGGATTTCCGCAAGCTGAAAATCCATATCGCAGTTGTGGTGGATGAGTTTGGTGGCACCCAAGGAGTGGTAACGCTGGAGGACGTGCTGGAGGAGATCGTGGGCGACATCAACGACGAATACGACGAGGACGAGCAAACCTACAAACGCCTCCCCGACAACACCTTCATCTTTGAGGGCAAGACGCTCCTTAACGACTTCTTCAAGGTCACAGGTCTCGACGAGCAGGAGTATCAACCCGTGGCCGAGGATTGCGAGACCCTCGCGGGAATGTTGCTCAACATCAAGGGCGATTTCCCCAAGGAAAAGGAGCCGCTCGTTTACGGCCACTGCCGTTTCCTCATCCTCGACATCGACCACCATCGCATCGCCTCGGTGAGAGTAAAGGTGATGAACGAAATCCAAAACCAATGACCACTCTTAGGCCGCATATGTCCTATAAGGCCTATAAGCCCTATAAGGCCTATATGCCTTATAATCTGCTGGGATTACTGGCAGGGATTCTCCTTCTGGGGAGCTGCTCCCATGGAGAGAAGGCGGTCAATATTCCACGGCCCGAGGCTTGGCCACGCGTCGAGCTGTATACCGAGAAGATGGATACCGTGGCGGGTTTGCCTCTACTTTTCGAGGCCAATGCCGACGCCCTGGCATCAACCTCGAAGGAGGATGCGGGCTGGTGGGTGAACGTGCGCTACCCCCAATACCACGCCACATTATATATATCAATGACGCCAGTCGACACCGTCAACGAGCAGGAGGTGATCGACAACCGCGTGGAGCGCATCTCGCGCAACATCGGAGGTCGCACCACCGAGATGACCGAGCTTACCACCCCCTCGGGTTTTCACGCCTCAGTGACGATGACACGCACCGCCTCGGTGACACCCGTGCAGTTTATAGCCACGCTGCCGGGAATGTGGGTAGTGAGCGGCTCCCTGGCCTTTGACACAGCACCATCGTCGCCCGACTCGGTGTCTCCCGTTGTGGAAGCGGTCCACGGCGACGTGATACGTATGCTCCAGCACCTCAAGCCGGTATGATGCACCTCACAATCGACGGAATAGACGTATATCTGGAGTCGATGCTCCAAAAGTCGGGGCGCGTGTGCCGCAACTTCAATCCTCCCGTTGACGGCTCCGTGTCGGCACAACGCACGTGGGAAAAAGAAGCGCGCGACTATTTGATACGTGAGGTTTTCGGTGTCTCCACTCGGTTGCTCCACGACGGCAACGGCGCGCCCTCAATCGAGGGCTACCCGGGGCATATCTCCATCTCCCATTGCCGCAACTGGGTAGGGCTCGCGGTGTCTTCCACGCCAAGCATCGGCATCGACATCGAGCACCCTCGCGACACACAGCTTGAACGGGTGCGTGAGCGTTTTGTATCGCCCCACGACTCCCCCACCCTGTCGCTTCTCCACCTGTGGACCGCCAAGGAAGCCGTCTACAAAGCCGCCGCCACACCGGGGCTGACGCTCGCTTCCATCAACGTCACTCCCTCTTGCGCCACCCTCCCCGATGGCCGCGTCTTCCACCTTTACTGGCACAAGCTGCCGACAGCCTTGCTCTGCGTCGCAATGAAGGACCAAGCCAGACATAAGGAATCAAATCGACAGAAAATCGATTGAAATCGTGATATATCGAATGAAATCGATCCCATAGACGCACCATTAAGCGCGACTTCTTACGACTTTTATCGATTTTAATCGGCATTTCTCGATAAATCTCCCTTCTAGTCCCTTCTTATTCAAGGGGTTGAAAATTATTTTTGGGAAAAATTTGGTGGATTAGGGAAAAAGGCGTAACTTTGCAGTCGCAATCCCAGCGAGGATGGCTCCTTAGCTCAACTGAATAGAGCATCTGACTACGGATCAGAAGGTTACAGGTTTGAATCCTGTAGGAGTCACACGGAGAGGGTCGTTAAGAGTCAAAAGTTTAAAGTCAAGAGTCAAGAGTCAAGAGTTTAAACTTGAGAGATTAGCGGCCGGAGCGTTAAAATGAAAAGTTAAAGGGATGGCTCCTTAGCTCAACTGAATAGAGCATCTGACTACGGATCAGAAGGTTACAGGTTTGAATCCTGTAGGAGTCACACATTCAGCGGCGCGGTACCCTGACGGGTATCGCCCGTTTTTGTTTCATGCTCACCGTGGCCACTATCAGCCTATACAGCGAGGAGAACACGATAGCGGCACCTCCGGCCACGATCGCAACTATAGCGACCCCGACAACGGCCGCCATCAATACCGAGAGTAATTCTAAGAACATCATACGCAGGGGGGGGTTGAAAGTTAAAAGTCAAAAGTCAAAAGTCAAAAGTTGAAAGTTGAAAGTTGAAAGTTGAAAGTTTCTAGTTTCTAGTTTTTAGTTTTTAGTTTCTAGTTTTTAGTTTAAATTTCGCAAGTTGTCCAAGAAACCACGAATCAACACTAATATTCACTAATTCAGCGATTAAGATTATATTATCATTAAAGAATTAAGTTTTGCTGCGCAAAGAATTAACACGAATTTCCATAATGAAACATTATCAACATTAGTGTAAATTATAAGAGCGTTAGCTCTTTAAATATTATTAGCCTATATTATTCATAGTCCAAATGTAACAGGTTATTAATGCGCTGAATTAT
>CAZLSW010000072.1:0-15793 GCA_964562375.1 uncultured Muribaculaceae bacterium | reverse complement strand
CCGGGACGATGGGTTGCAACGACGATACAGTGGGAGTATGAATTATATAGGTTAATATGATTTCACGTAACACTTGCATTAAAACCGTTATATCGATTCAAATAAATTGATTACTTTTGCAGTGAATCAAATATATCATGAGTTTTAAGTGCTGTTGACATGAAAAATTGGCTTACACTATTTGCAGTAGCGTCACTCTCGGTTACTTCTCATGCATCGATACCATTGGATTACTATGCCAGTATGGACGGATTGAAGGGCGAGGCCCTCAAGACTGCCACCTGTAAAATCATCCACGGCAGCCTCTCATATCAGTATGTCGTGTCGACGATGTACACCAATCTCCGTGATAACTTCAAGTACACCGACTATATCTATTATGATGATGCCGACGACCCGTCGGTGGCATATTGGTGGGATCGGTACTCGGATGTCCGCAACGTGATAGATTACGACGACACGTATAATTTCGGCACCACCTGCGGCTACCAACGTGAGCACTCGCTGCCCAAAAGTTGGTGGAAAGACACGTCGCTCGGAACCTCCGACAATGCCACATTGATGTACACCAAGGCATATTGTGATATGCACCACTTGTTCCCGGCCAACGGAACGGCCAACAACTATAAGAGCAATTGGCCCCTTGGCGTAGTGGAAACCGCAGCTTTTGACAATGGCGTAACAAAAGTTGGAACTCCCAAAGACGGTGTAATCTACGGAATAGATGACGCCTCGTCAATCACCAAAGTGTTTGAGCCTGCGGATGAGTTCAAAGGTGATTTCGCCCGAGCCTACATGTATGTTGTAACGTGCTACGAGGAATTGGCCGACCATTGGAATTCAAGCTACCTTTGGATGGTGCAACGCAACACCTATCCCGTGTTCACCGACTGGGCTAAAGCCTTGATCCTGTCATGGCATCGCGCCGACCCCGTGTGCGAGAAAGAGTTCACCCGAAATGAGGATGTGGAGAAGATACAGAACAATCGCAATCCCTTCATTGATTTCCCCAACCTCGCGGAGTATATTTGGGGCGACTCCACCACTGTGACTTTCAACTTGGCAACCACAGTTAAAGCCTTGCAGGAGAGCAGTGACGAGGTTGACGCCTTCACGACTCTATTCGAAGTGGACTATACGAGTACCGATGGGGGTAATTACCAACGCACCGCGACCGACCCTGGATTTGACGTGTGGACTCGTAGCTCGAGCTATGGTTGGACAGCCACGGCGTACAAAAACAGCAAGTGCAACGCATCCGACGCCACGCTCATCACGCCTGACTTCAACCTCCAACAAGTTCGCAAGGCAAAAGTAGAGTTTACCCATACGGCCAATAAGTTTAACGGATCTTCCCCTTCAGATTTGCTCTCTGTGATTGTGTATAATCGCTCCACAAGGAAAAGCACTGACATATCCGATAGGGTAACGTGGCCAGCGGGAACCAACTGGACATTCGTTTCCAGCGGGGAGATCGACCTCAGTGACTTTGTCGGCTCATCGATTGATTTAGAGTTCCGCTACACTTCCACCACATCCGAGGCTCCCACTTGGGAGATTAAGTCGATAGCACTAAGTGTTGTCGGCACAGGCACAATCACCGGTGTTCAACCCAACCTGATTGATAGCACCCAATACGATGACCGCATCGTCACCTACTACTCCATAGACGGACGTCGTGTCGACCCGGCCACCTACCGTGGTCTAGTCATCCGCCGCACCTCTACAACCGCTGTACCCCTACTTCTCAGATAAAATCAATTATCGCAAAATAGTAACAACGCAACAATCAGTATCCTGTTAGAACATTAATATAGATTGAAACTGAACAAAACACGGATTCGTCGAGTTCAGTCACTTCATATTCCACTTCGCGACCGTCGAAAGACACCGTGAGCGAGCGATCGTTTTCATCGACCGAGGATATGTATCCGATGTCGCCGTTGAAAACATTCTTGTCGTAGTTGTTGTGAATCTGCATCACCTTGTCGCCCTTGCGATAGGTGTTGCCGTCACGACCGAGTGAAGCGCCATGGGGGTTAAGGCTATTTTGCAACACAAGGTTAAGGTTGGCTGCGCCGACAACTCTGCGCTGTATCGGTGTTAGCACTTGAATTTACCTTTTTCAAAACGGATTCGAAAGTAACAAATTGTAATTCAACTCCATATATAAATTGCGAATTTACTTATTTAGCTTACTTATGGCGATGGTTTTATAGAATAGGCGGTAATTTTGTGACGGTACCAAAATACAAGTTGAAATTCCTATAATCCCTCTTTTCACATAACCATGAACCATTCTTTACCTATGTCTAAAACCTTGCTTGTGGTCGCGGCGGTGTTGTTGGCATCGTCATCCGTGACTGCCAACGCCCAATGGGCACGTGTTCTTACCACTTCAGGCGACCGGTCTTACGACCTGGTGCATTCGGCTGTGCAATCCTCTTCGGTTTCAGCGAACGTCACTGTCAACACCGTGACCAAGTATCAGGAAATTGACGGTTTCGGCTACGCCATTACTTACGCCGCTTGTTACAACCTCATGCAGATGAGCGAGTCAACCCGCGAGGCTTTGCTCAAGCGCACGTTCTCCTCGTCAGAGGGGTATGGCACTAGCTATGTGCGTATCTCAATCGGTACCAACGACTTCTCGAGCGCTGAGTACACTCTTTGTGACACTCAGGGGCCGAGCAACAACCCCTTGCAATATTTCGGACTGCATAGCGACGAAATCAACTACGTCATACCGATATTGCAGAAAATCAAAGCGTTGAATCCAAACGTAAAAATTATCGCCACTCCATGGACCCCGCCACGTTGGATGAAGACATCCAATTCTTGGACTGGAGGTCAGTTGTCAAGTTCCTACTACGACGCATACGGCGATTATTTCGTGAAGTTCATTAAGGCCATGCAAGGCTACGGCTTGGATATCTACGCTGTCACTCCTCAGAACGAGCCTATGAACACGGGCAATTCGGCGTCGTGCTATATGCCTTGGGAAACCGAGGCCGACTTCGTGTCACAATCCCTGGCTCCCAAAATCAAGGCCGCTGGTCTCTCGACCAAGATTTACCTGTGGGACCACAATTATAATTATGATGACGTAAGCGGTCAGAACGATTATCCGTATTACGCTCTTCAACGTATGGGCACATCGTTCAGCGGCTACGACCTTGTCTCTGGCAGCGCATGGCACAAGTACACAGGCTATGACAACGACTGGACCGAGATGCAGGATATCTATTACAAGACTGGCAAGGACAACCTGTTCACCGAGGCGTCTATCGGAACATGGAACAACGGCGACGACCTGTCAGGCAGTCTTGCACGCGACATGCGCGACCTTGTGATTCATCCCTCTATGGGATTCTGCCGAGGCTCGCTGGCATGGAATTTCGCTCTGTCTACCACTGGCACCCCTTATCGCCCTGGGGGTTGCTCCACTTGCCGTGGCGCGATTTCGGTGGGAAACAACGGGGGATATTACACCTGCAATTCCCATTATTACATTATGGCCCAATCATCGGCCGCGGTTAAGCCTGGAGCCTATCGCGTGGCTACCTCGGGGAGCACTGACAGCAACGTTTACCTCACTGCCTATGTCAATACCGACGGCACAGTTGGTGTCCTCATTTCCAATATGAACTCTTATGGCACTACCGTTAACGTGTCGGCCAACGGCTACGTATATCCGCTCTATGTGCCTTCGTTGGGGGTGACAACAGCCATGACTGGCTTGAGCCAGTCGGAGGCCAACACCGAGTACGCTAGCGCTTGCACGATCTATTTCGACAATACGGACACCGGTTGGGCCACTCCTTATGTGTTCACTTGGAGCAACTCCGCGACTGGCGACAACGGTTGGCCCGGCGTGGCAATGACCTACGTCAGCGGCAACATCTGGAAATACTCTGTCACCAACAGTCACAACATGGGCTTGTTCAACGCTGGTGACGGTGACGCAACAAAGACATCCGATTTCTCTCTTGTCGATGGCCATGCGTACACAAAAGCGGGCGACCAAGGAGAATATGTCGCTCCCGCTACCACTGCCGCCACAATCTATTTCGACAACTCAGCTTCCAACTGGTCAGCCCCCCACGTGTTCACTTGGAGCAACTCCGCGACTGGCGACAACGGTTGGCCCGGCGTGGCAATGACCAACGTAAACGGCAACCTTTGGAAATACTCCGTAACTGACAACCACAACATGGGCTTGTTCAACGCGGGTGACGGTGACGCGACAAAGACATCCGACTTCTCCCTGGTGGATGGCCATGTGTACACAATAGCGGGCGACCAAGGCTCGGTTGATTCATATGTTATGACATCGGCCTCTTGCCCTTATTACATCACAGGCACAATGACCTCATGGGCGACGCCTGGGGCTGACGGCAGCTATGCGATGACGTATGACGGGAACTTGGCCTATGCCAACGTGACCTATTCGGTAAGCAACAACACGTCCAACCCCGACCGATTTGGCCTGTATTACTGCCCCGACGGAGGGTGGGGAACGAAATATGGCGTGAACAGTGGCCTGGGGACAAGTTCCAATCCACTTAGTGGACCTGTAACCGATCTCCAATTGGTTGAGAACGGCTCCAGCGACATTTACTTCGGCTTCTCTGGCTCCTACCGCACCGTCTTCAACCCCTCCACATCCACGTTCACAATTATCGATTCCTCTCCCGCCGCACGTTATCTCTCCGGCTCATTCAACTCGTGGACTACCCCCGGCAGCGATTCTTCCTATCAGATGGCCTATGGAGATGACGGATATTACACCTTTACCGTTTATCTTTCTGGAAGCGACCGCCTGAAGATTTACGGCAACGGTTGGAATGACACCCAGTATGGCCGGTCATCCACCGCGGATGTGCTCTCCGATTCCAACACCTCAATTCAATTGCAAGTCACCACCGAGAGCAGCGGCTCGGGTTACGACATCAACTACAAGAATCTGAGCGGCACCTACACTTTCCGTTTCAATCCTACCTCATTGGTGCTGTCTATCAGCAAACTCAGCTCGGTTCGCCTGGCCAACGCGGCAGCGGGTGTTGAGTCAATTGAATCAACGGAGGATGTTGCAGCTCCAATCTATTACAATATGATGGGGGTGAAGGTTGACAATCCCTCCGACGGAATATTCATCCGCATCCAGGGTTCCAAACGCGAGAAAATCAGAATGTAATTCTGTGTTCATCCCCCTTCAGAAGAACCGACATCCGATGGTTGACCCGCGGATGTCGGTTCTTCGCGTCACTAACCCTATGTTTTGCTAGTAGTATTGGGTGATGAAGGGGTAGTTGAGGAAGACGGTGGTGGCCGAGGCGTAGGGAGCATTGGATTGGTATTGTTATCAAGACGTGTTTCATATATGAATGTTTTTGATTAATTTTGCCTGTACAAAATATAAGGACTATCTATGGCAAAAGTAGGCTACGTGCTGACCCATGACCAGTACACGAATCTTGACTCCGATCGCAAATGGATGGAGGACTACGGCTGTGACCCGATTATCGAGGAACATCAGTCGGACAGCCATATCCAATTCAATCGCGGCCACTCCCCAGAGCAGCTTGCCGACAAACAATCCAAACCTGAATAAGCCATGCTCAGGATTGACAAGAAAGCATACAAGGCTGCCAACGAGAAATTCTTGGCGGATATTGCAAACGACCCCGAGATGAAATCACTTCCCGGTGGGATTCTCTACCGTGCCGTTGAAAACGGTGATGGCAAAAGCCCGTCGCTGATGGACGTGGTGAGCGTCTACTACAAAGGCTCACTTATCGACGGAAAGGTGTTCGACGACAACACCTCCCAAGGCTACGGCTCCCGTGGCGACAGCGACATCCCCGGCAACTCCACTCTAATCTTCGACATTAAGCTCGTAAAAATCAATTGAATCTTTATCCATAGTGAAAAAGCTGATTTGGACAATTTTAGCATTTTTGACCATTTTGGTCATCAAGGGACAAGACACGAAAGTGTTTATGGCTCTCGATAGTCGCTTGCAATTGCCGTTGGATTCAGCGGTGGTATTGAGCCATGGTGGGGTAGTCAAGGGTAGTGTCGACCGGGAGGAAGTGGCAATGGTGTTCACAGCTGATTCGATGTTTGAGGGCGTTGACCCTATTCTGCTTGCTCTTGACCGGGCTGGTGTAAAGGGTGCGTTCTTTTTCACGCAATACGTGTTGAACAACCATCCCGAAGTGGTATGGAAAATCAAGAACCGGGGTCATTATGTGGGTCATCATGGATATTATCATAGGCTTTATTGCGACTGGGAGAACCGCGATTCCACGTTAATTAGCCGGGATGAATTTATGGCAGAGATTGACAGCGCGTATCGCTCCCTGGGCAGATATGATATTTCCCGCACTGGTGCTTCAGTGTTCATCCCGCCATTTGAGTGGTACAACGACTCGATCTGCGCTTGGGCAAGCGAGCAAGGATTGCAAGTGGTGAGTTACACATATGGGTTCCCCACAAGCGAGGATTATACTGTGCCGTCGATGGGCGACGCTTATGTGTCAACTGAGGAAATATTCAAGCGTTTGCGCACCAAGCCTGTGGAAAACGGCACAATCTTTTTGATACATATGGGAGTAAAGCCAGAGCGGCCAGAGCCTTTGTATGGTCACTTGCACTCAATCCTCGATTGGATTGACCAATTGGGCTACAAGGTTGTGCCATTGATGGAATTAATATCACCAAAAGAAGAGCAGAAATGAGCGAAAACCAAGACAAGATAATGACCGTCGACACGCCGATAATCGTGCGTGGATATGACGTGGATTTTATGGGCGTGGTCAACAACACGGTATATGTGAAATGGCTCGAGGACATGCGTATGGCGTTGCTCGACAAGTATTTCCCCCTTACCCAGATGCTGAAGGACGGCAACGCGCCCATCCTTGCCGAGACATCTATCCAATACAAACATCCGGTGACGTTCAATGACCACCCCGTGGGTCATTGCCGGATACATCTGATAGGGCGTAGCCGTTGGCAAGCGGAATTCGAGATCGAGGAGAATGGCCGCGTGTTTGCAACGGCTCAACAAACCGGCTACTACTTCAACATCGAGCGACACCGCCCGGTACCGTTCCCCGACCAATGGCTTAACCAATACCTAATGTAACTTATGCTGATATTGATTGGTTGTGCTAAGATAATGACCGGGAGGGCACCGAGGGAAATTTTGGGATGCTCTGAACCGAGGTTTCAACCGCAGGCCAATGGAATAGCGGCTCAGTTAGCCGACTACACTCCTGAGCAACTGATGGCTATGCTCAGATGCAACAAAGCGATAGCCACGGAGAATTGGCGACGCTATCGGGAGTTTGGCAACCCCGACACGCTTTGTCCGGCTGCGTTCAGCTACGACGGTATGGTGTTTCAGAAGCTGGCTCCCGAAACGATGTCGGACGCTGATTTAGCTTATGCCAACGAGCATTTGATGATCGGCTCGTTCCTCTACGGGCTGCTGCGGCCTCTCGACTTGGTGAATCCTTACCGCTTGGAGGGCGACGTGGAGTTGCCCGGCAACGGACACATCTCGATGTTTGACTATTGGAAACCGCTGCTCACTGGCTATTTCATAGACCGAGTGAAAGCCGATGACGGAGTGTTGATCAATCTGGCCAGTGCGGAGTTCAAACGTCTTTTCGATTGGAAACGAGTGACAAAGGAGGTGACGGTCATCACCCCCGACTTCAAGGTGGTGAAGGAGGGTAAGCCCAAGAACGTGACCATCTACGCCAAGATGTGCCGCGGCGCGATGAGCCGATGGATAATCCAAAATCGCATCACCGACCTGTCCGACCTGCGCCACTTCGATTACGAGGGCTTCCACTATACCAACGACTGGAACTATATCTGTGAATCATAAGCAAAAAATTTATGTGGCAGCAAATTGAAATAACGTTAAGAGCGAGGGCACGAGGATTTCACCTCATCACCGAGGAGATTGTAAGACAGTTGCCCGGGTTGCCAAGCGTGGGGTTGCTTAATCTGTTCATTAAACACACGTCGGCGGCGTTGACCATCAACGAGAACTATGACCCCGACGTGCGGGACGATTTGGAGGCGATCTTCGACCGGCTTGTCAGGGAGCGTGAGCCTTATTACACCCACACGATGGAAGGCCCCGACGACATGCCCAGCCACGCCAAGACCATCCTCGTTGGCCCGTCGCTATCGATTCCGATTACCCAGGGAAGACTCAACCTTGGCACATGGCAGGGCATCTACCTGTGCGAGTTCCGCAACCACGGCGGTCCCCGCCACGTCGTGGCCACCATAATAGGCGAATAAAATACAAAGCAGATGAGAGGTATATCTGTTCTAAGCGGCGTTTAGGGGGATCGCTCGCTAGGCTACGACCCAGGAGGTGATGTTGCGGTCGGAGGAGGAGAAGGCCACGCCGATTTTGTAGACCTCGCGGCCGTCGGCGTTCCAGCGCAGGGCGTAACCCTGGGTGTCGATCTGGGCCAGAGCCTTCTCGGCTGTCGCGTCGAGCTTGAACTCGAAGACATAGACGCGCCTGAGCATTTGGCACACCATATCCACCCTACCCTTCGACTGGCTCATCTCGCTCTGCGTCGAGATCCCTGCCACCATGCATATCACATGCACCAGCATGTGGAACGTGGCCTCGGTGGATTTGTCGGGCCAAAGGTGATACGGGACCGAAGCGATAATGCTCCGCATTGTCGCCATTATCTTTCCAACGTCTCCAGCGGCGAAAGCCCCTTGCAGGTCGATGACATTATCCTCCATCTCCGATCGCTTCATCCCCATGAATTGAGGCATAAGGTCGCATATCAGAGCTCGCTGCACCTCTCCGTTGGGGAAACCAAGCGAGTAACGGTCGTCTACTAACTCTTTGATTGTCAAATATCCTGTTTGATAGAACAACGGGATGGGGTTGTTGTCTTGATAGATGTCGCTCAACGTGGATTGGGAAACGACGGCGCCATCCAGAGTGGTCAGTGTGTAATCGTTGGCTTTAAGGAAATCCACAAGGATTCGTGAGGTCCCTGTGGAGATCCAATAGTCGGCCAACTTATTGTCCTCAAAGCAGTTGATAAGACTGAATGGATTTACCACCTTTACATCGGCATCGGTAAAGCGGTAGCCATCGTATTGTTGCAATAGATTGGCCATGGTGGTGTCAAAGTCCCAAGAGTGTTGCTTGCCTAATTCCTCGATGTAAGGGGTGAAATTGTCAACCAACTCTTTATGGGTGAAACCGCAGATAGCGGCGTAGCGGGTGTCCATGGAGATGTCGCGCAGGTTGTTCAGCCCCGAGAATATCGTGACATGGCGGAAACGAGCCACGCCCGTGAGCATGGCGAAGCGTATCATTTGACCCCGCGATTTAATATTAATGTAAAAATCCCGTAGCACCTCACTAGACGCATCGAGACTCTCAGGCTCGCGCAGTACCGATATCAAGCCCTTATCATATTCATCAATCAGAATCACGACTTGTCTACCGGTGCGTTTGTACAATTTTGCAATTAAGTCACCGAATAACTCATCGGCTGGTGAGGTGCGGTCAATAACATCAATTCCATGCCGCTCGTATTCCTCGCATAGAAGCTTGCCGAGTGACTTCTCCAATTCTTGTGGCGTTTTCGATTTGCATAGAGACAAATCCAATCGTATCACCGGATACTTCTCCCACTTCTGTTCCAGCTTTTCAATGGCCAAGCCCTCGAACAATTCCTTTCTTCCCTCAAAATAAGCCTGTAGGGTGCTAAGAATAAGGCTTTTGCCAAAGCGGCGTGGACGTGATAGAAAATAAGTGTATCTCTTTTGCGTTAATTCATAGACTAAGGCTGTCTTATCGACATAGAGGTATCCCTCTTCCCTGATTGTGGGAAAATCCTGGATGCCGATAGGCAAATATGGCAGTCGTTTGGTGCGATCCATTGTAATAATTCTTTATCGCGAATATAACCATTTTTATCCAAATGACAACCCATGAATTCGGGATTTCTGTTACAGGTGTTAAAATCGAGGGTTAAAAATATCTCAACATTTTGCGTTATTCAGAATAAAACAGTAAATTTGTGTAACTTTACCCTGAGAGGTTCAAGGGGTCGGTTTCAAAGAGTTTGCCATTTATGGAATATCTTTCAGATTATGTGATCAAGGCTATGGCTCTGGCCAAGAACGCGCACGCCGGGCAAAAGGATAAGGGTGGACAGGATTACTTCCTCCATCCGTTCACAGTGGCTATGACAGTCGCCAAGAACGGCGGCACCGACGTTGCCATCACCGCGGCGTTGCTTCACGATGTTGTCGAGGATACCGACTACACACTGGAGCAACTCAATGAAATCTCTACGCCACACGCCTCCCACACCCCACTGAAAAAGATATTGCCCGCCGGGAGAAATATCGCCAAGCCTTAAAATTGTTACAAGATGCCGAAGATTGATTCTCTTATCTTCGACATCAAGCACGTAAAAGTAAACAGATATGAGAAAGCTGTTAGTAATAGGATTGGGCGAGATCCTTTGGGACATGCTCCCCGAGGGGAAGCAATTGGGAGGAGCACCGGCCAATTTCGCCTGGCACGACGCGCAATGCGGGTGTCAGGGATACTTGCGGCCAACAGTCCCGAGAATCTCCAACTGCTTAAAACCATAATCGGAAAACAAATAAATCTCTGAAATGAAAGGTATAATGAAATGTGTCCCGGCACTCTTGGTGGCCGTCGGACTTCTGCTACTGGGGCTTTGCATCAAGGCCGGTATTGACAATTTCTCGCATCGCGACCGTGCTGTGACGGTGCGCGGCCTCGCTGAGCGCGAGGTGCAGGCCGACCAAGTGATATGGCCTATCGTCACCAAGGAGATGGGCAACGACCTGCCCGAGCTCTACAGCCGCATCCAAGCCACCAATGGCAAGGTGGTTGCGTTCTTGAAAGCCAACGGCATCAGCGACGCGGAAATCTCCGTTAACCCTCCCTCGGTGGAAGACCGCGTGGCCAACCTTTATGACAACTCCACCCGCATTGACGCTCGTTATCGCGTGACCAACGTCGTGGTCGTTACATCATCACAAGTGCAGAAGGTCAACGAGTTGATCCTGAAGCAGACCGACCTGATGAAAGAGGGAATAGCCGTGGTGGCCGGTGACTACCAGTACCGTACTGAGTACAACTTCACCTCGCTCAACGACATCAAGCCGGAGATGGTGGCACAGGCCACCAAGGCCGCCCGCGAGGCCGCTGACAAGTTCGCCGCCGATTGCGGCTCAAAGCTCGGCAAGATCAAGACCGCCCAGCAAGGGCAGTTCAGCGTCGAGGACCGCGACCCTTACACCCCTTATATCAAAAATGTGCGTGTGGTCAACTCGATCACCTACTATCTCGAAAATTAGAGCCCTGAAGAAAGTGAAAGATGGATTTCTAAGCTCGTGAAAAAAGTTACCTGCGATATGACTACGTAGAAACCAACAACATTTGAGCCGCATAGCAACATAATCGTGTTATAAATATCTTATATTCGCGGTAAAACAAATTGAACCATGAATCTGAGAAGCATAATAATCGGAATCCTTGCGCTGATGGGTGTTTCCTGCGCCAAATCAGAAAAAGTAACCAATCAACAAAACGATATGAATCAAGGCGACAAGGTGCTTGTGGCATACTTTTCGGCCACAGGCACGACGGAAAGGGTTGCCAAGGCGATAGCCGAGACAACCGAAGGAACCCTCTATGAGATCGTCCCCCAACCGCGCTACACCGCGGCTGATTTGAATTGGAACGACCGGCAGAGTCGCAGCTCCGTTGAGATGAACGACCCGGAATGCCGTCCACAAATCGGGGGAGAAACGATTGACGCGTCGGAATATGACGTGATTTTCATAGGCTATCCCATTTGGTGGGATTTGGCCCCTCGGCAAGTGAACTCTTGGATTGAGAGCCAGCATTTGGATGGCAAGCGAGTGATCCCGTTCGCTACGTCGGGAGGGTCGACTATCGACGGCAGTGTCCGTGACTTGCGTCGACTCTATCCCAACATCAACTGGGAAAAGGGACGTCTGCTAAATAGTGGAGCTCCCGCAGCCTCGTCGTGGGCAACGCAAATGATAAAATAGCTCAAGTTTCGCAAGTTATCCAAGAAACCACGAACACTAATATTCACTAATTCAGCGATTAAGATTATATTATCATTAAAGAATCAAGCTTTGCTGCGCAAAGAATTAACACGAATTTCCATAATGAAACACTATCAACATTAGTGTAAATTATAAGATCGTTAGCTCTTTAAATATTATTAGAATCGCAGTTAACTTATTGTTGTTCATTAGTCGAAGAGTAGAGGGGGCGATTATGCATGTCATGCATAATCCACCCCCTTTGTAATCTACGGGATGAGCTGCAGGTGGAGGGGGTCGACCGACGCCGACAGGGTAACAATCGACAGATTGGACATCGGGGTGATGCGGACGATGACGACGGAATGGTGAGTGGTGGACGGCGAGTTGAGAGTTGAGAGTTGAGAGCTGTTAGTTGAGGGGGAATCATCGGCTGCCACGCTCTTGATTTGATACACTACGCCCTCGTAGCCCGCGAAGGGGCCATGAAGGATACGCACGCGCTGGCCCTCATCGAGCGATGCCGCGTGGTCGGCGCGCCATTGATCGATGTCAACCAAGTCGACCTCCGAATCGTCACCGCGAGTGTCGTTGAAGAACGTACGCAGTCGTAGAATCTCGCGGTTGGTCAACGTCACCATCAAGCGACGGTTCTCCACTTGACGCATAAACGACACGTCGGGGAGCGAGCGCTCAATCATCTCGGCTTCGGGAAGACGACTCTTGATAAATATATAATAGCCGAACACCGGCACCTTGCGTCGCTGCATACGGCCCGTGCGCTTGCTCACAACCTCTTCCATGGGCGCAAACTGCTTGATCTGGCATTTCTCACCACGGGCCCTACTGTTGCTGGCCAGACGGTCGACACTCTCCATCACCGTCTCTATCCTCAGCTTTTGTGAGAACACCCTCAGAATGCGCCAATTCTCCTGCAGAAGCGCGCTAGGGTCCAAATCGATTTGCATCAGCTTGTGGAGGGTCAACAGGTCAATCGTATCCAGCGAGGCGACCGCGCGAAGCTGCGCCATACGTATAACGTCACCCTGCGACTTCCCCTGGCTCAACGCCAACGACAGGAAATCGCAGAACACGCTTTTGGATCGGAACATCTCTATACGGTGTTGAGCGCAAAACGAGGCTACGTCATTTCGAAATTGGAGAGCCCCCTCGGGCCCCAGCTCGGGGAACAACATTTCACCGCTCTCCGGTCGAGCGTTCTGCCGGTCGTGGTAAAGCTTCCACAACACCATCGGAACCCCTTCAAAACCCACCGATATGTCGTAGCGAGGAATGTAAAGCTTGATCTCCGTCAGGTCGTCCTCCCCCTTCTCGGCGCGAAGCACCACCCTGATGATATCCTCATATTCCAAGCCCCCCAAGGCAAGCCCGCACATATACACCAAAGCGCTCTTGGCCCGGCTGTCAAGACACGAGCTCGACTTGGCGTTAAGCAACGAGATAGCCTGCACCACCTTTTGGCACTCCACCCTGAAATCCACGCTCTTCACATTATATGGGCCGCGACCCTTCTTGTTGTCGGTCTTAGCCTTATGCTTCTTGGCAAGCTCCTCGCGAACAACCCTCACAACGTCAATCTTGGGAATGTAGCCAAGACGCACGGCACTGCGGGCGATTCGCCAGAACGTTTCCATCCAATTGTCGATAATCCCAGCATCGTGGTCGGCCAAATTCGTCTCGTAGAGCCACTCCCCAAAACCCCTGACAAAATCGGGATTAATCAAGTCGATTACATCGGGCGTACACCCCACGCCCTCAGCATAAGCCTCCAAAAAACGCCTACACTGATTGGCCATCTCGCGGCTTCGCCTACTCGTCGCCTTGTCGCCGAAGCGCCCCAGGCTCACGTCTATGAACTCGGTTAATCTCAACTGCAATATATTTTTTCGGCCACAAAGATAGCACTTTTTCGCCGAACAATAAAACGCCGAGGCCACCTACCAATATTCACAACCCAAGCGCAAAAACCCTCGTTTTCACAACCCAGGCGCAAAAACCCTCCATAAATTCACAAAAATTTGCGTGTTACGCGAAAAAACGCTACCTTTGTCCCCGCAAAACCACTCGGGGTGTAGCACAGTTGGTTAGCGCGCCACGTTCGGGACGTGGAGGTCGGAAGTTCGAGTCTTCTCACCCCGACAGAAACTGCTTGTAATCCAAGGGATTACAAGCAGTTTATGTATCAGGGATGATGGCTTGAGCTACTGTCCGTGAGATGTGGGGGGGGTGGAGTGGGTTATTTGTTGTATTTGTAGAACTTTAGCTTTAGCGTTTTGATTTCCAAGTATTTATCGGCTTTCTTGGCCGACATGTGAATGGGGTCGATGCGCACGGGGGTGCCGGCACGCACGATGACGTTGGTTTCGCTCAATTTCTCGATTTTGGCAAAGCCTATCTGGGTGGTAATCACCTCATTGCCATTTTCATCGAGGCCGACGAGCAGCACACTGGTTCCGGTATCGGGGTTTCTATCCAGCACCGATGGGTCGAGATCGACCAAATAATTCTTGGCCACAACGATTTGACCCGAGAGGTTGTACTGGGGTTCCATATCCGTGAAAAGCTTGTCGTAGGAGGCGGTGACGGGACTTTCCACTGTGAATTGGCCGTCGGAGGTGATATCGATGGTTACACCCGACCATAGCGGTGCTGCTTGCTCTACAGCCTGGTTGGTCTCGGCTTGGACGCGCTCGATTTTCTCTCGAATCTCTGATTTGGTGGATGGCGATTTGCAGTGTTTCCACTCCTGGCGAAGGAGTTTCACTTGCTGGTTACAATTAGCCACAATGGCTGGAACTTGGCCAAAGAGCATGGCGTCGTCGGCCGATGTGGATGATGATTCGCCGCAGGCAACGAATGCAAGCGCCAGTGACAGCGTGGCAAAAGTGATGGTTCGGGTAAGTTTCATGGCGTTAAAATTATAAGGTTGAAGTTAGAGGATTTGCAGTTCGCCGGTTTCCGAATCCATGATGTAACCGGCCACGCGTATGTCGCGGGGCATCAGGGGATGGTTTTTCACCAAGTCGACAGTCTCCAGGACAGCCGCCGAGGTGTCGGTGAAACCTCGCAACCATGTGTCGAGATCGATGCCACAGTGTCGCATCAATTGGATATGCTCGTCGTCAACCCCACGCTCCTTCATTAGATGCAGCATCTCGGCCGGATCCATTCCTTGCACTCCACAGCCCGTATGGCCAATGATCATGATCTCGTTGACCCCAAGCTCATAAACGGCCACCAATAACGAGCGCACGGTTGAGTCGAACGGATTGGTAATCGTGCCACCCGCGTTCTTTATCATCTTTACGTCGCCGTTGCGTATCCCCAAAGCCGCCGGTAGCAACTCCACCAATCGAGTGTCCATACAGGTCACAATGGCAATCTTCTTGTCGGGGTATTTGGAAGTGAGGAAACGCTCGTAGCCTTTTCTGGCCACAAATTCTTTGTTATGTCGTAATATTTCGTCTATCATGTCGCAAGAGTTTTAAGCGTCGTGATGCTCATCCAAGAGCTGCCGGGCGCGCTGATAATCATCTTCGCTCACCATAAGGTAAACCCCACCGAAAACGGGGACATAGGGGTTATTCTGGTCCGACAATACGGTTTGGATACCGTGAGCCTCAAGCATACCCTGCACAATCTT
>CAZLSW010000071.1:0-16869 GCA_964562375.1 uncultured Muribaculaceae bacterium | reverse complement strand
TTTGAGCAGGGTGTGAAAAAGAGGGTGCATCATCTTGCTTTATGATACACCCTCAGATATTCGCCTGGCCGTGCCGGCGGCACAAGCACAATTTTCCACCCTCTTTCACGTTTATTTAAGGTATAGATATACCCTAAAATAAACACATGCACTTACATGAATCATCTAAAATCAACCATAATCGCATTTACCTCGCTACTCCTTGTCTCTTGCTCCTCGGATAGCCATGACGAGCCGGACGTGCCTGTCACTCCGGTCGAGGGGCGCACAGTGCTGGTGTATATGCTCGCCAACTCATCCCTGGGAATATCCAACTCATCCCTGGGGGGAGCCAGCTACGACTCGCTCGACCTGCAAGAGATGCGACAAGGCCTCGCTCAGAGCAACGCTAACAACGGCCGACTGCTCGTCTACTACTGTCCCTTGGTAGTGACCGATTACGATCCTCCTCGGCTTATCGAGATCACCGGCAGCGACGAAACTAACGACAAATTACTCAAACAATACGACTACACCGTCTACTCCACCACCACCGAGCGCTTGCAAGAGGTGATGGCCGACATGCAACGACTCGCTCCCGCGTCGAGCTACGGTTTGGTATTCTGGGGACACGGCACCGACTGGTTGTCGGCACCCGCAAAAGCCCCTATCTCTTCCCAAGCCTACGGCGGAGAATACGACCTCGACAACCGCCGCACCACCTATTGGATGGACGTCACCGATATGGCCTCCACGCTCCTGTCCTCCACTCCGAAATTGGATTTCATCTACTTCGACACCTGCCTGATGGGATCGGTGGAAACAGTCTACGAGCTTCGCGACTGCGCCTACCGGCTCGTGGTTTCCCCAACCGAACTGCAAGGCACCGGGATGCCCTATCATCTTAACGTGGAACCGCTCTTGGCCGACGGCCTTGACGGCGTGGTAACAGCCGCAACCAACACTTACAACTATTACAACCAGCGCCAACAAGCCCTGCAAATCACCGTGGTCGACACCTCCCGTCTCGACTATTTAGCGGCTTGCACCCGTTACCTCTATCAGCAGGTAGGAGATTGCTACATCGATTACCCCTCCCAGCTGCAAGCGTTCGCCAAAGCATCCACCTACAACGACTTCCGTTGCCACAGCTACGATTTCGACTCCTACATCCAAGCCTTAAGGCCCAGCGATACCATCTACGACACTTGGCGCGCGGCTCTCAACGACGCAATCCTCTACAAGGCCACCACATCCAAGGAATTCAACGGCATCGCCATCACCAGCTACTGCGGCTTGGGCACCTACGTGCCTTCATCCGAGCCTGATTACTACTTCCGTGGCTACAACCGCCTTTCCTGGACCGCCGACGTAATCTTCCCCCTCTAATCCTTTCCTCCTTTAAAGATATAACGATTTAATGATTTAAAATACATGAAGCATCTATTACTACCAGCTATTACACTTACCGCCCTTTCAGTCAGCGCCTCGGTCGACGCCGTGCGCGTCAACGCTATCGGCTACCTGCCCTCCGACATCAAGGCCGCCGTATTGATGGTGGAAGACCCCTCAGCCCCCATCGACGGCATCGCTATTGTTGATAAAAACGGGGTGAAACACGCCCCCGACTCGGTGGTCAAGAAAGATACATGGGCTCCCATGGGCGCAACCTACCGTATCTATTTCTCATCGCTCGACACCCCGGGCGAATACTCCATCGAGGCACCGACGGCCACCTCCCCCACATTCCGTATCGGCGAGGACGTTTACAAAGGAGCCAACGAGGTGCCCCTTCAATACATGCGCCAGCAACGTTGCGGCTATAACCCAAGCCTCGACGCCACTTGCCACCAGCATGACGGCTACCTTGTCCTTACCGAGGACGGACGCGACGGCCAGCACGTGGACGTGCGCGGCGGTTGGCACGACGCTAGCGACTACCTGCAATACCTCACCACCTCAGCCAACGCCGTGTTCCAGATGCTCTGGGCCTATCGCGAGAACCCCGAGGCGTGGGCCGACAACTACCAGGCCGACGGCCGCAAAGGCTCCAACGGCATCCCCGACATCCTTGACGAGGCTCGCTGGGGACTGGAGTGGATGTGCCGCATGAACCCCGAGGAGGGTTTTTACCTCAATCAGATTGCCGACGACCGCGACCACCGCTACGCCGGGCTGCCCGCAGGCGACAATGTGGATTACGGTTGGGGCAAGGGCACCGGTCGCCCGGTTTACCCCTGTTCGGGAAAGCCTTACGGATTGCAAGAGAACAAAAACCGCAGCCGCGGATTGGCCTCCTCGGTGGGCAAATTCGCCTCCTCTTTCGGCCTCGGTGCCATGATTTTCGAGTCGATCGACCCCGACTTCGCCAACCAGCTCCACCAGCGCTCGGCCACCGCCTATGAGGTGGCTCAAGCCAACCCCGGTGCTTGCCAAACAGCCCCCTGCGTGTCGCCCTACTTCTACGAGGAGGACAACTGGGTGGACGACATGGAGCTTGCAGCCGCTATTCGCCAACTCATCGCACGTGCCGACAACTACAAGCACGACGCCGTCAACTATGGCCGCATGGAACCCGTAACGCCCTGGATGGGAGCCGACTCGGCACGCCACTACCAGTGGTATCCCTTCGTCAACCTGGGCCATGTGCTCCTGGCACGTGACGCCGACGCCAAGGTAGCTCGCGAGTTTACCTCCAACATCCGCTCGGGCCTGCAGCGAGTGAAAGAGCGCGCCGGCGACAATGCTTTCGTCAACGGTATCCCCTTTATATGGTGCTCCAACAACCTCACCGTCGCCCTCGTCACCCAGGCCATGCTCTACCGCGACCTCACGGGCGACACCCAATTCCAAGAGATGGAAACAGCCATGCGCGACTGGCTCTTCGGCGTGAATCCTTGGGGCAAATGCATGATCGTGGGACTTCCCGACAACGGCGACTTCCCCCGCGACCCCCATTCGGCTTTGACCAACCTCGAGGGTATCCAAGTGACAGGAGGATTGGTTGATGGACCCGTTTACGGCAACATCTTCCGCTCCCTCCGCGGTGTGCACCTGCGCAACGAGGACCGCTACGCCCCCTACCAAAACGACATCGTGGTGTACCACGACGACTACCACGACTACTCCACCAACGAACCCACAATGGACGGCACCGCCTCGCTCACCTACATGCTTGGCCGCCTCGCCCTTGGTAAATAACCTACCCGGGAATCCCGAAACTCCCGAAACTCCCGAGACTCCCGAAACTCCCGAAATTCCCGAAATTCCCGATTTAATCTAAAAACAAAGATAAATAATGATTCGCTTCATCACAAAAATCCTCCTTACCTCGGCCTTGCTTCTCCCCCTGGAAGCATGCGCCAAGGAAAGAGGGGAAACAGGCCCCGACCGCGTGGCCCCGGCATCGCCCGCCCAGGCCAGCCTCCATCGTCCGCTTGACATCCCCCTGCTGCTCAGCGGCAATTTTGGCGAGATACGCTCCAACCATTTCCATTCGGGTCTCGATTTCAAGACCCAAGGTCGCACAGGCCTCAAAATCTATTGCGCCGCCGACGGCTACGTGAGCCGCATCTTGGTGTCGCCATGGGGTTTCGGCCGCGCCGTGTACGTCACTCACCCCGAACTGGGATTGACCACCGTCTACGGCCACTTGGAATCCTTCTCCCCCGCTTTCGAAAAGGTGGCTCATGAGCGGCAGATGGCCGATGAGAGTTTCCGTATCGACATAAACCTGGAGCCCGGGCAGATTCCTGTCAAGCGAGGCGAGGTGATCGCCCGTAGCGGCAACGCGGGCTCGTCGGGAGGCCCGCATCTCCACATGGACGTGCGCGACGCCATCACCGAGGAGGCCCTCGACCCCATGCCCTACTTCGCCTCCCTGATCACCGACAAGCGCGCCCCTCGCATCTCCTCCATCGCCTTGATTCCAGTGGAAGGGATGGTTGACGGCTCAAACGCTACCATGGCCACCCGTGCCGATGCCTCGCTGACCAAGCCTTTCACCGCCTGGGGGCGCGTCGCTCCGGGCATCCGCGCTGTCGACGTGATGGACGGCACCACCAACACCTACGGGGTAAAAAAAGTGACCCTGATGGTCGACGGTCAGCAAGTGTTCCAGCGTTACCTCGACCATTTCTCGTTTGACGACTCCCGGGCCGTCAACACTATCATCCACTACCCCGCGCTGGCCAACCACGGCACTCGCGTGATGACCTCCCAAGTGGCCGAGTCCAATCCCTTGGGTTACATCACCCAGGCTACCGACCAGGGCGTGCTCACCATCCACGAGGGCCGCGATTACAAGTGTCAATGGATCCTCGAGGATTCCCACGGCAACGTCGCCAAGCAGTCGTTCACCATCCATGGGCAACGCCAGCCAATCCCCTCGGTCACCCCCAAAGGCACGCTTATCCCTTGGGCCAAAGGCGGCTCAATCGAAAAGGACGGTGTTAAAGTGACAATCCCCGAAAAAGCACTCTATAACGACACTTACATCGACGTAACTACCTCGGCCAGCGACAAATACCTCTCCCCAGTGGTTGCTATCGGCTCCAAAACCGTCCCTTTGGCCCGCACCATCGACATCGAAATTCCCATCAAAACTAACAACTCACAACTTCCAACTAACAACTACCTTCTCGTCTACCTCGGTGGAAACTCCCCCTCGGCAGTTGGCACAACCATCCGCGACGGCAAGGCCTGCGCCAGCGTCAACCGCCTTGGCCGCTACGCCGTGACCACCGACACCACCGCTCCCACCATCACCCCGCTCAACCAGCAGAAATGGCGCGCCCGCAAACGTATCTCCTTCAAAATCGCCGACAACCTTAGCGGCATCGAAACATATCGCGGCGAGGTAGACGGTAAGTGGCTACTGATGGAACTGGACGGCAAGACAGGCACCCTCTCCGCCCCCTACCCCGCCTCAGGCAAAACCCTCACCCTCACCGTCACCGACGCCTGCGGCAACTCCACCACCCGCTCCTACACTCTATAGTATCATATTATCACTTTACCATATGTAATTAACCTTATTTAACAACACAAGATGTCGGATTGTTTGTTGATAAGAAAGGAATGATTTACTTTTGCAGCATAAATGATATCACTATGGAAGCAGTAATCAACAGGAAACCCGCCATGTTTCGACTTCGCGCCGACTTGCTGGAGCGACTGAAAACATTGGCCGCTCGTGATAATCGAAGCCTCAATAATTATGTTGAGACTCTGCTAATGGATGCCACATATCACACTCCCAACGCAGCCACCATACAGGCGATGCAGGATGCTAAGGACGAAAGCACCCTCACTCCCGTAAATATGGACTCTTACGAAAGTTTTTTATCTTCTTTTGACCTCAAATGAAGGAAATAAAAAGCGGGCGACAATTCAAAAAAGATTTGAAACGTTATTCCAATCAGCCCAACAAACTCAAGAAACTGTATCTAGTGGTTGAGATGTTGAAGAATGACATTCCTCTTCCCCCATCTTACAGGCCCCATATGCTTCTCGGTGAATATATTGGGCATATGGAGTGCCATATTGAAGGGGATTACCTATTGATATGGCTGGATGAAGACTCTAATGTCATCAAGCTTATTAGATTAGGAAGTCATTCCGAATTATTCTCTTGGGGGGTTGCCGGAGATTTCGCCGGAGGAGATGGTGTAGTAGAGCATGGTGTCGAAGATCTGGAGGGTGTAGACGCGGGGCGTGCGAGACACGGCGTACACTTGGGTGGTTTGCTCCGTGGCTTCGAGGTATTCGTAGAGCTTGGACGGTAGCTGGTCGTAAATCAGCACTTGTGGGAGCGTGCCCCCGTTACCGTCAATCGCGGTCCATGTGCCGTTGGAATCAAAGGTGATTGTAGGACCGGCCTCGATGGTTGCCACCCACGTGTCGTCGGAGGTGTGGACGCATTTCGAGACGTTTCTCAGTGGCCAGTATTCATTTATGAACGACGAGGCGGCCGAGGGCAACTCGTCGATTTTGTCATCACTTTTGCACCCTGTAAGTCCCAAGATGAGCGCCATAAGCGCCACGATAGCAAGAGCGACAGCTTTCCCTCGCCTCCATCGGGGATGAGAATAAAAAAGTCGCTCGTTGTCACTCTTGGGTGTATAAATATCCTTCATATAAGTGAAACGCCCACGAAAGCACGGCGGTTCAATGGAGATTCCCTTTAAATCTTTAATGCAAGTTTCGCAAGTAATATCAGAAACCACTAATATTCACTAATTTTCACTAATTCAGCCCTTTAGCTATATTTCTTTCATTAATTTTGCTTTGCTACGCAAAGAATTAACACGAATTTCGATACTAAACTCCTACCGGGATTAGTGTTAATTAAAGAGCATAAGCTCTCTAAAAATTATTAAGAGCCACGTTAATTTGTTGGTGTTCATTAGTGTTATTTAGTGGTTTCATAACTTGAGAAAGTTGAGATTTAAAGGAGGAAAGGAGGAGACAAAAAAGGAAAAGGATTAAGGTTCTCGGGAGATTGGCTATTCTCCCTTTATCCTTAATCCTTTAACCTTTATCCTTGCGAAATTTGACGCACCGCGTCAAATTACGCCCTGTCCCATCATCGCATGGGCCACTTTCATGAAGCCGGCGATGTTGGCGCCCTTCATATAGTTGAGGTAGCCGTCGGGCTCCATGCCGTATTTCTCACATTGCTCGTGAATCGAGCGCATGATCCAGTGGAGTTTCTCGTTCACCTCCTCGGCGCTCCATTGCAGGTGCATGGCGTTCTGGCTCATCTCAAGGCCCGAGGTGGCCACGCCGCCAGCGTTGACAGCCTTGCCGGGGGCATACACCACGCGATTGTTGATGAACGTGTCGATAGCCTCGGGGGTGCACCCCATGTTGGAAACCTCGGCCACGAGAAGTACCTTGTTGTCAACCAAGTGCTGGGCATCCTCGCCGTCGACCTCGTTCTGGGTAGCGCAGGGAAGGGCGATGTCAACTTTCTGCTCCCAGGGACGCTTGCCGGGGAAGAATGTGGCCTCGGGGAACTTTTCGGCATAGGGTGCCACGATATCCTCGCCCGTGGCACGCAACTCGAGCATGTAGTCGATTTTCTCACCCTTGATCCCCTCGGGGTCGTAGATGTAGCCGTCGGGACCTGAGATGGTCACAACCTTGGCGCCAAGCTCGGTAGCCTTGAGTGCTGCGCCCCAAGCAACGTTGCCGAAGCCCGAGATGGCCACGGTCTTGCCCACGATGCTCTCGTTCATGCGTTTAAGCATAGCCTGCACGAAGTAGAGAGCGCCAAAGCCTGTTGCCTCGGGACGGATGCGGGAACCTCCGAAATCCAAGCCCTTGCCGGTGAACGTGCCGTCGTGCTCGTTGACCAGACGCTTGTACATTCCGTACATATAGCCTACCTCGCGGCCACCCACGCCGATGTCGCCAGCGGGGACGTCACGGTCGGGTCCAAGGTTTTTCCATAAGCCCAGAATGAAGGCCTGGCAGAAGCGCATTATCTCGCGGTCGCTCTTGCCGCGTGGCGAGAAGTCGCTACCTCCCTTGGCACCGCCCATCGGGAGCGTGGTGAGGGCGTTTTTGAACGTTTGCTCGAAGCCCAAGAATTTCAAGATAGAAAGGTTGACCGAAGCGTGGAAACGTATACCACCCTTGTACGGGCCAATGGCGTTGTTGAATTGCACGCGGTAACCGATATTGTTCTGCACCTCGCCGCGGTCGTCGAGCCAAGTGACGCGAAACGTAACGATACGATCCGGCTCAACCATGCGCTCAACAATCTTATTGCGCTCAAATTCAGGATGTTGATTGTAAACGTCGGCTACCGACATCAGCACCTCGCGCACAGCTTGCAGGTACTCTTTCTCCCCCGGGTGTTTCGCCTCGAGGGCCTTCATGATACTGTTAATATCCATGTATAGGTAGATTTTAAGTTAACCAAAAGCAAAGTTACTGATTTTACCTTTACATGGCCAAAATTTTCAGTAAAATTTTTTAACGGCCGTAGATGCGGCAACTTTGGCCCGTGTCGAGTATCAGGTGGAAGCCTCGCGACAAGAGCATCGGCTCGTGGATTGCCACCACCTCGTCGAAGTGCCAAGGCTTGGCCTGGCCGATCGCCACATATTGGTAGCGTGGCAATGTGGCGTCGAGCTCCCTTTCGAGTTGGGCGGCTTGCCGAGGGTCGTTGAACTCAAATCGGTGGGGCCAATCGTCACGAGTGTTCACGCCTCGCAGGGCCAGATTGTCGACAAATTTGTCATGACCCAGAATCAAAATCCCTCCCGGCGTCTGGGCGTAAGGTAGAATAGCCCGATAATTGGTTTCTAGTTTGGTTTTATAAGCTTCATTCACTTTAACACCCTCAAAATAGGGGATTTGTAACGTCTCGGTAGCTTGCCGGCGGGTGAAATCGAGCCACTTGCACTCAATGCGGAAAGGATACATGGCGTTGAAGCCCACCATGGCCGCGAGCATCGCCAAGGTCGCCCCCGACAACCATCGCCATTGGCCCTCTTTCCCCAGCACCGCGAACAGCCACACACCCAGGCAAGCTGCCACCCTGAATCGCTCCCAAGGCACGTTGCTGCCAATCATCTCCACGACCATAAAGACCAAGACGACGGCACCTGCGACACGGCGTATTTGACTCATCTGCTTCCAATTAGCCACCACCCCAACCACGCATAGGAGGTACCACGAGAAAGTCAAGCCCGACACCCAGCTTTCATGGCTCACAAATCGTTGGAGAGCCCAGCAAGCCACTGCCGCTCCTATCAGATAATCTATCCAGAGCGACCATCGGTTCACCCTGCTCTTCCACGCCAGCCATGCCCACAGGCTACAACCCACGCCCAACAGGAATGGGGCCAAGCCGTCAGAGATAAAATATGGCAATTCTTTCCAGACGATAGCGAGTATACCCTCATGGCCAGTGACGAAATAGTGTTCGCCCCAGCGCGCGAAATACTCGTCAAGCGAACCGAAGCACAGCCAAGCCACCGTGAAATACACTGCCAGAAATACGGCCATGCACCACCCTAAGGGCAACGCGATCCCGGCCCTTTTCTCCCCAGAGCGGCGTCTACTGGTTCCTTCGTTTGTTTGACTCCCCTGTCGTGCATTCGTGTATTCGTGTACTCGTGTATTCCAGAATCCATGCGCCACAATCGCCGCTACCACCACCAACACCACTACCCCCGAAGGCAACCGGCATAGCGTAGCCAGGGCTGCGCAGGCCCCCACCCAAGCCAGCGTACTCCACCGGGGTTTTCTCCAGCACTCCACCATGGCTATAGCCAGAGCCACAAGCCAAAGCGTGCTCGTGACGTTCCAGTCGTACATCACATCGGTCGATACGCAAGCCGCTGCGGCAAAGAATGCCACAGCCGAGGCTATCGGCCGTCGTGTCATCTTCCATAGCCACAACCCTGATATCAAGGCGGTTGCAATCCTAATAGTGTAGGCGAGCCAGCGCAGTTGCAACAACCCTTCGCCAAACATTGCCTGCCACCATCGCCCCAACGCGAACGTCAGTGCCGCCATCGGCGACATCGCATCGGGAGCAAGCGTGCAGTAAGCCTGATACGGCTCATCACTTTCATATAGAGCCACGTCAATCGTGATAAGGGGCAGCAAAGCACCTATCACGCAGATAATCAATGCGATAATTATGTATATTTTATGTTTCATTGGGCTTTATTATGAGGGGTTACCCGGGCGTAAATCACACACTGATAGGGAGTTTCCTCTACGATATTGAACCCCTGGGCGAGGATTGCCGGTTCAAAGGCTTGACGCTCGCCTTGGAACACGTCCCACATCTCCACCAGCGCAACGTAGTCGTATTTGGGAAGCGCCTCTTGCGTGCGACGGCGTATGTCATCTTGCTCACTCTCAACGTAATACTCAAATTGATGTGGCCAAGGATCAACAGTGTTAACCCCATTGAGCATGGTTGCGTAAATGAATTTGTCGTGTCCCAAAATAAGCACACCTCCTGGTTTTTGGGCATACCGGGATAGGACAGCCAGGTTGGTATCCACGTTTCGGGCGACGCTTTCCCACACCTTGACACCTTTCATATATTGGGACGTGAAACCCGCGGAAGCGTCTTGAGTCCTGAGTACGAAGCATTTAGTAATTTGTCGGTAGGGAAGCATCGCTGTGCAAAGGACCACAGCCGTGCCTAGCATCGCCATGAAGGCCGTGCACCAGGGTCGCCACACGTCACGCATTGCCCAGAGCCAAAACGGCACCGTTACCACCAGCGACCATCGCCGCATGGGGATGTTGCTGCCAAGCATCGGCAACAACGTGAACGCCACAGCCAGCCAAGCAACAATGCGCTCTTGACGGCCTAACTTCTTGTAACTCTGCAACATAAGTACCAATTCCACGGCCAACCATACCCACATCCACCCGTAGATCCATGAGTAGTGGAGCATAGCGCGCTGGAACGCCCATGCGGCCAATACTCCGCCCACAATTGTTGCGCCCCAATATACTCGTTTACAGGGGATTAACTTGTAGGTTGCCCATGCCCATACCGCACATCCAACGGCTACCCACAATGTGGGTGACGACATGGGGATAACGGTGTAGATTATGTTGTCGCAAATCTTGCTAACACTCTGATGCCCAGAGGTAAAGTAACGTTCTCCCCACCGGGCAAAGTATTCACCAAAGTTGCCGAAAGCGGGCAAGGTAACAGCCACCCATACTATAACAAACGCACTGATACCCAGCAAGATACCCTTCCACCAATCCTTGCGGTAGGCCATGCAAGCCACTATCACGGCTGGCACTATAAATACCGCTGACGGCAGCCGTGACATGGTCATTAATCCAACCGTGAAACCTATGCCGAAAGCTAATCGTAACGATTTACTCTCGTATATGCTAATCAGCTGAATCATAAGGAGTACAATGAAAAACTGATTGGGGTAGTTCCAGTCCCAAAAGAGTTCGCTGCCGTAATTGGCCTCACATGCGATGAGGGCGAAAAGAGAGGCCGCCACAATCGGCTTTTTTACCCGATTATAATACCAAATCGCCGAAAATGAGGCAGTTGCGATGCGGAACGTCCATGCCAACCATCGTAGAGACATGATTCCAAAACCGAATATGACCTGCCACCATTTCCCGATTAGGAACGTCAAAGGAGCCACAGGCGACATCGCATCGGGTTCCAGCGTGCAGTAGGCTTGATAAAACTCATCATCGTTATCAAAGCCTATGTCAATGATTAGCAGCGGAATACACGCTCCCGCCACGGCAATCACCACTGCTAATATCCACTGCCACCGCTTGCTCATTCCCGACAATAGATTTTGCAGTTAAAGCCTGTGTCCTCGACCAGCCGGAACCCGGATCGCATCAAGACGGGTTGATATATCGCCTCCACATCAGCCATGCGATAAGTACGTAATTCGCTGATACACGCATATTTATAATCTTGCACAACCATATTAAACTCACGATAAAGAGCGGTGGTGTCGGCTATGTTGTCGCTCTCAAATCGATGCGGCCACGGCTCGGGGGGATTTACACCGCGCAAAGCCAAGCCGTAGAGGTATTTTTCGTGTCCCACAATCAGCACTCCCCCATTCTCGGCACAGTGCTTAAGTGCTTGATAATTGGTGTTGTAGGTATCCCTCAGTTCGGGCGTCACCTTGATTTCCTCGAGATAAGGCAGCTGTGTGAGTTCGGACGCTTCGCTTATCCCCCCTGAATGTTCTTTGCACTCCTTGCACCAAGGGTAAAACGCTGAGTATCCGACCATTGCGCCACCAAAGAGCACCAAAGCCACCGAGAACCACTGACGCCATGCGCCAACCAGCCCAACAACCAAGAACGGGAGGTAGGTAGCGACATTGAAGCGAGCTAAAGGCACGTTGGTGCCGATAAGAGGCAACACCATGAATATCAGGGATGTAACCGTGGCTAAACGGTGCCATGCGTCCTGCTGTTTGTATGCGATGGCACCAGCGATTAAGCAGAACAGGACCCAAGCCCACACATAGCCGTAAACCCAATCATAGGGATTTAACACCCTGAGTAACAGGCAAGTCCAAGCCACGACAAGCAGTGCGATCCCCACTGGCCTCCGCAACGTTATCCTTGTCCCTCCACTGTGCCCCGCTATCCATGCCGTTATAATAGCTAAAATGCCGAGGATTAGGGATTTATAACATAATGGGAAGTAATAGCTCCACATCAGGTGAAGGTACTGCTCCAAGCGGTTATGGCCCGAGACAATGTATTTTTCGCCAAAATGCTCAACAAGGCTTTCCCGACTCCCGAAGGACAACCATAACACCGCGATACTCAGCACGATAACAATACCGAAGCCGAGAGAAACCGCTTTCCAAAAACGTGTACTCCAGCCCCATTTCAATCCTAACACGGTCAACACTACCACAACGGCGGCAAATGACGGCACGCGGCACCATCCCGCCAACGTCAAAAAGCTTGCTATCAGCACGATACGCCATGCAGTAGGGTTTCGCCAATAGTCGATAAGCACGGCCAGCAATCCTACTAAGAAGAGGTCGCTTGCCACATTCCAGTCGTAGAACATGCTTCGAGGGTAGGCGCAAACAGCCACCACAAACAGTAACGCCGCGAATATCAGTTGTTTACTTCTTCTCCAGAACCACACGCAGGCAATAGCTGCTGCCCCGATTCTTAACGCGTAGGCCAGCCAATGCAATTGGAGCAACCCCTCCCCAAACAGCCCTTGCCACCAGCGTGCCATAAGAAACGTCAACGGGGCCACGGGGGTCATCGCGTCGGGATGAAGCGATACCATGGCCATGTACAGCTCGTCGTCCTCGTAGAATCCCACGTTGAGCGTTAACGTGGGCAGCCAACAGCCCAAGGCGACCAAAATCAAAGCCGCCAATAGAGCAATCCAACTGTACGCACTCCTCTTGGCTGTCATTTTCTACTGAATATTAAGCAGTTGTAACCAGTATCCTCCACCTCCATGAATCCTTGCTCCTCAAGCACTGGCCGTATCTTCTCCACAATCCACTTCTGTCGCCAAGGGCGCAACTCGACAATCGCAACGTGATTGTAATGAGGCAATTCCGTCATTACCTCGTGGATAATCCCGGGGAGATTCTCGTCGAATTCATATTCAAAGCGGTGAGGCCACGGCTCGTCGGGATTTACTCCTCGAAGAGCCAATTGGTAGACAAATTTGTCGTGCCCGAGAATCATCACACCTCCGGGCTGCTCGGCATATTGGCGTAGGGCGAGATAATTGGTACGGTAAATGTCACGGTACTCAGGCCAAGTCCTAATTCCCTCATAATAAGGGATATCCATAGTCACTGTGGCCTCAGGTAATGGCCGCTCCACGAGCTTAGTGTAATGGTGGAAAGGCACCCAAAGATTCACCCCCAACATGGCAGCGGCGACCATCGTCACAGCCGCCGTGTACCAGCGTCGCCAAACGAGGAGCAGAGCGTACACCCAAAACGGCAACAACGTCACCACCGCCATACGGAATATAATCACGTTGCTACCCACCATCGGTAACAATGTGAACGCCAGCGTAATCCACGCCACAGCCCGGGACTTCGACCCCAATCGGCGGTATCGCGTGAAAAGCACCAGCAGCGCGCCCGTGAACAATGCCCAGTTAAGGCCGTAAATCAGCTGGAATTTCGCTCTTAACAGTTGCGCCAACCAGCATGACAGAGCCGCTCCTACAGCCACGTCCACCCACATCACACGCCTGGTGGGAGCCACCTTCACTGTCACCCACGCCCAAGCGATAATCGCCAGTCCGGCAATATACATTAAATAAGTAAGAGCGAAGAAGTGCTTGCAGTTGAGCCATAGGATCCATCCCAGCGACGTGTGCCCTGAAGTGAAATTTCGCTCGCCCCAACTGTTGACATAGTCGCTGAATCCGCTGAACGCCAAAAGGTTAACCCCAACAAAAACAATTATAAAACAACACGTTGCCACTCCTACCGCTTTCCCCCCGTTGCCTTTACCCCGAGCCTTCGCGGCAATCACGGCCAACGGCACCACGGCTGCCACAATCGACGGCAAGCGCGTCAAGGTCATCAATCCCACAAGAACACCCATCCAAGCGGCATCGGCTCCCGAGGGACGCTCCCAGTATCGTAGAGTGACGACAAGCAACAGGACCATTATCAGCTCGTTAAGGGCATTCCAGTCGTAATATACGTCGCGACCTCCCCCGCCGCAGACCACGGCGAACAACAATGCCGCGACCACGGCCCTGCCTGTGCGTCTCCACAGCCACCAAGCTCCCACGCCAGCCACTCCCAAGCGCAGGAGGTAAGCGAGCCAATGCAGCTGGAGAAGTCCCTCGCCAAACAGGGCTTGCCACCAGCGTCCCACCAAGAACGTCAGCGGCGCCATGGGCGACATCGCCCCGGGTGAAAGCGTACACCACGCCTGATAAGCCTCGTCATCCTCATAGAAACTTGTATTGAGCGCTACCAATGGCAACAGAGCCCCAGCGAGGACAATTACCCACGCTAACACTCTATTCTCGCCACTGATGCTTTTCATATTCTTAAAAAACGTTACTTTAGGCCTAAATATTGCATTATTATCACTACCTTTGCCAAAAATTTCAACAAAAACGATTTATTTATGAAAAAAATTTACACTTTGCTCTTCGTCGCTTTGATCGCATGCTCTGCATTCACGGCCAAAGCTATTACCTACCAAGGTACTCTCGTTATCGAAATGATGGGTGGCGTTATCAATGACGGCGATGAAACCACTTATACCGTGGAGGTAGCTCCAATCGGCGACGGGCTTTGCGACTTCTCGCTGGCCAATTTTGCCCTTGACCTGGGCGATGGCCCGGTGCCCCTGGGCGATATCTTCATTGAGGATGTTACCACCACAACCACCGACGGGGTCACCACCTACTCGGGGAGCAAGGAAGGCCTCACCCTCGCTGAGGGCGAAATCGTAGCCAACGTCACCCTCAACGGCACCGAGAACGAGATCGGCGACGCCGTGTTCAACATCGACGTTATGTGGATCGTAGACCCCTCCGACCCCTCGGCTGGCCAAATTCCCATCACTGTGGTGTTCACCGGCAAGCGCTCCTCAGGCGTTGTTCTTACCACTAACAACTCACAACTCACAACCGCTGAGTACTACAACCTCCAAGGCATGCGTGTAGCCTCTCCCGTCAAGGGCCAGATTTACATCACCCGCACCGCCGACAAGGTAGCCAAGATCGTTTACTAAACCCCTCCTATGGAGAAGAAACGCCCCAACACCGCGGTGCTGCTGATGCATTGTCCCGACAAGCCCGGCATCATCGCGGTTATTACTGAATTCATCAACGCCAACGGTGGTAACATCGTCTACCTCGACCAGTACGTCGACCGCGTGAACGGTGTGTTCTACATGCGCGTGGAATGGGATCTGGACGGATTTGGAATCCCTGACGACAAAATCGCCGACTATTTCAACACCCTCTACGCCCATCGCTACGACATGTCGTTCAAGCTGTCGTTCACACGCAAGCCGCAGCGCATGGCGTTGTTTGTGAGCAAGATGAGCCACTGTCTCTACGACATCCTCGCCCGGTACATCGCCAAGGAGTGGGACGTGGAGATACCGGTGATCATTTCCAACCATCCCGACCTGAAAATCGTGGCCGACCAGTTCAATATCCCCTTCGAGGTGGTGCCTCTCAACAAGGACAACAAGAAGGAGATGGAGCAGGTGGAGTTTGAGATTCTCGACCGCTACCAAATCGACTTCATCGTGCTGGCTCGCTACATGCAGGTGCTGTCGCCCGAGTTCATCAACCGCTACCCCGACCGTGTGATCAACATCCACCACTCGTTCCTGCCGGCATTCGTGGGTGCCAAGCCCTACCATGCCGCCTACGAGCGAGGCGTGAAGCTCATCGGTGCAACCAGCCACTACGTGACGAGCGACCTCGATGCGGGTCCTATCATCGAGCAGGATATCACCCGCATCACCCACAAGGACACTATCGACGACCTGGTGAAGAAGGGTCGCGACCTGGAGAAAATCGTGCTTTCCCGCGCCGTGGAGAAGCACATCCAGCGCAAGATCCTCACCTACAACAATAAGACTGTGGTGTTTAACTAGTTGTTAGTTGTTAGTTGTTAGTTGTTAGTTGTTGGTTGTTAGTTGTTAGTTGTTAGTTGTTTACGGTATTACGGTATTACGGTATTACGGTATTGCGGTATTACGGTATTGCGGTATTACGGAATTATGGAATTGCGGAATTGCTAAATGTCGAATATAGCTGTTATAAAATATAATGCCGGTAATAACTTCTCGGTGCTTTCGGCGCTGAGAAGGCTCGGATTTGAGGCTACCGTCACCGACGACCCGGCTATGCTTGCCTCGGCCGACAAGGTGATCTTCCCCGGCGTGGGGCAAGCCTCGTCGGCCATGGAGTATCTGCGGCGCACAGGGCTCGACCGGGTGATTCGGGAATTGAAACAGCCTGTGTTGGGTATCTGCATAGGCCAGCAACTGATGTGCCGTCACTCGGAGGAGGGTGGAGGCGTCGACTGTCTTGGCATTTTTGACGCTGAGGTGAAGCGCTTTCAGTCGCAGGAGCTGAAGATTCCCCACATGGGATGGGACACACTGGACGAGGTGCGCCCCGGCACGTTCCTGTCACCCGAACTTCAGAATCGCTGGGTGTATTATGTACACAGCTACTATGTGCCGGTGATTCCCGAGACCGCTGCTGTCACCAATTACATTACTCCTTTCAGCGCGGCCCTGCAACGCGACAATTTCTACGCCACGCAATTCCACCCCGAGAAAAGCGGCGATACCGGGGAGAGAATCCTCAGAGAGTGGCTGGGGAGTTGTTAGTTGTTAGTTGTTAGTTGTTAGTTG
>CAZLSW010000070.1:0-17293 GCA_964562375.1 uncultured Muribaculaceae bacterium | reverse complement strand
CCACCTAAATCAACACATTAAAAATTCGGCTCTAAAAAGTGACGAAAACAGGAAGTGTACTCACACCCCGACTGCAATTCCACTGACGATGGCAGAGAGAAGAGGAATGAAGAGCTGTCGACTAATTTTACCCGGATAAAACGGCCGGCCGAAAGAGTTTGCGGCAACAGCATTACCTCGTTTTTCTCGGGGGATTCCAAAGTGGTGGCAGCGACAGTGCCATAGGTGCCGTCGGTGAAGTCAAACGTTGCGGTATGGTAGTCGAACGTGGCCGAGACACATGCGCTCTCAATCTGTACGGCCGAGATGGCAGAGGTGAAGGAGCCTTTGTTAACCACTATGTTGAGCTTGGACGTCTTGTGGCTGAACTGCAATGTCAACGGGTTGTTTGTCGGGCTGATGCCGCTGAGAGAAGCGTAGAGCACGTCACTCGCCGTGTAGTTGGCAGCTGTCTTTTGCGCGGTAGAGATGGTGGGCGAGGCGTATTCGTCGAAGCTCTTGCTCCCGACAAAGGCGTAGATGTTTACCTTGTCGCGGTTGAGCGGGAAAATCATGGTCTCGCTGGTGGTCACGGAGCCGTCGGCATTGACAGTGCCGGTGACGGTGTAGAGCACTGTGTTGTCGTCGGACTTCTCCACGCGGATTGCCAGGTTGGTGCCTTCGGCCAATTCCGTGGGGTCTACTTCAAAGGCGCGGCTGCCCGGCCCCTGGACCTTAAGCATCGAGGCCGAGAGGCGTATTTCGACGGGCTCGCCATTTGTCGCCTCGACGGTCGCCGGCTCGTCATTCGACGAACACGCGGCCAGCAGCAACGGCAGGGACAGAAGTATATATCTTGGTTTCATAGAGTGTTGTTTTCAAGCGTATTGTCAATCCTCGGCATCGCCGGTGTGGTTGCCTCCCACTTGCCAGTCGTTGATGGTGGCCTGGAGATTGGGTGTGAATGGCATCGTCAGCGAGGCCACGAGCACTAAGGTGTCGAGGTCGCTGGAGGTGAAGTCCTGCAGTTGGTCGGTGAGCGCCGTTGTGATGCTGTAGATGTCACCGGTGACGGTGTTGACCGTCAGCGACAGCGCGCAGGCCTCGCCCGCTGCCACGCCGAAGGGCCGCAGGTCCATCACCAAGGCCGGGAGACCGTCACAGGTCGAGAGCGTGACCGCCGGAGAGGTAGCCACTATGCCCGAAAGCTGGCCCGTGATGAGGTTGCACTGTCCGGCCAGACCGCTGACCATGGCCTCTGCTGAGACGTAGCGCTCGTCGTCGCGCGGGTCGAGCTTGACGATCAGCCGCAGGTCGCGGTTGCGCTGCACCATCGGCATCGTCACGCGCGTGGTGTCGTCCTTGGCCACAAAGAAACTCTCCTGGCGCGAGAAACAATAACCGGGGATGGGTTCGGAGCCGTCCCAGTCGGCCGTCTCGCCTATAATATTAATGTGTGCTGGAGTATTGTAGGCAAGGATGGAGTAGTCACCCTGCGCGAGTTGCACAGGCCATTCAGTGGTGAGAGTGGTGGTGTTGACGCTGCCGTCGCCCATCAGCAGGGTGTATTCGGCCGGGATGTCGGCTGCCTCGGCGCGGCTCTCCCAGTCGGTGGTCACCTTCAGCACGCCCGTGTCGGGGTGGTTCGTATAGTAAAGTTCGTCGTGCACGCACGAAGTGAGCGCCACGGCAGCAGAGAGTATCAGTATTGCTCGTTTCATGGCGTCTTATTTCTTGAAGGTGTAGCTGATGGTGACGGCGGCGCTGATGGGTCCCCACCAGTCTTTGGTGTCATGGCCCGACGGACCCCAGCGGCGCACGCGCACGCCGTTGTCGGCGTACCACTTGTTATACCAGGCGTGGAGGTAGCCCAGACCGAGCGAGAAGTCGAAGACCCAGCGGCCGCTCTTGCCCACCGGCAGACGGTAGCCGCCGACGATGCCGCCGCCCTGCACGTACCCCTGCTTGCCGTCGCTGTCGCCGAGCTTGTAGTTGAACGAGCCCCATTTGTACATTATGCCGGCATACCAGCGCGTGTCCTTGAAATGCCAGCGCAACTGCGGCGCAATCTCGCCCACGGAGTAATGGCGGTTCTTCGTGTCCCAGCTCCAGTGCGTCCATGTGCCGTCGACCACCAGCGTGAGCTCCGGCCGCACCGTCGGCATCAGCTGCCACTCGATGCCTCCGTCGAGGGTCAGCGTGGCCCAGCGCAGCAGGTTGGCCCGCACGGCCATCTCGCCCAAGAAACACTGACAGTCGTCTGACGCAGTATTATTATTTGTGTCCTGCGCCATCACTCCCAATGCGGCGAACAGGCCAAATAAGGTTAGGTAGATTCGTTTCAAGGTTTGTGTGATATGATGTGTTGGTTTATTCGTTCAGTCGGTTGCCGTTGCCCTGCGGCGCAGTTTCATGGTAATAAAAGACGTGGGCAAGCACATCCTGCTCATCCCACTATCGAAGGCCTTCGCATTGCCCAAGTCATTGAGAAGAGACAGTCGGTCGGCCCACGTTTGACTATATTGCACCCATAAGGTTGCCGTCATCTTCATGACGGGCCTCGGGGTTGGATATAATCAACCCGGACGTTTCCGCTGCATCGTCTTCCTGACTTGAAAAGTTGCGAAGTTTTCGATAGAGAAGACTGCGTCTGGAGTAACGCCTTTTATGTAAAGGCCCTCCCGCCAGACCGACCGGTCTATTGAGAGGCAGCGAAAGACACTCTTGTCCTTCCGCAGGCAAAGTTAGGTTAAAAAATCGAAAACAGAACCCTTTTTGGCCAAAAATTTTCACTCCCACACCAATTTTTTTGAGTTCTCTATCAGTTGAATGTCTGCCGAATACTGAGAGCGATACAATTTGGTCTTTCGGCTATGCTTTACAGCATCATTTCGCTTCGCCCTTTGCTTCGAGATAGCTTTCGAGGGAGTGGATGGAGGGGGCGGCGGTGAGGGTGTCGGCGTAGAGGTGGTCGAGCTCGATGAGGTGGCGGCGGAAGGCGGGGTCGGTGAGGCACCACTGGCGGAGGGTTCGGTATTTGGCGAGCTCGGTGCGCTGGACGGCGAGGTCGCGCTGGAGGCGGGCGTTGTCGAGGCAGGTAAGGATGAGGAGGTAGACCGATATGACGAAGAGGCTCGCCGGGAGGGTGCGCCGAAGGATGACCACCGGCATGGAGTCCCAGACTGAGCGGAGCCACGACCTGAAGGGGACTTTGACCACCATGCGAGGTTTCTCGGCGGCTGGCGCCGGCTTGTGCTGCTGTTTTATGGCCGCGGTCAGTTCGCCCAGTTGGGTGGTCATGGTGACCATCTGGGTTTCGAGAGCCGTCAGGCGCTCTGCCTGCTTGGAACGGCGCGGCTTCTTTATGGGTGCGGGTTCTTGCACGACGGCGCCGTCGGTGCCACGCTTGAATATCTTGAGTATCGACATAGGAGGTCAGGGTTGGTAAAGGAGATGGAACTCGACGAGACGGCGCAGGCGCAGCAGGCGGTGCGGCCGTCCCTTATAGCGGCTGAAACGGGCATAGAGCGGCTGGAGCACGGAGGCGTCGCGCTCGCCGTCCTCGAACTTGCGCACAAGCGTGCTCTTGGGGTGACCCTTGTAGCCCAACAGCGTGCCAGGCCCAACATTGTACGCGAGGGTTGCCAGCAGCAGGCTGTCCTTGCCGAACTGGCGGAACGACGCGCAGAACTTCAGCAGGTCCTGGCGCAGCAGCGCGTCGGCCTGCGCCGGAGTTAGTGATTGGTTACGACGGTACGGCTCTCCCGGCTGAATGAGATGGCCGTAGCCTATATACTGGCCCTTGCCTACGTGGAGAGTCTCGTAGTGCTTGATGATGGCTACGGCACGCTCGAAAGGAGGCATCGCCATGAGCGAAGCTTCCGCGTCGATGGGCTTGGCCGTAGCCGTCAGCGCGGCCAGAAAGAGAAGAACGGATAGGATATGCTTCATGCGGATGGTTTTCGGAAGATTTCGTCAATCATGCTCTTGATGTCTTTGTTGACCTGGATGAAGTTGTCGTAGAGGATGCGCTCGCGGGCCTCGCGCGAGGGGAAGTGGTAGAACTTCGGCAGGTCGACGTACCCGGCCTCCTCGCGCTTGATCTCGTCCATGTCGAAGTCGGTCTTGCAGAAGAACTTCGTGGTGCGGAACTCCTCGGCCTCCTGAATGTCCATCGAGCCGCGCAGACCGGTCTTAGTCTTTGTGAAGTCGCGCGCCACCTGCCCGCAGATCCAACCGGTGGCCATATCGGAAATCTTCGACGCGGGCACCAGGTTGTCGAGGTTCTCGTTGAGGTTGATGGAAGTTTTCTCGCGGTCGATGGTCACACCCTTCTTCAATTGCACCACCTTGCCGAAGATGTCGTTGCTGAGCCACTCCAGCGTCTCCTTGGCGCGTGCCGAGCCGCTGACAACATTGCCGACGGTTGTGATGATCTTCTGCATGCCTACCTTGCCATAATCGGCTTCGAGCTGCGGCAGCTCCTGGAAGCCGAGAGTGACGCTGACCTTGTTGGAGCGCGCCGTGCCGATGAGTCGGTCTATCTTGTGGAAATAGAGCGTCGGCAGCTCGTCGACGATGATGCTGACCGGCACGTTCTTGCCCTGACCTGTGTTGACGCGCGTCACCAGTCGGTTGAGGATAAGCGCGTTCAGCGCCCCGATAATGCTCTCCATCTCAGGGTCGTTGGCAATGAGCAGATAGCTCGGGTTCTTCGGGTCGCTCACCTTGAGGTCAAAATCGTCACCGTCCTTGTGGAAAATCCAATATGACTCCTTGGTAGCCAGGCGACTAACATACACTCTCAGCGTGCCTATCATCCCCTCTAACTGCTCCATCGCCTTGTTTTTCAGGGCGGTCTGGAAGGGGCCGAGGAGCGGGGCGACCTCATTGTCGGTCTGTAGCACCTCGAAGATGGTCTGGTAGTTCTCGTTGAGGAAGGAGAGGATGTGCGGCATGTCGCTGTACTGGCCGAGCCAGTAGGCAGGCTCGACGGGCACGGTCATCGCTGCATCCTCGAACACCAGCCCGGTGGGCTTCTCCACCATCATCGACATCGGCATGCCGGTCTTGTTGTCGATGGTGGTGATCATCTCCTGGCGCATCTGGGGATACAGACGGTGACCGTCCTTGTCATAGGGCATCCGCTTGTAGTTGACGAAGAAGTAGATGCACGCTGCGAGGAAGTTGACGGCCGATGTCTGGAAGAACTGGTCAGAGCCGCCACCGCCCTCCTTCTTGCCCTTCTGAAGGCTCTCCAGCAGCGTCTCGGCCGTCTCGGAGGCAGCGGCAAGGTTGGGAATGTACTTGGCCTGAATCGGGTTGACGCGACGGCTGTACTCCACGTCCACGAAGTTGATGATGGAGAAGCGGCAGCCTTTAGGCGCCTTCCCCTCCTTGACGTTCTTCAGATAGTGGTAGTAGAGCTTGGTGGCCAGCGTCGGGAACTTGTAGTCGTAGACCACCATCGCGAAGCCCTTCGCCGAGTGCTGTCGGATGAACGGCTCGATGATGGAGAACGTCTTGCCCGAGCCGGGCGTACCGACCACCCACGAACCGCGGAACGGGTTGACGAGGTTGATCCACCCCTTGCGGAACTTACCCTTGAAGTAGAAACGCATCGGAATGTTCACCGAGTATGGAGTCTCCACCTTCTCCTGGCACTGCTCGAACGACTCGTTCTCGAGGTTGAAGCGGTCCTTGAGCAGCCCCTCTTTGAGGAACTTTGAGATGTTGTCGCCGGCGCAGTGGACGAGTATAACGCCCACTACCGAGCACAGCATGTAGAGCCACAGGCTCAGCCAGAACCACCATATGCGCGGCTCCCACTGCTGTTGGAACAGCCACACCGATGCGGCGATGAGCGCCAGGCCGACGGCCAGCGGGATGATGACCATCGTCTTCCACCGCATCTCCAGCTTCTTGCGGTTGCGCGTGCCCACGCAGGTGATGGCCACGAGCAGCAGCGTCGCCAGCTTGCAGTAGACGAGGTTGCCGTCGCGGTAGATGAGCCACGTCTTGATGCGGTCGTGCAGGTCGCAGACGATGCCGTTCCAGAAGTCAAGGCGCGCGGGGTCGACGGCAAACTCGAAGAACTCCAGCAGGAGCGTCACATATATCGCTCCCCGGAAAATCTTGTACGCCCGTTGCAGGTCTTTGCTCTCCTCCATAGGCGCTTAGTAGACGGTGATTATAGGCCGCGAGCGGTGGCACTGGTCCTTCGGCGTTTCCTGCATGGCGCCGCTGCCGAGTGAGTACAGCCAAGCCTTGTCGTTTTCCTGTCCCTGGACCTCTGTCGACGTCCAGTACCAGCAGTCCGTGCCATCGGCTGGCAGAGCTTCACCGCCGATGGCCACCAGGACTGGGTTGATTTGCGACAAGGCGGCGTTCAGGAACTGCATCTGCGCCACCGAGGGGATGTAGGCCGACTGACCGTAGCGCCACATGTCGAAGACCTGCTGCGCGAGCGGGGAGTTGACTGCCGTATTTGAGTACAGGGCATAGGTATTCGAGTTACCGTCATGTGCAGTGACGTCAGCCGACGTCCCCTGCGCCACGCCCAGCGAGTCGGTGAACGCCACCGGCTCCAGGTCGCGGATATAGACTGCGTAGGCCGTGCCCTCGCCGTCCGACTGATTGACGCGGAACACCACGCCGATAGGCTCGCGCGAGCCGACTTGCTCCAGCGGTAGTATCCTGCCGTCGGTGCACAGCACATGGCCTATCTTCATCGACGTGTCGGGGAAGTCACGGTGCTCGTCGCACGAGGTCATGATGCCCAGACCGAGCATCAGCAGGAAGAGGTATGCTAACTTTCTCATAGCTTACAGGGGGAGCTTTACGCCGAGGACCACGCCCGTGCGGAACCAGTCCTCGCCTTTGATCATGAAGTCGGTCTTGACCTGCCAGAACAGCTGCCAGCCGCCGCGCAGGGCGTAGTCGTGCTCATAGCCCAGGTGTACGCCGCCGAGTACCTTGTGGAGGTCCGAGCCGAGCGAGCCGCCGATGCGCAGGTTGCCGTGGCTGTTGCGGCCGCGCCACACGCAGGGCTTGTAGGCCGCACCGACGCCCCAGGTGCGGTAATTCTTCCAGAACGATTCGGGGCAGACGTGGCCGCAGCTCTCGCACTCGTCCCACTTGAAGTAGTAGTTGCCGAAGAACTCCCAGGCATTGTGGTAGCTGGTCTCATACTCATAGCTGAGGGTCGCGTCGAAGCCCTTCTCATACAGCGCACCGATGCCGAGCGACAGCCGCGACCGGTGGTCGGAGGCAGTGACGTGCACCGAGCTGAGGATGGCCAGCGCGGCCACCACTATCAGGAGGATGGCCGTGCGGCGGAGGCTCGGCTTGTATTCGTAACGGGTAGTGTCCATGTCAGTCCTCCTTCAGCAGAATGTGGTTGAACGAGTCGGCCGATAGCACGTCCTCGTAGTCGAGGTTCAGGCAGATGGTGCGCCCCGAGATCTGCTCCTCGCTCATCTCGATGGTCAGCACCTTGTCGTTGGGGAAGGTCATCTTCTTGACTACGACGACGTTGCGGTAGCCGTGCAGGAACGACTTCGCGGGCTCAAGCATCAGCGTAGGCTCAATCTCCACGACCTGGGCGTTGGTGGCCTTCGACACCTTCTTGTCGGCGAGCTTCACTCGGATCTCGTCGATGTCGAAGCGCACGTTGGTCTTGTTCTCCACCGAGAAGTCGATGAAGAAGTAGTCGCCGACGGCGTAGATGTTGTTCAGGCGCATCACCATGCGGTGGGCCTTGTTCGACACGTTGCGGTAACGCGCCGGCGAGTTCCAGATGCGCCGCGCGAAGGCGTACATGTCCTCGGTCGACATCGACACCGCCGGGTTGGTGTAGGCCTGCTTCTCCTCGGGCTGTATCACCTTGTCGGTCACGGCCTCAGTCAGGCGCGTGGTATAGAGCAGCGCGTACTGCGTGCGGTAACGCTCGGTGACGATGGTGACGATGGCCAGGCATTCGCCGTCGACATGGCCTGCTTCCTTCGGCTTGAGCCGGACAGTGTTGTTGATGGGCTGGTCACCGGCGACCTTGTCGGTCGAGATGTCGACGAAGCGGATAGGCTCCGTGGCCGTGATGACGGTCGTCACCTGCTCGTTGACGGTGAGCAGTTCCAGTTCGTTGTAGGTGTTCTGGGCTGTCGCGGCCATCGCCGTCGCGCCCAGCAGAAATGCAATGATTGGCTTATTCATGATGGGATCAGTTACGTGTCTCTTTGCCGTTGACCAAGTAGACGAATGTGCCGTACTTGAGCTTGGCCTTGTTTTTCTTGATAGCCTTCGAGATGGCGTCGGTGGTCTTGGTGACGGCGTTCTGGAGCGACTGCATGCCCCACTGCGTGAAGCTGTTGTCGTAGCCGCCGGAGTTGACGGTCATCGAGTTTGACATGGCGCCGCTGGCAATGTCCTTGGTGGTCTCGCGGAACTGGCTCTGCGGCACGTACAGCCCCTCCAGGCCGTCGGTGTCGTAGATCGAGAGGTTGACCTTTACCAGTTCGTCATGCACGAGCATCGACTGTATCGACCCCTTGACGCGCTGCTGGCCGAAGCCCGACATAGTGGCGTAGAAGTAGGTGCCCTTGGCGATGACCGTGCCGTCGATCTCCACATCGTCGAGCAGGCGCAGGCGCACACGCGAGCCCTCGACGGCCTTTATGTCTTCGTCGATGATGGCCTTGATGAGGTTCGGCTCGGGGTCGTTCTCGCAGATGGTGTGGAAGTAGTCGCTGGAGAGCGACAGCTTCTTCACCACCTTCCCGGCCTGCTCGTCATCGCCGGGAACTGTGACAGCATTCTCGGTTTTGACAGGTGCCTCGACTGTCCCCGTGACTGTTTCTACAGCCTCCTGGCCCTTCTGGCGCGCAGAAGCCAGCGCTGCATTGAGCTCGTCGAGAGCCTCGCTCTGACGGCGGTTGGCAGCCATCAGCCGCTCCTCCTCCGAGAGCATAAGCATGGGGTCGTCGCCGGCCATCGCATCGGCCGTGGCCGCACTATGCTCCAGTCGGTCCTGCATGGCCTGTATGCGCTCCATCTCGGCTTGACGCGCCTCGGCGTCGGCCGCCAGCATTGCCAGGTCTTCCTCGGTGTACTTCGAGTTGTACTGCTCCGTGACGTCCTCCTCGTTCTGATTGATGCTCTCCACGGCGCTGTAGTCCTGGATCTGCCCGTATGACCGTGCCATGTTCTCGCGCTTGCCACCGATGCCGTCGTCGCGCAGCCGCGCCTCCGGCAGCGTCGGGTTGAGATATTCCGTGGTCTGCAGCGTAGTGGCCACCTCGGCCTTATCAGTCTGGAAAAGGTCGATGAAGAGGTAGCCCACGCCGATCAGGGGGAGGTAGAGGATTGCCGGGAGCACATACTTCGGCTGCTTCCAGTTAATCTTGCTCCAGTTTATTGTCATGATAGTCAGAGATTATAGAATCCGTGATAACGGGTAGCCGCTCCAGCTCCCGCAGCATATCCTCCTGCGCCTGGACTGCTGTCTGCGCCGGGCGCGCGGGACGGTTACAGAAGCGGTAGAGGCACCAGCAGTTATAGGTGAAGCAGAAGATGACGATGCCAAACACCAAGCCGAGGAACAGCTTGGGGCTGTCGCTGGCAAATGCCTGTATCTTGGCGGCGAGCTTGTCCAGCTTTAGCCATCGGCAGGTCTTGCGGCCGGCCTCCAGCTCTCGCTCGCGGCGTTCGGCATACTTCGGGTCGTTCTTGTCGGGCATCTTCTCGCCCATGATTAGTTTCTTCCAGCCCATGATCAGTAGGAGTTTTTAGTGCGCTGCTCGATGTCCTTGTTCAGGAGCGTGCGCCAGTTTACGATGAGCAGTCCGTGGGGGTTGTTGTCCGTGCGAGGCACGCGCGTCAGGTGTCCGGCCGTGATGAGCTGGCGCGTGAGTATCGACGTGCGCCGCTCTATGCGCTGGCGACCGTAGTAGGTGAACTCCATCTTCTCCTTGTCGAAGTGGATGCTGTCGCAGAAGATGGAGAACACCGCCGAGGTGCCCATGATGTTGTTGTAGAAGCCTTTCTCCTTGAGCGCGTTGTACTGCGCCAGCCCCGACTCGTCGACGAGGTACATCGCCTTGTCCATCGTGTACTTGATGTACTTGTCGTCCGGAGCGAGCGTGAAGAACAGGTGGTGGAACCGCTCCACGTGGCTCTTGGCCTCAACGTCGAGGGTCTCCTCCATCGCCGTGCGCTCAACCAGCACGGGCACGTTGCCGTCGAGGACGTACACCTTGGCGTGGGCGTCGTTCACCATCGTGCGGGCCGTCCAGATGGACGAGAGCGAGATGATGACGCAACCCGCCAAGAACAGTGCACACACGATGATGACGAGCTTGATTTTGTTTTCTAAGTTCTTTATTACCATTGCTTTCTGTGCTATATTGTCACGGAGTTTGTTTCCCGAAACGTGGCGCGTTCCGGGTCAGAAGACGGCTCGCATGGCGCCCGTGGCCGACATCTTGGCCTGCTGGGCCACGCCCTCGCCGAAGTTTCGCGTCGAGAAGGCTGTGTCACCCTCAGGTATCATCCAAGCTGCGAGGTCGGGTACGAGGTTCAGGCACTTGAGAGCCACTATACTTGCGGCCATCAGGTATCCTGCCGAAAAGAAGGAGTTCTGGAGGTATGCGGCCATCGTCTGCTCGCTGGCAGTGATGGCCGTCAGGTTCTCTACCTGAATGCAAAGCACTATGTCAAAGAGCAATAGCACGTAGAACCCGACAAAATATAGACACGCTCCATAGAAATGCACTGTCAGATAGCGAGTTATCCACTTGGCCCAAGCACCTTCCCACTTCGGGAGAAACGAAAATGCCCATTGTATCGGCCCGAAGATGGTCAGCATTCCCAACAGTATCTGCTGGCAATATATGGTGCTCCACCATCCGATACGGAAGATGATTAACGCAATGACCATCACGAACTTATCTATCAAAACAACTGCTCCGGAGGTCAGCGAGGTGAACCATAATTTGGAGGCGTCCTTCTCCATTTCGGTCACTTCGTCAACGCCGGTCTGCTCCATCGTGGCTTCCAAAAGTGCGGGATCCATCGTGCCAGCGTGGGCCACGTCGGCTTGCGCCTGGAGGTTGTGATAGATGGTGTCGCGCTTGTGGATTAGCTCCTGCACCTCCTCAAACTTGTCGGTGATCTGCAACGCCTCGGTCTGGTAAAGGTCGTGGGTGTACGAGCCGATGCAGTTGGGGATGTAGCTAAGGAAATCGAGGACGCACCAACTATTGCCGCCCCCACGATACCGGTGTCGGCAGGAGGGTACCACCAACAAAGGATTATCGAGATGCCGAGCGGACGCAGCAGCTTCATCGCGTCGAGCGGCTCGTGCTTGACCATCATCTTGTAGGCCATCCCCGCCGCCACGATAATCGAGAACAACGCCGCCAACGCCATGCACATCTGTAGAATCCACCAGAAACCACCAATTGCTGCAAGGGTGGAAACAAAAGGAATCGTAAGGACAATATGCAAATCAAAGCGATTGATTAACAGTTGTTTGCGACGATGTTTGCATATTTCTGATTTGAGTTATTCTTTCATAAAATTGCCGATTTTCGGCACGGATTTGTCCCACTTTTGTCCCGTTTGAATTATCTTTGTAGCAGAGTTTAAATCTCTGAATATCAACAATATAAACAAACGAACAAATATCAAATTATGGGAAGAAAAAAGAAAGAACTTAAGCTGAAGGAGCCGATAAGGCTCCGCGAGGCCAAGCGCAAGGACGGCACCGTGAGCCTCTACCTCGACATGTACCACAAGGGCATGCGCAAGAAAGAGGGTCTGAAACTGTATCTCGTGCCGGAGGTCAACACCGCCGCGAAGTTGCAAAACCAAAAGACGAGGATGCTCGCCGAGCAGATCAAGGCCCAGCGTATCCTCGACTTGAAGGACACCGAGATCATCAACTGGCACCAAATATCGCGCAAGCGGGTGACATTGGTGGCTTATCTCGATGATTATGTGAAAGATAACGAGCAGTTATCGCCATCGTCGGCCCGGGTCAAACGCAACGTGAAAGCGAGGGTCGAGCAGTACCTTATCCATATAGGTCAGCCCGCGATGGAATTGCAGGCGGTCGACAAGGATTGGTGCAAAGGTTTCATCGCGTTTCTGCGCGGCTGCACTTACCGTGACGGCAAGAAAACCCTCGGCGACACCACATGCCGGATGATGGTCAACCGCCTCGGCTCGATGTTCAACCGGGCCATGGCCGAGGGGCTGATAACGGTCAATCCATTCAAGCAACTGGAGGCCAAGGACAAGCCCCGTAAGGCCGAGAGCAAAAAAGAGTTTCTCACCATCGAGGAACTTAAACGCCTGATGGTCACACCTTGCCGTTACGAAATCGTCAAGAAGGCGTTCCTGTTCTCATGCTTCACCGGGCTGAGATACAGCGACATCAAGTCGCTTCGTTGGGACGAGATTCTCTATGCCGCCGATGGAGTGAACCGGTATATCGAGCATCGCCAGGTGAAGACCAAAAACAGTGTCACCATCCCGCTCCCCGACGAGGCCCTGCGCTGGATGCCGGAGCCAAAAGAGGGAGAAGACTACGTGTTCCATGCGCTGAAAATCACCCACACGACAGTTGATGTGGTGCTCGGTGAATGGGTGAAAGCCGCCGGAATCACCAAGCACATCACCTATCATTGCTCGCGCCACACCTGCGCCACCACCTTGATCACCCTCGGAGCCAATCTCTATGTGGTGAGCAAGATTCTTGGCCACCGGTCGGTGCGCATGACCGAGGTTTACGCGAAGATAGTTGACGAGGCTAAAGTGCAGACAGTCAACCTCGTTAACGAAATGTTCAACTCAAAATCAGTGGCCGTATGAAAGTGGAAATCAAAGAGCGTCAGCTTCCCAACGGAAACCGTAGCCTCTACCTTGAATATTACGAGCCGGGGTTCCGAAAGAGGGAATCCTTGGGTCTATTCCTCGTCCCGGAGGAAAGCAAGGAGGCAAGACGAGCCAACAAAGCCACGTACCGCAAAGCGTTGGAAATCAAATCGCAACGTGTGCTCAATCCCAAGGATTTCTCACAGGAGAAGAAAGGGAGGGAATCAACCGAGCTGACATGGATAGAGTGGGCCGAGCGATATTATCAGTGGTCGGTGGAGTGTGGCAACTGCCGCAAGATGGTCGACCATAAGCGCATCGTCAACGCGCGTATTAAGGAATATCTGACCGCTACTAAATCGTTGAGCATAAAACTCAACAAGGTGACTGCCAGGCATATAAACGGCCTCTACGACTATATGCGCAACACCTACCGCAACCATCGGCAAGCCTCGCAGAACGGCGGTCGGTTGGCCGATTTCACCCTGTTGCTGTTCGGCGAGACCGTCAACGCGATGTTCAACAAGGCCGTGCGGGATGGGTTGATCGGGACCAATCCCGTACAGGGGCTTTCGCAACTGGAGAAATTTCACGCGCCCGACAAGCACCGCGAGTTTCTCACCGCCGAGGAGTTCCTGGCGTTCATACAAGTGGAACCCCGCACCGACCAAGAATGGCAGGTGCAACACGCGTTCGGGTTCTCGTGCATGACCGGATTGCGCCTGAGCGACATCCGCCAACTTCGCTGGAACCACATTACCACCATCGGCGACACCCCCGCCGTCTCGCTCGTCCAGCAAAAGACACGCACGCCAGTGACTATCCCGCTGAACGACATGGCGTTATCCCTTTTGCCCGAACGCCCCGCGAACGGTTCTGACACACCGATCTTCCACCTCTCACGCGGCCACGGGGCGATGGGCATGTACGTGCGCCGACTGAAAGAGCGCGCCGGAATCGCCAAGGATCTCACCTACCACTGCTCGCGCCACACCTCGGCGACCCTCGCCATTACCGCCGGAGCCTCGCTCCCCGCCGTCAGCAAAATCCTCGGCCACAAATCCCTCGCCGCCACCGCCATCTACGCCACCGTCGACCTCTCCACCCGCGCCGCCGCCGTCAACCGCCTCTCCGAGGCGTTCAATTAAGGGGATGTTAAAATTTTCGGCAAAAATTTAGGGATAGATTGCTGTGGATTGAAAAATTTGTTAACTTTGCGATGTGAAGCCACGCCGAGCAACGGGACGGCGCAAGAGTGTGCCCCGGGCGGGACTTCCTGTACATAAAGCGTTTACTTGACGCTTGTTTTTGACAGTCAGAAACTTCGCAACTTTCAGGTATCGTCAAAGGCAGGGCAATAGTAGACACCCAAGGGTATGTAATTGAACATGAGTTGTCGCCATCAAGGTATGGGAATACCGCTTAGCGACAGCCGTGTCTGCATATCGGCGTGGGCTTCTGCGTTGCTCGTCTTACGATACCGGGCAATGCGAAGGCCTCTGACTGTGGGACGAGCCAAAGTGCAGACTTCCACGCTTTTCCGTTTAATAGCCCTCGATCAGGGAGTCGCGAGGGCAGTTAAATTTGTTTTGCAATGGAAAAAATTCCAACCAAAGCTCAATCTATTGCTGCTTTTTTAGATGCCTTGAAACAGCTATTAGATCGTGACCAGATTCGACAACTTGACATCCACATGACAGGGCCGGCCAGCGATAAACTTCGCGACCTTGCGGTGTCGGCAGGTGTAAAGGAAGTGTCTGTTAATGGAGTTGTGGGATCTTAAGTTCCGCTTCTTATGAAAAAGTTTCTACTCATCTGCATGGGCCTTGTATCAATCCTGGCCCATGCCTACGACTTCTCAGCCGTAAACGACGACGGAAAGACCATCTACTACAACGTGATATCATTGACTAATCAAACCTGTGAAGTTATCCATAATGGGATTCAAGACAGTGAGACTACAAGTTTTAATGGATATGGTTTAGCTGGAACTTGTGTCTATTCTAATTCATATAGTGGGAATTTGGTGGTTCCCTCAGCTGTAGAATACAAAGGTCGGACTTTCTCCGTTATTAATATTCATGAGCTAACTTTCGTGAATTGTCCCTATTTGACAAAACTATCCTTGCCCAATTCAATAAAAAGTATCGAAACTTTTTACCATACTTATGGCAATTTTTGGTTGAAGGCTGCTCCATTTGACTATACTGGTATAATCTCTTTAACAGTTGGCAACCCGTATATTCTGAGAGTTTTTGGAGACACGTCGTATGTGGTCCAATCAACTAAACCAAAGGCAAAGGTGAAGGAGATTATTTTGTCGAAAGATTACCTTGATGACGAAACGGGTATTACAAATGACTTTTCTTCGGGATATGACGCCCTTAAGGCGATTTACTCCTATACCCTCACTCCCCCCTCTTTCTCCTCGGGGACGCATTTCTCCAACGAGCAAAAACTCAATCTTCCTGCGTATGTACCCGAGGAGGCATTGGAGGCTTATCAACAAGCCGACGTATGGAAGGATATGTGGGAGTTGCGAGCCATGAAGGCGGTCACAGAGATTTCTCTTAATGAGACTGACGTTACTTTGGAACCGGCGCAGACGCTGCAAGTCACGGCCACCGTGCTGCCGGAGGATGCTTTCAACTCCGCGGTTGAGTGGAGCAGTTCCAATCCCGAGGTGGCAACCGTCAACGAAAACGGATTGGTTACCGCTGGCTTGATAAAGGGAGAAACCATCATTACGGTATCGGCAACTGATGGCTCGGGCGTGACTGCCGAGTGTAAGGTCACGGTAGACTTGAAGGTTAAGGAGTTGAGCTTCACTGAAAGCGAAATCACGATCGAGCCGGAACAAACCTATCAAATCCAGACCACCATCACCCCCGATGGTGCCTTCAATAAGGCTTTAAGCTGGATAAGTCACAACGAGAGCGTGGCCACGGTTGACGAAAACGGCAAGGTAACGGCTGTGGCTGTAGGCACCGCTAATATTTCGGCCACGACCACCGACGGCTCCGACTTGATGGCCGTTTGCAAGGTCAACGTAGTGAAGTTGGTAAAATCCATTACGGTTAGCCCCAACACGGCAACAGTGAAGCAGGGCGACACTCTGATGCTGACCGCCACAGTCTTGCCCGAGGACGCAACCGACGCATCGGTTACTTGGTCATCGTCAAATCCCGAGGTGGCAACTGTGTCTTCCGAGGGGTTGGTAACAACACTTTCTGCGGGCAACGCCATCATCAAGGCGACTGCCAATGATGGTACTGAAATCAGCGATCGATGCGTACTTTTGGTTGCGCCATTAGTGAGTGAAATCACCCTTTCAGATAGCGAAATAGGCTTGGAACCTGGCGATACCAAACAACTTACGGTGACGGTATCACCCACCGACGCGTTCCAAAAGGACGTGATCTGGAGCAGCGACAACGAGGCGGTTGCCACGGTTGACGAAAACGGCCTGGTAACAGCTCTCAGCGTGGGTGAGGCCAACGTCTCAGCCACCACTCTCGATGGCTCTAACTTGACCGCAACCTGCATGGTGACCGTTTCCAAATTTGTTACTTCTATTGCGATAACTCCCGGGGATGCGACCCTCACGGATGGCGAGACTTTGCACCTAACAGTCAGCGTACTACCTGATGACGCGACCCACAAAGATGTCATTTGGACATCGAGCAATGAAGATGTCGTATCTGTTGATGACAACGGCATGATTACGGCTCTTTATGGAGGCTCTGCCATAATCAAGGCTGCGGCCACGGATGGCTCAGGAGTGTTCGGAATCGCTACCATTTCGGTATCCAACCTCGTTATCGAAAACAGCGGCTTACTCTTCTCAAAGAACTCGTCCACCACGCTAAAGCTGATCGCAAATGACGAGCATCCCTATTCGGGCGACATAATTGTCCCGGAAAACACCAATTTCAACGGAAAGGAGATGGCTGTAACGGAGATTGCCTCTGCCGCGTTCAGCGGTTGCAGCGAATTGACACGCGTGGTGCTTCCCTCCTCTATCGACAAGATCGGTGAGAATGCCTTCTCAGGCTGCTCAAAATTGGAGTATGTGAAAATCTCCAACGGCTCTACAGTAGCATGCAATCTCGACGGGGTATTTGCCGATTCTCCTGTCAAGGAGTTGTATATCGGCAGCGACAACGCGACATACAATTCCAGTTCAACGCTGTTGAAGCGATTGACCACTTTGACTTTAGGCAATACCATCTCAATATTGCCCCAGCCCGAGGCATTCTCAGGATTGGAGCGGTTTATCGTCGAGGACGGCAACGAGGCAATTGACGAGCCAAGCGAAAACTACATTGGCACGTTGATCCAAGTGAACAGCAAAGAAACGGTGAAAAATCGTAACACCATGATTTATTATCATTAGTGTCTCTTAAAATATGTTAACAGGCAAAATCAAGTCTCAACTGGA
>CAZLSW010000069.1:0-17340 GCA_964562375.1 uncultured Muribaculaceae bacterium | reverse complement strand
CTCCAGTTGAGACTTGATTTTGCCTGTTAACATATTTTAAGAGACACTAATGAAATCCAATAAATTTTAGAGAGCTTACGCTCTTTAATTTACACTAATCCCGATAGAGTTTAGCATCGAAATTCGTGTTAATTCTTTGCGCAGCAAAGCTTAATTTATGATTAAAAAATAAGTTAAAGCCCTGAATTAGTGAAAATTAGTGTTAATTGGTGGTTTCTCTAACCACAAGCGAAACTTAAATTAGGAAATATTCCGATGGGCGTGTGCGAGTGGCATTGATGGCACGTGACGGACAGGTGTGGATGAACCAGGCGCAGCTAGCCGAACTTTTTGACACCTCTGTCCCAAATATGAATATGCACATCTCTAATATCCTGAAAGAAGGAGAATTAAGTGCAGATTCAGTTATTAAGTTTTACTTAATAACTGCCGACGACGGCAAGCAATACAACGTCAAGTTCTACTCTTTGGACATGATTCTTGCCATCGGTTTCCGTGTGCGCAGCAAGCGCGGCACCCCAATTCCGCATCTGGGCCAATCAAAATCTCAAGCAGTATATGATCAAGGGCTTTGTGATTGACGATGAGCGGCTTAAAAACCCCGATGTCCACCATTATACCAAGAATTAGCTACGCGATCGCTTCGCCCTTATGTGCGTGGCTTTCGGCCAACCCATGTATAAAGTTGACAAAGATCTCAATGTGATTTCCGATTAGATACGAAACGCCATATTTGTCAAATAATATTCTTACCTTTGTGGCAATATGAAACCCATGAAGCCCGAACCTGCTAATTTCGACCAGTTGGTTGAGCGCATTACCGACCTTGTTCAAGAAGCTCGGAAGCACGTGCGTACTACCGTGAATACCACTATGGTGTATACTTATTATAATATAGGTCATCACATTGTGGAGTATGAACAAGGAGGCTTGGATCGGGCAGAGTATGGGAAGTACACTATAAAACTACTTTCTGAGCGACTCACAAAGAAATTTGGAGATGGGTGGTCGCCCGAGCAACTTACTTTAACCAGAAAGTTTTATTTAGTCTACTCTCCAAGGTTTAATCAGTCATCTAAAGAAATCGTAAACACTGTTTACGATATTATCCCTCCGTCTCATGGAGACATTCCGCAGAATGCTTTACAGCGTACAAAGTTTAATGATAAAATTTCTTGGAGCCATTACATTCAGTTAATGAGGATCAAGAATCCTGATGAGCGACATTTCTATGAAATAGAATGCGCAGAACAACAATGGAGCGTGAGAGAACTTCAACGGCAATATGGTAGTAGCTTATACGAAAGGTTGGCTTTAAGCCGGGATAAGAAAGAGGTTAAGCGGTTATCTCGAGAAGGGCACGTGGTGGAAAAGCCAACCGACATCCTTAAGAATCCGCTTACATTGGAATTTGTAGGGTTGCGTCCGGAAGAGGCTTACACAGAAACAAAGTTGGAGCAAGCGGTTCTTAGCAAATTGCGCGACTTTTTGCTCGAAATGGGAAAAGGATTCCTCTTTGAGGCTCGTCAGAAACGATTCACATTCAATGAAGATCATTACTTCGTTGATTTAGTGCTATATAACAGATTGCTGCAGGCTTATGTCTTGATTGATTTTAAGACCGACAAACTTACGCATCAAGACCTGGGCCAAATGCAAATGTACGTCAATTATTACGATCGTTTTGTGAAACAGCCTTTTGAGAAGCCCACTATCGGCATTCTGGTTTGCAAGGAAAAGAACGAGGCTCTTGTGGAACTTACTCTGCCTCAAGACGCTAATATTTATGCAGCAGAATATGCACTATATCTTCCCGATAAGAAATTATTGCAAGCTAAGTTGCGACAATGGATATCTGAAGAGGAGGACATTGACGGCTCGATATGAAATAAAGAGACCTCCCTTTTTAGTCAAGGGAGGACATCATATTCGGCGGGTCCCGGGAAGGAATGTTGGAGATAGCCTTCGGCAAGCAAGAGATGGAGCTTGGGGGCGACAACTCCAAGGTGAAACGCAAGCCCGAGATCGAGCGTTGGGCGATGGACATCTATCGGTTAGCCTGCAAGGAGCGGGGCGAGCAGAATGTGGTCTCGTTCGTGTGCCACCTCGACGAGCTTAATCCGCATATCCACGCCGCCATTCTCCCTGTAGACCACCGAAACCGGCTACACTTCAAAAACGTTTTCGCGGGCGAAAATAGATTCGATTTCAAGGACAACACAACGGCTCTCCACGACCGCCTCCCGAGGTTGCCGTCGCTAATCCTCTTAACAATCAATCCATCCGAGACAAGGTTGTCACCACCAACCCCATCTCGGATGGCTTTTACGACAGCTTGAAGTGCAAAAGTACGCGAAGTGCAAAGTGCATTACCCTCTCAAATCCTGCATTTCAACATCAAGGGCGCCAAAATTCTTTAGATAAGAAGATTTTTTGGGAAATTGCGCTTGGAATTTGAGAAACTTTCACTAATCTTGCGATGTCGGTTGCCAGGAGAGGCAACCGCAATCTCCCACAATCTCGGTCGGCGTACCGCAGGGTGGGCAACGACATATCGACAAAAGCGTTTTCCATAACGCTGTCTTCTACTTTCAGGAAACTTAGGACACTTCCCGACTCTCAAAAAGAAGATAGTGCAGTGGCGACGCTCAGGGTAGACTTTATCCAATGCACAATGATGAGTGCACAGTGCTCAATTCCCCATAAGGAATCGTGCCCGTTGAGTTCATTATGAACTATGCACTATGAATTATGCACTATAGAGATAGGTCTAACGTGGGCTGACCGTGACTGCTTATCCTTTTTGAGAAAGGCAGTCCTAAGGCCTCTGAAAGTGGGATAAGCAGGAAAAGTTTCCCACGTTTTCGTTTTTATGCCCTAATACTCTAATTAACATTACATTATCGCCAAATCAGGGAAACAATAGGCGCCTACATCACCATGAAGCGCATAGTCACCGCTTTGTTTGCCCTCGCCGCGTTGATGCTCGCCGCACCAGCGCAGGCTCAGCTCACCAAGGAGCAATTCAGGGAACGGCAGGAGGTAAAGAAAGCCTCCAAAAAGGAACTCAACGAGAAAGTCACCAAGACCGCACAGAAGGAGGCTAAAAAACTGAAGAAAGAGGGCTGGACCGTGGCTCCCGGCTCACTCCCGTTGGACAAGCAATTGGATAAGTCGTACTTGATGCAGATGGAGTACGACGAGGACATGTACCCCAAATACATCATGGCCCAGGCGATGAGCATCGGCGAGAACTACGACGCCGCATTGATGCAAGCCACCGAATTGGCCAAGCAAAACCTTGCCGGACAGATCCAAACCGAGGTAACCACCCTCGTTGACAACTCCGTGGCCAACAAGCAACTGTCGGCCGAGCAAGCCGCTTCAATTACTAAGTCCATCACTGCCGGCAAAAACCTTATTTCGCAAAGCATCGGGCGCACAATAACCGTGGTTGAGGCCTACCGCACCCTCGACAACAAAAACAAGGAAGTGATGGTGCGCCTTGCCTACAACGGCGAGATGGCAAAAGCCGCCGCCAAGAAAGCCGTCTATGACGAGCTTGAGAACGACAGCGACGACCTCCACAAGACCCTCGACCAGATAATGGGTTGGTAGCTTGATGCGTTGTCTCGTGGTGATATTATCGTTGACTATTGCCTTTGCCGCCTTTTCGCAAAAGACGGTGAAGGTGACGGCATCGTATGTATATCGCGCGGGGGAGAATGTGACATTGGAGGAAGCCAAGCGCACTGCCCTCGATCGAGCCAAGATACAAGCCATCGCCGATGAGTTTGGAACAATGGTTACGCAAACCAATCTCACCACCGTTGGTAATCAAGACGGACGGTCAACTGTTGACTTCCAATCGATTGGAGGCAGCGACTTAAGAGGCGAATGGATAGAGACCTTCGGCGAGCCAATCTACAATATCAGCTACGACCAAGGGATGCTCGTTGTCGATGTCACCGTCAAAGGTCGCATCCGAGAAATCGTGGGCGCCAAGGCCGACATCTCGGTGAAAATCCTTCGTAACGGCACCGACGACCGCTTTGAAAGCTCCGAATTTCGCAACGGCGACGACCTTTATCTCGCCTTCCAGTCGCCAGTCGACGGCTACCTCGCTGTCTACCTCATCGACAAACACGACGACGCCTACTGCCTCTTGCCCTACCGAGGCCAATCGGAAGGCATCTACCGTGTAGAGGCCAATCGCCGCTACCTGTTTTTCTCCGAGAAGGAAGCGCCGGTGGCTGAACGCTCCTTAGTTGACGAATACGTTATGACCGCCCAAGGGCGCGAGCACAACCAAATCCTCGTGATCTTCTCGCCCAACTCCTTCACCAAAGCTGTCGACTCCGAGACCTCCACCTCCCTCCCCCGCGTCACCACCCACCGCGACCTCTACCGCTGGCTCTCCTCTACCCGCAAGCACGATAAAGATTTAACAGTTCACACAGTGCCTATAACCGTCTTGGAAATCCCCCTTTAACTGAGTAAACTTTATAATGGACAACCGCAGCAAGTTAAACAACAAGGAAATTGTCAAATTCTACAACTTTTTAATGGACTATGAATCAATAATAAAAAAAAATCCTAACGATTACGACGTTGAAAACGATTCGGTTACTGACGTAATAAACTCCCATAACATCTATTTGGGGTCTTTCAAAAAGGTAGATAAAGAAAATGCAGCGAAAAGTTCCAATTACATTCTATTCAGTCAAGGATCTTGTAAAAATGCCTCTAAAAAAGCTTATCATCTTATGCGTCACATTAGAAACGCCTTTGCCCATGGACGTATTAAGAAAACCTCAAAGGGCATAAAGATGGAAGATAAAGATAAGACTCTTACAATGATCGGTCTAATCACAAGAGACGCATTGTTTGAGTTATTATCCGCCTTACAGATACCCTCACTCAAACAACCTTAAGAAATATGTAAATGGCATAATAATAACACTATATAGAATATGAGACTCTTTTTATCAACTTGTTTGCGACATACCCTTGTTGTGATTATGATACATTTTGCGCCCTTGGAGGATTAGCCACACCTCTTATGGATTATATCAAAGGGAAGGAATATCTTGACAAGGGAGATTTTGGGAATGCCATACCTCTTCTTGAACAAGCCGTAGATGGGGGGTATTATGAAGCCTTGGCAATCTTGCCAGCCTTGTTTATGGAGAGCAACCCTAAGTATTTTAAGCCAGACAAAGCTTATACCTATGCATCTCTTGGAGTAGAAAAAGGTGTTAAAATATGTGACACGTTCCTGGGTATATGTTATTATGTCGGTTTGGGGTGTACAATTGATGAAACAAAAGCTCAGAAATTGCTTGGGTCCGAAGGGAAATCCTGGAGAATGGCAGGTTCAACTTGTTTTTACAGAAAACAATATTCCAGAGCTGTAAAAGCATGGAAAATTGGAGCTGATCTTGGTTCTAGCGAGGCTATGGGATGTTTAGCCATGGCTTATATGCATGGTTGTGGCTGTGAAAAAGATTATGATTTGTGTTTGAAATATTTGGAGCAAGCCGCCCGACAAAATCCATCTCAAATTTTAGACCTATGCGAATTCTTTGTTAGCAACCTCCTCCAAGAACCAAACTACGACAAAGCCATGGAATGGGCAAAAATAGGAGAACAGAAAGGAGACCAATCCTGCACTTGTTTATTGGCAGCCTGTAGAATCTTAAAAGATGACTCCAAGGAAAATATAGAAAGGGTTGTTTCGGATCTACAAGAGAAACTAGTATTTCCTCAAAAAGAAGCAATTATTGCCTTGATGTTTGGATTTGATTTGTTACATCGATATCAAGACTTTCCATTATATTTATTATCTCAATTTGATGAACATCTACAACTCTTTACGGAGATTATGTCTTGGGGTACAACTCAAGATGAAATTGCTTTAACGACTCTAAAACAGAAGGCAGAAAAATATCGCACGGAAAGTCAAGTATTGGTAGGGTATAATAAAGCAGCTTATTATTTAGCAAAGAGAGGAAATTTCAAAGAGGCGCATGAATTCATTGATTTTGCAATTGAACAGGATCCTTGGGATATGAATCTCAAAGACTCCAAAGGGGAAATTTACTATTTGGAGGGAAAGGTAGATAAAGCTCATCAAATTTTTATGGAGATTATGAACCAAGACCCCAATTTCTATTTTGAATCGGGACAATATTCTGAACTTTATAGATATTGCTGCAACGACGGTTGCCCGATTTGGGTAGAACCAGCCGTATTAAATCAAGTCGATTTGGCCCAAACGAAAATTTCTACTCCTCCTGTTTTGGATATTGTAGTTGAATCAATTACCCTCAACGATGATAATGCTAACAAAGTGATTGATGCCGATGAAAACTGCACGTTGAATCTTACGGTTGCCAATTCGGGGAAAGCCGACGCGGTAGGTTGTTATTTGGACTTCACCCTTGATGGCGACTCACAAGGAATTAACGCAAAGCGATATACCCTGCCAACGATATACGCTGGAGAAAGTGTTTCTGTAAAGTGTCCAATAACTTCAACCCACAACACTGTTGATGGTAATTTGAAATTGGGAATGAGTGTAGTTGAACCTCACGGGTTTGGATGCGATCCAGTCGCCATCTCGATTGAAACCAGAGCTTTCGTTCAGCCCCAAATCATAGTAGCTGATTATGCCATCACAAGCAAGGATGGACCAGCTTTATCAAGACGAGTTCCCTTTGACCTGCAACTGCTTGTTCAGAATATCGCTTTTGGAAAAGCGGAGGATGTGACAGTGACAGTAAAGGTACCCAATAATGTGTATGTTTTACAGGGAGACTTGGAATCCAATTATACAGATATAGCCTCAGGCGACACCAAAGAGATTGCCTTGAGCCTAATCGTCAACAATAATTATACTGCATCAATAATACCCATCGAAGTGTCTTTAAAAGAAAAATATGGGAAATATGCCGAGAATCGAACTATTGAGTTGCAACTCAATCAGAATTTTGCTGAACATAAGATAGATATTCAAGGCTCTGGATCTTCACTACCTCATTCTCAAATATCGCAGGCTTCGATTCCCGGAAAGAGTCAGCAATCTGAGACCGATTATAACATTCCTTCTGCTACAAATAAGCGCAACAAAACTTTTGCTTTGGTAATTGGGAATGAGAAATACGTTAACGAAGTGCCGGTGCCGTTTGCGACAAATGACGCACAGGTGGTGAGCCAATATTTCCAGTCGGCGTTGGGGTTGCCAGCTGAGAACGTGCATCTGCTCACCAATGCTACCCGCAATCAGATGATAGCCGAGATCGATTGGCTCGGCAAAGTCGCAAAGGCTTACAATAACGACATCGAGGTTTTGGTGTACTATTCGGGACACGGTATGCCCGATGAGGCAACCGGGGCTTCTTACTTGATTCCCGTGGATGGGTATAGCTCCAACACGGTGACTTGCTACCCCACGACTCAGTTTTACTCGGAGTTGGCCAATCTTGGGGCCAAGAGCGTGACGGTGATGATGGACGCTTGCTTTAGCGGCGCGCAGCGTGGCGATGGCATGCTGATGGCGGCTCGCGGCGTGGCGATCAAGAGCAAACAGGACGCGCTCACCGGACAGATGGTGGTGATGTCGGCCTCACAAGGCGATGAGACGGCGTTCCCCTATCGCGAGAAGGGTCACGGAATGTTCACCTATTATCTCCTGAAGCATCTTCAGGATCACGGCGGCAACACTTCGCTTGGTGACCTCTACAACTATGTGCAGCAACAAGTTAGCCAACGTTCCATCGTTGTCAATAATAAACCGCAAACTCCCCAAGCCATGACCTCACCCTCGTTGGCTGATACCTGGCGTTCCAAGTAATTATGATTAGAAGAAGCGTTATAGTAGTGGCTCTTAGCTTGGCATTCGTTGCCTCGGCGCAGAACGATGCGGCCAAGGAGGAGTATGAGCGGTGGCGGCAGGGGGCGAGGCAGGAGTATAGCGACTTCCGAAGGAAGGCCAACGAGGAGTACGCTCAGTGGATGCTCAAAGCTTGGCAAGAGTACAAGGCGGGGCCGGTGATCCAGAAGCCCAAGGATGAGGCGAAGCCACCTGTGGTGCGACCCGAAGATGACACTACGCCGATTGAGGACAAGGAAACGCCTGTGGTGGTCATCCAGCCACAGCCTACTCCCACGCCCCAACCTGTCGCGCCGATTCTTGAGGTGCCGGTGAACGAGCCGCAATATAAGGAATTCAAGGTGTATGGCACGGCGTGCAAGGTGAGGTTTAATGATAGCCAGAAGATTACCTTGACCAACGTCACACCTGAAAGCCTCTCGACGGCGTGGCTTAAAATGTCGAGCGACGATTACAACAACACCATCCGCGACTGCTTGGGGATCCGTGCCAAGCTACGACTCAGCGACTGGGCTTATCTCCAATTGCTCAACCAGTTGGCTGAGGCCGTGTATGGAAGCGAGAACAACGCAAGTCGGCTGTTGGTAGGCTACCTCTACAATCAATCAGGCTATAAAATTCGCTTTGGGCGTAACGACCGGGCGGTCTATATGCTTTGGGCATCGCCACACTACCTTTTCGACAACGCACCTTGGAGCATTGACGGCCAACTTTACTACGCTTACGACTGCCCCGAGCTATCGCTGCAAATCATGGAATCGCCTTATCCCGGCGAACAAGTAATGTCGCTATGGGTTTCGACCGACCAGAGGTTTGACCTCGCAAAGAGTGAGCCACGCACAATCAGCTCCAGCAAATATCCTTCGGTGAAGGCGACCCTATCGGTCAACAAAAACCTTATCGACTTCTTCGACAGTTATCCCACCTCAATTGTCGACAATAACTTCCTCACCCGCTGGGTGATGTATGCCGTGGCACCATTAGCCTCCGACGTGAAGGAGCAGCTATATCCTGCTCTCCGATCCCAGATCGAAGGCGTAGGGCAGCTGGAAGCGGCCAACCGTCTTCTCGACTGGGTGCAGACAGGGTTGGTATACGAATACGATGACAAAGTGTGGGGCCACGACCGCGCGTTCTTCGCCGAGGAGAGCCTCTACTATCCTTATTGCGACTGCGAGGATCGGTCGATCCTGTACTCGCGCCTCGTCCGCGACCTGCTCGGCCTGGATGTCGCCTTGGTTTTCTATCCCGGACACCTTGCCACAGCCGTAGCTTTCACCGAGCCAGTAACCGGCGACTACATCACCATCGATAGTCGCCGCTTCACCATCGCCGACCCCACCTACATCAACGCCCCCGTCGGCCTCACCATGCCCGGCATGGACAACACCCAAGCCCAAGCCATCATCCTGACCGCGAAGTGAAACTTGTTAACCACACAATAAGCCCACCATTATTCTGCGCTTAACGGTTCACTAACTATCTTGACCAAAGTCGAGATTCTGTGGAGCAACGGGGGATATTTTGGGGTAAAGAAAAAGATAAGCGATTGGGAGCCAATCGCTTATCTTGGATTTGGGGTGCCCAGAACAGGACTCGAACCTGCACGCCTCGCGGCACGCGCACCTGAAACGCGCGCGTCTACCATTCCGCCACCTGGGCATTCCTTTTTCTCCCTTTTTACTCCCGTTGGGATGCTCTTTGAGGATGCTAAAGATCTTGGGCGCATTCCATCGGGGGCGGTGGGAGTGGTGTCTTCTGCGCCGTGATTTAATGGCCTCGTCACGGCTGTTGTTCTTCCCCTGAATGAAAGTTCTCTTTCGGGGTTGCTCCTCGGCTTGGAGGGGACGATTGAGCGGTAAACGAGGCTCGAACTCGCGACCCTCAGCTTGGGAAGCTGATGCTCTACCAACTGAGCTATTACCGCATCAGGGCTTTTGCGACGACAAAGGTAGCAATATTTTTTGAATCCGCAAAATTAATTTGTAATTACCCGGTAGACGCCGTTGCTGCCGGCGGTGACGTTGTAGCGCTTGAGGCCGTATCCGTTGGTGTTGGCGGGGCCGGAGAGGGGTGTGCCTAGGTTGAAGACGTCGTAGACTGAGCCGCAGGTGGGGCAGTAGGCGTTGGCGGCGTCGGGGTCGACCTTGATTCGCACGTTGTTTTTGCACTCAACGGGGCAGGCGAGGTCGTAGGCCACGGGCTCTCCCATTAGGTTGCAGCACAGGAGGATACCTCCGAAGCCGGTATAGGTGAGGGAGGTGTAGGGGTAATTGGATGGGACGCGCTCCGATTTGATAAAAGTTTTGTAGTCGAGTACGGCGGGTGTGCCGTACACTTCCCATTCGGCCTGGGTGTTGAAGGCCACGCGCACTTGCGCTGGCGGTATACGCGTCTCGTCGAGTTTCTCGCAGGCGATGGTGGTGACGAGGGCAACGATGGCTATTGCAATTAGGGCTAATTTTCGGATTTTCATAATATTAGAATAACGGAAAAGGTAGGTGTTTATTGCGTAAAGTGCCCCATGAACGTCCGAGGCAGCCTTAGCGGTCGAGCAGCTGGTCGAGGGCTCGGTGGTAGGTGTCGAAGTCGAATTGGGCGAGGACTTGGTCCCAGAGCTGGGCGACGCGGTCGTTGCAAAGGTTGCCCAGGGAGCCGGCGTGGGTGTGGTGCAGCTCGTGGGGGGCTTGGAATTGGCCGTGTTCGATTTCGAGACCCACCTGCTTGTAGGCGTCGCGGAATGGCACGCCTTGCTTGACAAGCTCATTGACCTTCTCCACCGAGTACATAAGCTCGTATCGTGGGTCGCGGCCGGCCTCGGGGTTGACTTCCATTTTCTCGACCATTGTGGTGACCATGGCGAGGATTGTCTCGATTTCGTCGAATGCGGGGAGGAAGTTTTCCTTGATAAGCTGTAGGTCGCGGAAGTAGCCCGAGGGGAGGTTGTTGGTGATGAGCGTGATCTCGTAGGGGAGGGCCTGAAGCTTGTTGCAGCGTGCGCGGGTGAGCTCAAACACGTCGGGGTTTTTCTTGTGGGGCATGATCGATGAGCCGGTGGTGTACTCCTTGGGTAGGCGGATGAAACCGAAGTTTTGGGAGTTGTACAGACAGGCGTCCATTGCCAATTTGGCCACGGTGGCGGCAACCGAGGCGATTGCCTGGGCGACGATGCGCTCGGTTTTGCCACGGCCCATCTGGGCGTAGACGGCATTGTAGTCCATTGAGGCGAATCCGAGCAGACGGGTGGTCATGTCGCGGTCGAGGGGGAATGAGGAGCCGTAGCCGGCGGCCGAGCCCAGGGGGTTGCGGTTGGCCACGTCGTAGGCCCCGCGCAGCACGATGAGGTCGTCGACGAGGCTTTCGGCGTAGGCTCCGAGCCACATTCCTATAGATGAGGGCATTGCCACTTGTAGATGGGTGTAGCCGGGGATGATCACATCCTTGTAGCGCTCGCTTTGGCGCTGGAGGGCGTCCAAGAGTGTGTTCATGGCCTTGGTGAGCCCTTCGATGCGGGAGCGGATAAAGAGCTTGAGGTCGACCAACACTTGGTCGTTGCGCGAGCGACCCGAGTGGATTTTTTTGCCTATGTCGCCAAGGCGACGAGTCAATTCGAGTTCGACTTGCGAGTGGATGTCCTCGACGCCCGGCTCGATGAGCAGGTCGCCTCGCTCGGCGATGGCGTAGATGTCGCGTAGCTCGCGGGAAAGGGCGTCGAGTTCGTCTTTCTGCAGGAGGCCAACGCTTTGTAGCATGGTGATGTGGGCGAGAGAGCCGAGGACGTCGTAGGGGGCGAGAAAGAGGTCCATCTCGCGGTCGCGGCCTACGGTATATGTTTCGACGTCGCGGTCGACGCTAAAGTCTTTTTCCCAGAGCTTGTTCATAATAATATTGTTTTTAAACTGTCCCGCCGGCACGGCGGGACTTCCTTTCTATCCGGCACGGCGGGACTTCCTTGTTATCCGGCGAGCTGGCCCAGGAGCTTGGAGAATTGCTCGGCGGCCTCTTGAAGCTTGGGGCCTACAAGCGGGCGCAGCATCATCGGGAGCTCGACGTTGATCTTGGTGACGGCCTCGGTGGCGTCGTCACCCTTGGGGGTAAGCTCGAGATCCATCGTCAAGGGGATGGGCGATGAGGGAGTGCCGAAGGTGATTTTATTGAAGGGCTGGCGGTCAATCACCTTAAACTCGATTTTGCCCACTTGCGGGGTGTTGATTTCGATCGAGTCGGGGGAGAATTTCACGTCGCCGATTTTGTCGCGCTGTTCCTGGGGGAGGTTGTTGAGCTGTGTTTCAAGGACTGTGAGGTCGTTGAAACGGTTGTAGATATCTTGTGCCGGGCGGTTGATAGTTGCCGGCTTGGAGGCATAGGTTGACATTGCTTGAATTTAAGAGGGAATCGACTGAAATCGATAGAAATCGGAGGGAATCGAGAGAAGTCGATGCCGTGGGGATACTCTGATTAGTCGCGGCGGGGAACCCAGTTGGCGGGGTCCTGTCGCCATTCCTGGAGGGGCTTGATGAAGTCCTCCTTGATGTAGTTGGTGTCGACGGCGGCCTTGATCATGGCGTTGTAGTTGCTCAAGGTGACCAATTGCACGCCTTTCTCCTTGAATTTCTCCACGGCCACGGGGAAGCCGTAGGTGAAGATGGCGGCCATACCCACGACCTCACAGCCGGCTGCGCGGATGGCGTCAACGGCCTTGAGCGAGGAGCCGCCAGTGGAGATAAGGTCCTCAATCACAACCACTTTCTGGCCAGGCTTGAGATTGCCCTCGATGAGATTTTCCATGCCGTGGTCCTTTGGGGTTGAGCGCACGTAGGCGTAAGGCAAGCCGAGCTCGTCGGCCACGAGGGCGCCCTGGGCGATGGCCCCGGTGGCTACGCCGGCGATGGCGTCGGGGGTGCCGTAGGTCTCGAGAATCAGACGGCAGAGCTCCACCTTGATAAAGGTGCGTATCTCGGGGTAGGACAGCGTTTTACGGTTGTCGGTGTATATGGGGGAGTTCCACCCCGAGGCCCATACGAATGGGTTCTCGGGCTGGAGGGTTATAGCACTGATTTTAAGCAACTTTTCTGCAAGTATGCGGTCAAGGTCTTTCATTGTGATGGTACGATTTTAAATTCAAGCGCGAAGATACTGATAAGTTTCCACATAGCCAAATAGGGGACGTTATCTGACGAGCACTCGGCGGGCGAAGTCGTTGCAGGCCACGATGTAGAGGCCCGGGGCAAGCTCTAGGGGCGCCGAGGGGGCTGCGCCGTCGTAACGCACGATGCCGTCAACGCCGTAGACGAGGAATCGGTTTTGGGCGTCGCCATTCTCGATCACCAGGCGATGGTCGCGGCAGTAGGCGTCCCAGGAGTGGTAGGCGAGGGATTCTACCGACGTGTGCGTATAGTTGGTGATGGTCACGTCGTCAAGATTCATGCGGGAGGAGCCGGCATGGGGAGCGACTGACGAGCTGCTGGTGGAAGGGCGTACGAATTTCACTCTACCCGCACCTCCTTGATTAACCGTAACCTCAAATAACGTCCACTCGGTGGACTCGACGGTCACCGTGCCGTATTTGGTCCATGTGGAGCCTTGGTTGGCCGAGTGGTAAACCTCTACGGTAGAGGCGATTTCGCTGCTGTTGTTCCATTTCTTGGCATAGAACGACACCTTTCCCACGCCGCCGGTCTTGTCCTCGGTCATGTACACCTCCACGGCTAAGCCGTCCTTGTTGAATCGGGGCGAAATTGTGCCTGAATAAGCCTCGCCCGAGGTTGTCCACAGGCCGGCGTTTTTGAAATGCCAGGAGCACATTACGCCGGTAAAATCCTTGTCGGTGGTGTAAGATGAGAAGTCGCTTACGGTGTTATCGTCGGTGTTGTCGAATGTTTCGCACCAGGTGACGGCAGTGCCGCAGGAGGTGGTGATGTCGATGTCGGTGGAGTAGCTGCCGGCAGTGGCGTAAAGGTCGGTGGTGTAGGTGCCCGCCTCCGAGGAGTTCATGCGCAGGTAGAAGCGGTCGGCTTCCTCGGCCACGGTGGTGGAGGTGCCCCAGGTGGATTTGTCAGTCGATACTTGGAACGGCGCGCCGCAGGAGATTGTGATGTCGCCCGAGACGTTCTCGATGTCGAGAAGGATCTCGCAGGAGTTGCCGGGAGTGCCGGGAGTCTCTTGGTAGAGGTCGTTGGTCAAGTCGCCGTCGTACATGAATTGTATCGAGGGAATCAACGCTCCGGTGGTGACGGTCTTGACGACAGATTGGAGCGTGGTGGAGGAGATTTGGTAGGTGTAGGTGGTTTCCGGCTCCAGCCCGGTGACTGTGTAGGCTTGGTCGGTGGCCGTCACGCTCTTGGGATAGCCCGTGAGGAGCGTGCCGTCGCGCCACACCGAGATTGAGTAGGTCGTGGCGTCGCCCAGTGCTACCCAGTTGGCCGTGAAACTCTCGGAGGTGATGTTGGTGGGGTTGCCCACAGGGATGCCGTCCATGGCCTGTGCTGAGAGGGTGACGGTGTTGCAGGCGTCGCCTGAGGTGAGGGTTAACGTGCCGGTAGCTGTGGCGGCAACAGAGGAGAGGTAGCTGATTGTCAATGAGGCTCCTGAGCCAGTGACGGAGGATGCGGCCAGGGAGGTGGAGGACACTGAGAAGCCCGTGCCGGAAACGGCGACGGTGACTGGCGAGGTGAGGTTGTTGCCTGTGACGGTGATAGTTTTGCTCAGGGTGAGGTTGACGCCCGTAATGCCAAGATTGATAGAGGCTTGGTCGGCGGGGTAGGTGATTTGCTCGGTGGCATCGCCGGTCCAGGCAGTGGAGGTTTTGGTGCCCCACACGTGCTCGGCCAATTCGGGGTAGTCGATATATGGGTTGCGATTCTTTTGATATTTATATACAGCCTCGTTGCGGTCAAGTTCCTTCTGCGACACTGGGTCCTCGCGATGCCATTTCAGGAACAGGTTGACGCACCACGTGGCCATTCCCGGGTAGGTGCCGTTGCCGAACACTCCCCCCGACCACGACGATATCTTGTTGTTGTAACATGTGGCCATGTAAAAATAGGTGCGCGCGAAGTCGCCCTTGTATTCGTCATCCGGCTCAAAGACGGTGCCGGTGTAGCCCGAGAAGGTGCAAGAGCCGAGGCGCCCCAGGGCCGTCACGCCGTTGTAGGTGCCGAGGCTGGTGCCGTTCTCACATTCGCCGTAGGGGTAGTTGCTACGCTGGCCGTTGACCTTGCCGTCGGTGGGGTAGACGTGGAACGCGTCGGCTTTCATCGGAGAGGCCTCGTTGAACCAGCTTTGGGGCACCGAGTGCTCGCGGTTGTAGCAATCGCCGATGTTTTTGTAGGAGCCGCACTGCTTGTTGCCCCATGTCCAATGCTTGGTGGAGTACATGTCCCAGAGAGTGCCGTCGGAGCGCGAGTCGCTCTCGGGGTACACGTCGTAGAGGCCGTCGTAGCCCACGTTGGTGTGGGAGTTGATGATGTTGTATAATGCGGTGAGCAGGGATGAGCCTGATTTGCCCACGGCGTTGTCGTAGTAGCCGTCGGGGATGGCTGCCCAAGCGCTGGAAGCGGGGATGAGGGCAAGGGCCAACGAAAGGTTGCGAATACTTTGTCTCATGGTCGCAAACGTGGATGATGTTCAGTAAAATTCGGTTGGGTTAATCTTCTAATCGGAACGCGCGTCGAATAGCCCGGGCGATATGGTCGGCGTCGGGCCCTCCGGCCTTCAACAAAGCGATCACACGCTTCACGTAGTCGTCGCGGTTCTTGAAACCAAGTAGCTGAGGCACATTGGCTTGCTGTATCATTGTTTTTTGATTGTATACCTTGAGAATCGAGGCGTAGTTCTTGTCGGCAAGGTAGACGTGGAACTGCTTGCACAGGCTCTCGTAAATGCCGCGGGGGTCGATCTCGTTGACCAGCGACGACATGTGTTCCTCGAGCATGTTGATGTTGCGGAAGCGGCCGTCGATGCGGTATTCCACGGTGCGTTTCACCCGGTGGCGGGTGTGTTGCAGGGCTTGTTGCTTGAGGTCCTGGCGGAACAGCTCGAAGATGGCTTTCTGCACCTTCGACACCACGTGATGCGGGTCGCGGTTTTGGGCATGGGCCATGGCCCGAAGCACGTCCTCAAGCATAAATAGGTTCTCCACCTCGGCCACGTCGGGGACAAGGATCTTCTTGTTTCTCAGGTACTCTACCTCGTGCTCATCGCGGCGGTCGCGGTCGACGATGCCGTGAGAGTCGAGATGGTGGAAAGCCTGCTGGTCGTTGAAGGTGCGCGTGGTTTCGATCACCTTGTTGCACGAGCCAAGGGCCTTTACGGTGTATTGGGTGAACACAAGGGGGTAGAGCTTGGAGTCGATCGAGTGGGTGTCGTCGCCCTCGATGAACAATACGGGCTTGCGGGCGCCGATAATCGACAGGTAGATGTCCTCAGGGAGACCGGAGTGGGGCTCCAGGATTGCGTAGTCCCACGTGCGGGCTTGCGCATCGTAATCGCGCACCCAAATCGTGGTGTTGTCGGTGCGCGACGACGCAAATTCCAGATTGTGAGTGGTGTAGATGAACGTGCAGTCGGGCCGTAACGCTTCCAGTCGGTCCCAGAGCGTTTGGTTGACTGTAGGGTGCAGGAAGAGCCCCGGGTTGTCGACAAATACCACCGCGCCATCGTGGGCGAGCAACATAGCTCCAATATAGTAAAGCACCGCCTTCTCGCCGTCCGATAGTTTGTGAGACGCATACGCCTCATCGTCAGCGCCTTGGCGGGAGAAGAGAAGCTTGCCGCCCTCTAAAAGAATTTTGTTCTCGGGGAAAATCTCTTGCCATACTTCGATGAGCTGGTCGAGATGGGTCGACGATAGCTTGGCGTCGGGATTCTCGGCCGCTTCCACCTTGTAGGCCAGCAGGTTGAGCATCTCCTGCCAAAGCAATACACCGATCATGCGGTCAAATTGGCAAGAGGCGTCGGCTCGCACAATCGACGACCGGTTCAAGGCCTGGAAATACTGCCCGTCGATCGAGTGGGGCTGCACCTCGTCGCCCGGCAACGTGCGCCCATATAGCGCCTGCAGGGCCGACACCGGGTAGGCCGTGTCACCGAGCTCGCGTATCAGCGACTCGGTAAAGCGGGTCTTGCCGGCACCGTTGGCGCCGATTATCGTGATTTGGCGGGCGTCCGCGGGAATCATTTCCCGGCTCCCGTCGCTCTTTTGGGGCAATTGTATCTCCATAGGCCTCTCTAAGGTCAACGCTAAATTGCAAAGGTACTTACAATTTTCCTACCCTCCAACTTTCGACTGTGAAATTATTGCCCCAGCGTGGCCGATAGGCTATCGGCCACGATGACTCCCGAGGCTGATGTCGCGAACGCAGTAGCGGGGAAGATGCTGGATTAGCTGATGATCTTCCAGGAGGCGAGGGTGCGTGTCTCGGGGGAGAAGACGGCGCCGATGCGGT
>CAZLSW010000068.1:0-17838 GCA_964562375.1 uncultured Muribaculaceae bacterium | reverse complement strand
AACCACGCTCAAATGCCACCTGGTGAATAGTATTTATCCCGAACTGGGGTAAGTTGGTTTTGGTTAACGGTGGATTCAAGTGGCTTTTCTTTGGAGGGGAAGGGGTCATAGTCGGGATGGTCGGGGAGATACAGCAGGTGGGGGCGGTTAATCAGCCCCGCGAGGAGGAAGTCGGCCAAGTCCCATCCCGATTGGCGTTGCTCCTTGGTTGCGTGGAGAGTGAGCAGATTCGATACTGTCACCGACGCTGGCTTATGCTCGCTCGCCATCATCTCTTGCGCCTTTTGCTCCCATTTGGCTTCCGCCCCGAGGTCGGGGAAAAGTATCAAAGGTCGGCCTTTAAGGGCGCGTGACGGCCGCAGATTGCTGATACCCCCGGTGGCTATCCACAGGGCGTTGGGACAGAAGCCTCGGGCTATCAATGCCGTTTTCTCGCTCTCGACGATGTAGATCGGGAAATCGAGTGGAACCTTGCTCAACAGGTGTTCGCCGAAGTAACACTGCTCAAGTAGATACTCGTCGGAGTGTCCGTCCGAGGTTCTTTTCCCTTGGATCTTGTCGCGCAGCAACACGTGCGCCCAGTTCATCAGCGGATGTGGCTGCTTGATGCGATGGCCTGTCTCAGGGTCGTAACCCATCACCTTGCCTGTGCGCACTCGCTGGTTGATGTCCCTCTGCCAAAAGACCGCGGCTCCACCCCACATCTTGGACGTTCCCACGCCATAGCACACCATCAATCGGGCGGTGTCGGCCTCGCCGAACACTTTGCTTAGGAATCGGTAAAGAGGATTCTCCTGGAACGACCACATGGTGGCCTGCACCAGATTGTCGGGGATAAACGAAGGTTTCGCTTTGGGTTTGGCCACAGTGGGTGGAACCTTCAGGGGGGTGTGTAATGGAAGCCCTTTGAGTGCTTCCTTGACGTCGTCCTTGGAGGGAGGTCGGTGATAACCGCAGGAGCCCTCGTGGTCGCAACGACCGAACTCCATCGGCAACTCAATTTCGCCCTGGCTATCGACGTAGCGCGTATAGCAATGGGGGCGGTGGCAAGCGGGGCATGTATAGCGTCGCTCGCGGTGGTACTTTTCTAGTACGAATCGGTGTTCCATAGCGTTTTGTTTATGGTTTTTTGGATTATGGTACACCGCGAAGTTACGGCCCAGTTAAGGGGTCGAATATGTCATTTTCACCAAAAGCCATTAATTTTTTTCCACCCCCGGGGGGGAGGGCCCATTATACATGTTATACATTATATATAACGATAAAATGCCTAATGTCAACTAATTAGCTTGTTTTGTGATGTATAAGATGTATAATCGACCCTTTCTCTGTCCTACTCCCGTCGAGAAACCCCAATGATACTAATGATACTTGATACTTTCTCTTAATCCATTGATAAATAGCGCTTTATGCTTAGTATCATAGTCTCATTAGTCTCATCCCCTTTATTTGGCGCGGGTGATGGGGCTGTGGAGACCGCGCAGGAAGGAGGCCGCGTCCATCGGGCGCTTGCCCGAGGGCTGGAGGGTGACGATCTCCAGCTCGCGGCCGTCGCCACAGGTGAGCGCCAGTATATTTTTGGAGCGACAACCGCGTTCCGATGTTTCACTATCGAGTATTCTGGTAGCGAGGATTTTGGAGGTGATGGTGTTGCCGGCGGCGTCGACAAGTTCGGTCCACGCGGCGGGGTAGGGGGACAGTCCCCGCACGAGGTTGTGGACGCGCTCGGCGGGCTGCGTCCAGTCGATACGGCAGGTGTCCTTGAAAATCTTGGGCGCGGGGGTGGCTGGTTCGCCCGCGGTGATGAGCTGGTCCTGCGGGATGGTGTGGAGGGTGCCGTCGACGATTTGCCGCACGGTGTCGACCGTCAGCTTGGCTCCCAAGGCCATCAGGCGGTCGTGCACGTCGCCCACGTTGTCCTCGGGGTTGATGGCCACTCGCTCTTGGGCGATGATGTCGCCGGTGTCGATCTCATGGCTCAGGAAGAAGGTGGTGACGCCCGTCTCGGTGTCGCCGTTGATCACGGCCCAGTTGATGGGGGCGGCGCCGCGATAGCGGGGCAGCAGCGAGGCATGGAGGTTGAACGTGCCCAGCCGCGGCATGCGCCACACCACCTCGGGCAACATGCGGAAAGCGATGACGATAAATAGGTCGGCATTTAGCGCCTGTAGTTGCTCCAAGAACTCGGGGTCGCGCAGCTTAACGGGTTGCAACACGGGCAGCCCCAGCTCCAACGCCCTCAGCTTCACGGGCGATTGGAACATGCGGTGGCCGCGACCGGCTGGCTTGTCGGGCATCGTCACCACTCCTACAACGTTGAATCCGTTGTCAACCAGCGCGTTAAGGCTCTCTACTGCAAACTCGGGTGTGCCGAGGAACACTATTCTTGGGTAATCTTGCATAATCGTCTGGAATTTAGGGTTTTACGGTTGCGACAAGGGCTTGCCAAAGGGTGTCGTCCGGCACGGGAGCGTCGAGCGACACGTGCTGCTTGGAAATGGGTTGGTCAAACTCGATATGCTTGGCAATCAGTGATATAGACCCATCGGGATTGGACCGCTTGTCGCCATATTTCAAGTCGCCCTTGATGGGACAGCCGATGGAAGCCAACTGGGCGCGTATTTGGTGTTTGCGACCTGTAAGCAATTGCACCTCAAGCAGATAATAACGGTCGCTTTGGCCGATTAGCTTGTAGCGTAGGCGCGCCTCCTTGGCCCCGGGCTTGGGGGTAGGGGAGACGTAGGATTTGTTGTTGCGCTCGTTGGAGGTGATCCAGCCCGTCAACTCGTCCTCGTCCTTGGGTGGACGGTTGCGGGTGATGGCCCAGTAACGCTTGTCGACCCCGCCGTCGCGGAACAGCTCGTTCATCCGCGCCAATCCTTTGGACGTGCGGGCAAACACCACCAACCCACCCACGGGGCGGTCAAGGCGGTGAACCACCCCGCAAAACACGTTGCCGGGCTTGGCGTAGGTCTCCTTGATCCACGCCTTCACGTCCTCAACCAGCGGACGGTCGCCCGTCTTGTCGCCTTGTACTATCTCCCCGGGGGCCTTGTTGACCACCACGATATGGTTGTCGCAATATACTACTTCCATGATTCAAATTTTTCACAAAGGTAGCAAATAAACGGGGAAAATCGCGTAAATTTGTCGCTCACAATTTCGATACGTCATGAATATAGCAATTGTAGGAACGGGATACGTGGGGCTGGTGACCGGCACCTGTTTCGCCGAGGTGGGCAACCATGTGACATGTGTCGACGTCGACGCGGCCAAAATCGACCGCTTGCGCCGCGGTGAGATTCCCATTTATGAGCCTGGGCTGGAGGAACTTGCCCATCGCAACATGGGATACGGGCGCCTGAAATTCACCACCAATCTGGCCGACGTGATCGACGACGTCGACGTGGTGTTCTCGGCCGTCGGCACACCTCCCGACGATGACGGCTCGGCCGACCTGCGCTATGTGATGGACGTGGCACGCCAGTTCGGTCGCCTGATCAACCGCTACACCATTCTCGTGACGAAATCAACCGTCCCAGTGGGTACCGCCTACAAGGTGAAAGCCGCCATATACGAGGAATTGGCAGCACGGGGCGTGGAGGTGCCATTCGACGTGGCCTCCAACCCTGAATTCCTGAAAGAGGGAGCCGCTATCAAGGATTTCATGAGCCCCGACCGAGTGGTCGTCGGCACCGACAGCGACCGTGCCCGCACCATGATGGAGCAGCTCTACAAGCCGTTCATGATCCAAAACATGCGCGTGATTTTCATGGATATCCCCTCGGCCGAGATGACCAAATACGCCGCCAACGCCATGCTGGCCACCCGTATCTCGTTCATGAACGATATTGCCAACCTGTGCGAGGCCGTGGGTGCCGACGTCGACAAGGTGCGCCAAGGCATCGGCAGTGACCCGCGAATCGGCCAAAAATTCCTCTACGCTGGTTGCGGTTACGGCGGCTCATGCTTCCCCAAGGACGTTAAAGCGTTGGCTCACACCGCGGTGGAGCATGGCCTTCGCCTGGAGGTGATAGAGGCCGTTGAGAGGGTAAACGCTCGCCAGAAGCACGTTGTGTATCAGAAATTGGCCCGCTACTTGGGCGACGTGAAGGGCAAGACGGTGGCTGTCTTGGGCCTCTCGTTCAAGCCTGAGACCGACGATATGCGAGAGTCGCCCGCACTGGTTGTTGTCGAGAAATTGCTGGCGCAGGGAGCCGTGGTGAGGGTGTTCGACCCCGTGGCCATGGACGAGTGCCGCCGCCGCTTGGGCGACAAGGTGACCTACTGCCGCGACCTTTACGACTGCGTGGACCGCGCCGACGCGGTGGCCCTGATGACCGAGTGGCGACAATTCCGTATGCCCAACTGGAACGTCATCCGCAAAGCCATGCGGGGCAACGTCGTGGTCGACGGCCGCAACATCTGGTCGCGCGACGAGCTGCAATCCCTCGGCTTCACCTACACCCGCATCGGCCAGAAGTGACGCGAGAGGCAAAAGTCAAGAGTCAAGAGTCAAGAGGCAAAAGTCAAGAGGAGCGATGCCTTTGTTACTCCCCCGCTGAAGGCGATTTCCAAGCAGATTTTTTTAACGCGAGGCTTCTTCGGTGGTATACATGATTGTTTGCACGCGGACTTGCGCAGACTAACGCAGACTGAGGTGACGCGAATCTACTGCGGAAGTCTCAGCGGGCCTGGCGGAGCTTGGCCGGGAAAGTAGCCCCCACCGCAGCGCTGGCGGAGCCTGCGCAAGGTGGGGGTAAGTGTCAGCCGAGAATCATCCAGGGTATTTGAGATTTTGCGAGCGTAGCGAGGGAGCCGCAGGCCAAAATCGAATGATACCATCAACCAAAATTTCTCTTTCTGCTATACAGCGAGCCTTTAAGGTAGCTTTTAGGTAGATTGATTTGCTTGAATGTCAGGTGATTGGCTATTGGGTGAAGTAGGTTGAGATTAGGCTTCGAGTAGGCGCGTTTTCAGGCGTGAGCGGTAGTTGTACACCGTCTGCGGGGAATAGTGGAGGAGCCGTGCGATACGGCCACTATCGGTAATGCCCATGTTGATGAGAGCTTGCACGCGCAACTCGGGGGTGAGGGTGCGCGTCTCGGGGTCGACACGATGTTCTGGGTGCACCTTTTGGTTGTACTCCTTAAGGAAATCGGGGTACATCGACAAGTACATCTCGTCGAAGCGGGTGTACATTCCTTGCAACTCGGCGTTTTCGGCGTTGTGGGAGGATAGCGATTTCTCGAGCTGCTCGAGCCGTCCGGCACGCAACTGTTGTAGAGCTTGTTTTCGTATTGCGGTAAGTTGCACGATATGGCGGCTATGTATGTCGAATAATTGGCTGATGTATAGCTCTTTGCGACGATTCGACTCCTCGAGCTCCCGGTTGGCTTCTTCCAGTCGTCGGGATGCGCGACGTTGGGAGCGGGCTTTGCACAGGGCGAAAACCAGTGCCAGGATGGCCAGCAGGGCTAACGCGGCGATGATCGCCAGTGCCACTCGTTGATTGCGCATCGATTGGGCCATCATGGCCGTGTGGGCTTGGTCGATAACGGCGGCGGCTTGGAGTATCTCGGTTGTGCGGGCTTGCGCGTGGGCGTCGCTTGCCTCCTTGAGAGCCGTGGTGTTGTAAAGGTAGGCCCGCTCATAATCACCCTCTTGGCAGAGGATGTAGGCCAATCTCATCAACGATTCCATGTCGCGACGGCCGCTGCGCACGTCAAGCAGGGCCGCCTCGGCAAGATCGGTTTTGGCTTTGGCCGTTTGGCCCCCTTTGTAGAATGCTTGGGCGCGGTTGATAAGGTCGCGTGAATTGAGTTTGTCGCGTTGGCGGGGGTATAGGGCGAGGGAATCGAGGTACACCTTTTCCAGCATCTCGTAGCGACGACGCTGGGAGAGAACGCCGTCGTTGAGTGCCAACCGGTGCCATAGGCGTTGGTAGAGGTCGTAGGTGTAACGTAGGTGATAATCACGCATTTGGGAGCGGTCGAGGCTGTCGAGCAGGTGGAGGGCCGTGTGGTAGCTGCCCGCCGCGATGCTGCTCTCGGCGATGTTGAGTCGCGACGACATGATTTTGGATGGGTCGCCGATATGACGGGCGGCTTCGAGGCGCATGCGTGCCACGAGCAGGGCCGAGTCGATGTCGTAGGGACGATACAGCTCGTAGAGGGTGCGGAGGATGTTGTAGGCGTCGGTATCGTTGGGCGTAACCCCGCTCAGGTCGCGGCGCGACTGCGTGATTTTGTGTTGGCGCTCAGCGATATAGGTGAAGCGTTGGGGAATTTCTTGGTCAAGCACGCTCAGCAGCGAGTCGAGAGCCGTCACGTTGCTATTTGCCGCTCCCGAGAACCCAAGACAGCATAACGTGATGAATACCAATATTTTCCCCGCGAGCCTCATCCCGGTTACTCCTTGATGCCGTAGGCAAGATCGCCGGCGTCGCCCAGGCCCGGCACGATATAGGAATGGGCGTTGATCTCGTCATCAATGGCACCGGCCCAGATGGTGGTCTTTTTCTCGGGGAAGGTCGACTTGATATAATCGATGGCCACCTTGGAGGCGATCACCGAGGCCACGTGGATGTGGGCAGGCTCTCCCTTGGTGAGCAACGCCCTGTAACTCAGCTCCATCGACGCTCCCGTTGCCAGCATGGGGTCGGCGATAATCAGCACCTTGCCGTCCAAGCGAGGCGACGCCAGGTACTCGATGAACACGTCGAAATTCTCCTTCTCCTTGTATTTTCGGTAAGCCGACACGAAAGCGTTCTCGGCCCGGTCGAAATAGTCGAGAAACCCCTGGTGGAACGGTATGCCGGCGCGGAAAATGGTGGCCAGCACCACCTTGTCGTCAATCACATGGCACTTTGCGCGGTCGAGGGGCGTTTGGGTCTCAACCGTGCGGTAATGCAGCGTGCGCGAGATCTCGAACGCCATAATCTGGCCTATGCGCTCCAGGTTGCGGCGGAAACGCATGGGATCCTGCTGGATAGTCACGTCGCGCAACTCCATCATATACTGGCTGATCAACGAGGGGAACTCCCCAAAATTCACTACTTTCATGGTCTATTCTATTTATCTTGATAATGACCTAACGCTGAGATGACAGTCACGGTGACTGTCTCATCAACAATGGTGTAAATTAAACGGTCTTTTTTGTTTATTTTGCGGCTCCATTGCCCTTGTCGATTGCCTTTCAGCGGTTCAGGGTGTCCGGTCCCAGTCTTTGGGTGTTCCGTTAGTTCCTTGAAGAAGGTATAGATCTTATTGAGGTCTTTTTGGGAGCCTGATTTCCTCCAAACTTGAAGATGAATCTCTGCTTCTTGGGTGATCTCCAGGGTATATGTCATGGCTGTAATCCCAAAAGATTATGAATATCCTCCAAGGACACTTTCCTTACGCGTCCAGCTTTGATATCTGTCATTCCCCTGTCTAATGAGGCTAGATTTTGTGGATCGTCAAACCATGGGTCTTGGCTTGGACTAGGATTTTCCGTTACTTCCAACTGTAGAGAATGTGCCCGATCTACCATGCAATGCTCAATATATTTCTTGAGGCTCATTCCTTGAGAAGCGGCATGCATAGACAATACACGCATCTCATCAATTGGCAATTCGATGATTTTGCGCTGTTTGGCTTTGAACTGGTTGTTGCTGCTTGTGGGGGCGTAAGTGTTCATGAGAAAAATTTTTTGCAAATATATCAAATATATATCATATATACAAAAGAAATAGGTGATTGGTTGGGAATCACTTGCCAGTTTGCCTGAAAAATGCTATTTTTGCAAAAACTTGAATAAACCAACATTTACAGCATGAGACGATATACATTGGCCGCATTGGCGGCGGTGATAGGCTTCGGAACCTCGGCGGTGTCCCCTTTGTGGCTCCGCGACGTGAAGATTTCCCCTAAGGGCGACCGCGTGGCCTTCACCTACCGCGGCGACATTTACACCGTGCCCGTTACTGGCGGCAAAGCCACAAGATTAACCACCCAGCCGAGCTACGAGTCGGTACCCGTATGGAGCCCCGACGGTTCTTTAATCGCCTTTGCCTCCGACCGAAACGGCAACGACGACATATACATAATGCCATCCGACGGTGGCCCCGCTACCCGCTTGACTTGGAATTCGGTGGGAGAAATTCCGCAGGCTTTCACCCCCGATGGCAAAGCCGTTATCTTCTCTGCTGCCATTCAAGCTCCCCAATCTTCCGCCATGTTCCCCACCTCGAGAATGACGCAGGTCTACACCGTGCCCATCGAGGGTGGTAAAGTGACACAAATATTGGGTACGCCCGCCGAAATGTTGTCATGGAGCCCCGATGGCTCATTCTTTGTGTATCAGGATGTTAAAGGCTTCGAGGACGAGTGGCGCAAACATCACACCTCTTCAGTCACCCGCGACATCTGGCGCTACGACGTGGCCACAGGAAAGCACACCAACTTGACCAATCGTCCCGGTGAGGATCGTAATCCCGTGGTAAGTCCCGATGGCTCAACTATTTACCTGCTTAGCGAGCGCGCTGGCGACTCAGCTATCAACCTCTATGCCATGCCAGTGCAAGGAGGTGATGCCAAGCCACTTACCGATTTCCATACTCACCCCGTGCGCTTCCTCTCCCAAGCCCAGGATGGCACATTGGCCATGACGTGGGATGGCGAAATCTACTTGAAAAAAGGTGACAATGCTCCGCAAAAGCTTGATATTACGATAGTTGAGGATTGGGGTGACCCAATCAAGAAACTCAACGTGAAAGCCGGTGGACGTGATGCCGCCGTGTCGCCCGACGGCACCTCAGTGGCTGTAATCCAGCGCGGTGAGGTGTTGACCACCTCGGTGGAGTATCCCACCACCAACCAAATCACCTTCACTCCCCAGGCCGAAAGCGGCATCTCCTGGGGCAGCGACGCCCGCTCACTTGTCTATGCCTCCGACCGCTCAGGACGAAACAATATCTATGAGGTCCGATTGACCCGCAAGGAGGACCCTAACTTCCCCAACGCCAGCAAGATAGAGGAAACCGCACTGTTCCCCGACGACGGCGTGGAGCGCTCCCAGCCACAGTATTCCCCGGACGGGAAGAAACTCGCTTTCGTGGCCGACCGCAATCGCCTCATGGTAATGGACGCCGCTTCCAAAGCTGTTAAACAATTGACCGATTCCACCATTACCCCCGGCCGTTACCCTAATCAGATGATCTACCGCTGGAGCCCCGACTCCAAGTGGATCGTGATGGAGGCAATCATGAACGGCCGCGACCCCTACACCGACATTGCCTTGGTAAACGTTGACTCGGGCGAGGTGACCGACCTAACCCACTCTGGCTACTTCGACTCCAACCCGCGCTGGGCGATGGACGGCCAAGCAATCGTGTTCCTGAGCGAGCGTTATGGCATGCGCAACCACGCCTCTTGGGGTTCAATGTACGACGCTATGATCCTGTTCCTCAACCAAGAAGCCGCCGACCGCTACTTCCTCTCCGAGGAGGACTATGCCCTGAAAAAAGAGGCTGAGAAGTCAAACAAAAAGACCATCGACAAGCCTGCCGCCACCGCCAAAAAAGGCAAAAAGGACAAAAAAGCCGATAGCGATGAAGAAAACAAGGAAGAATCAAAGGTGAAGGCTACTTTTTTGGAAACCAAAGGTTTGGACTCCCGCCTCTATCGCCTTACTCCCGCCTCCTCCGACATGGCCGACGCATGGATCACCCCCGACGGCGAGACCCTCTATTATCTTACCGCATTTGAGCAAGGCCAGGACCTGTGGAAACGCGATCTGCGCAAGAAAGAGGACAAAACTGTGTCGAAATTGGACGGCAAAGGCCTCGCCTTCTTCCCCGATGCCGAGGGTAAAAATCTGTTCATAATCGGCCCTTCCATGATTAAAAAGATGGAGGTAAAGGGTGAAAAGCTCTCCAACGTGGCCATGAACGGCACGCTGAAAATCGACCCCGCGCGCGAGCGCGAATATATGTTCAACGATATGGTCATCCAAGAGCGCGAGCGATTCTACACCAAGGATATGCACGGGGTCGACTGGACTTCGCTCAGCGACCACTACAAGCAATTCCTGCCCCATATCGACAACAACCGCGACTACGCTGAGATGCTCTCCGAGCTTTTGGGCGAGCTTAATGTGTCACACACAGGCGGACGATATCGCCCCGGGGCTTCGGGCGACGCTACCGCATCACTGGGCCTGTTATACGACGTGGCTTACGACGGCCCTGGCCTGAAAGTGGCTGAGGTGATCGAGGGAGGTCCCTGCGACAACGCCACTTCCAAGATCAAGGCGGGCGTGGTGATTGAGCAGATTGGCGGCGAGGTGCTTGCCGGCGACGTCGATTACGCCTCGGCCCTGCTCGACCGCAAGGGCAAAAAGACATTGGTCAACCTCTACGATCCCTCCACGGGGCGCCGTTGGGAGGAAGTGATTATCCCCATTACACGCGGCAAGGAAAGCGACCTGCTTTATGAGCGTTGGGTGAAAGCCCGTGCCGCCGACGTGGAGAAGTGGAGCAAGGGTCGTCTCGGCTATGTCCACATCCAATCGATGGACGACGACAGCTTCCGCCGTGTTTACAGCGAGCTGATGGGCAAGTATGCCCAATGCGAGGGCGTGGTGGTTGACATACGCTGGAACGGCGGCGGTCGTCTCCACGAGGACATCGAGGTCCTCCTCTCGGGCGAGAAATACCTCACGCAGGAAATACGCGGACAGGACGTGTGCGACATGCCCTCGCGACGCTGGAACAAGCCATCCATAATGGTAATGGCCGAGCCTTGCTACAGCAACGCTCATGGAACGCCCTGGGTGTACAAGCACAAGGGAATCGGACAGCTGGTGGGCATGCCTGTTCCGGGCACCATGACCTCGGTCAACTGGGTGACAATGCAAGACCCAACCCTAATCTACGGCATCCCTGTGATCGGTTACCGTACAGCCGAGGGCACATACCTTGAGAACTCCCAGCTCGAGCCTGACATAAAGGTAGCCAACTCCCCCGAGACCATTGTCACCGGCGAGGACACCCAGCTCCACACAGCCGTCAACACCCTCCTCCGCCAGCTCGACAGTAAGTAAATCCCTTACTATAAAATAGTTGCGCCTCGTAATAATGTTATTACGAGGCGCAAGCTTTTGTTTTAGAAGCGCGGGGCTACAATTTCAAGGGCGTGTAAGGGAGATCCCAAGCCTCGGCCACTGCCTTGTAGGTGATATGGCCGTCTACCATGTTGACACCCTCGGCGAGACCCGGGTCGCGACGGCAAGCCTCTTGCCAGCCAAGGTCGGCGATCTGCAGGGCATAGGGCAGCGTGGCATTAGTGAGAGCCAGTGTGGAGGTGAAGGGAACGGCGCCAGGAATATTGGCCACCGCGTAGTGGATGATGCCGTCAACCTCGTAGGTGGGTTTGGAGTGGGTGGTGGGTACCGACGTCTCGAAACAGCCACCTTGGTCGATAGCCACATCGACGAGTACCGAGCCTGGCTGCATCAACGCCAGCATATCCTTTGTCACGAGCTTGGGAGCCTTGGCCCCGGGAATGAGCACCGAGCCGATCACAAGGTCGGTCGTGGGAAGCTCCTGCTCGATGTTGTGGCGCGAGGAGAAAAGTGTCTTGACATTTTTAGGCATCACCTCGGCCACGTGGCGCAGGGTAGGCAGCGAGATGTCGGTGATGGTAACGTCGCACCCCAGGCCAGCGGCCATCCAAGCCGCGTTACGCCCCACGGTGCCCGCACCGAGAATGAGAACCTTGGCGGGTTTTACTCCGGGCACGCCTCCCAGCAGTATGCCCTTTCCGCCTTGCGGTTTCTCCAGAAAACGGGCGCCTTCTTGCACCGACATGCGTCCCGCCACCTCGCTCATGGGGGTCAACAGAGGCAATCCGCCATGAGGGCCAATGACCGTTTCATAGGCGATGCAAACGGCGCGGTCGCGCAACATGGCCTCGGTCAACTCCCGATCGGAGGCGAAATGGAAGTAGGTGAACACGATCTGGTCGGGGCGAATCAGCGGATACTCAGGCTCGATGGGCTCTTTCACCTTGACAATCATCTCGGCCTTGGCGTAGACGTCCTCGATCGTTGGGAGGATAGTGGCGCCAGCCTTGACGTAGGCGTCGTCGGGGAATCCCGAGCCGTCGCCTGCCGTGGCCTGCACGTACACGGTGTGGCCGTGTTGGACAAGTTCTTTCACTCCCGCGGGGGTAGCTCCCACGCGGTTCTCGTTGTTCTTAATCTCTTTTGGAATGCCGATAATCATAGTAGGAGAGTATTTAAGGATTAACTTGATGTCGGACGGTGATTGACCGTGTCAGAGGACGGCCGCGATTTTTCTTACTTGAGCCAAGCGTTGAGCAAATGATTTGTCACGTTTGGTGGTCAAAAGATCATACAGAATATCATTCAACACCGTATATGACACACCCATTTCTCGCGCTACTTGCTTTTGCGTAAGCTTGCGAAATTCCAGTTCATCTTTCAATAACTCGCCAGGATGGGTAGGTTCAAATGGTTCTACATTATTGGCGATCATTCGTTGATCTATGCCTTGGATTTCAATCATTTAAGAATTAAGATGTCAATTTTCTATCGCAAATATACATTATTTTTTCTAAATCCACAAATAAGTCGATTCTTTTGGAGAAATGTATAAAAAAGCCGCCCCGGGGTGGGACGGCTTTTGTGGGATATGTGAGGGGATGGATTATTTCTCCTCGATGGTGACAGCGCGGTCGAGAGCCACGTACTTCTCGCCGAGGTCGCAGAGGTTGCCATTGTTGATGGTAACGTCGAGCTGCGAGGAGGGAACGCCCTGCTTCTCAAGATACTTGGCTACGCCGTTCACGCGGTTGTGGCGGAGACGGGTGTTGATTTGGTCGTTGCCGGTGTAGTTGTCGGCCCAGCCGGTGAGGACATACTGCTTGTTGGGGTTGTCCTTCATCACGTTGGCAACAGCCTCAAGAACGGTAGCGTCGGTCTTCGACATCTTGTACACGTTGATGGGATAGTAAACGGTAGCAAGAGGAGCTTTCTCAACAACGGGCTGGGGCTGAGGACGGTTGAGGCAGTCCTTGAGCTGACGCTCGAGGTCGTTGATGCGAGCGTCGGCAGCCTGCAGGCGAGCGATGTAAGCGTCGCAGTTCTCGGGCTCGGGGCATACGGGAACAACGGGGCAGCTCCACTCGCGCTTCTTGAACAGGTAGGTAACGTTCAAGAGAGCCTGTGCGTTGTAAGAGGTCTTGTTGGTGTAGGTGAGCTCGTTGGAGTGGTTGTCGGTAGCGACAAAGCGGAGGTCGAGACCGATCTGCACTTGCTTCGATACGTTGAAGGTGTTGGTGATACCGCAGCGCCAAGCGATCACGCGGTCGTGAGCGTTCTTCCAGTCAACATCGCCGTTGGCGTCCCAGGTCTTCTTGAATGCCCAGTAAGCGCCACCACCGACGTATACGCCGAGGTTGTAGATGCGTCCGGGATGGTAACCACATACCCAGTTGGTAACGTTGAACATCACATCAGAGAGTACGCCTACCTCCGAGTAAACCTGCTTGTAGTATTTGCCATACATTTCGTCGTATTGGCTGCCAATCTCAGAGAGGGCTTTCATCTTCTGCCAGTTGGCACCGACGCGTACACCCAAGAGGGGCGAGAACCACTTGCCTACATAAAGGCCGGCGGTGGGCTCCCAACGGTCCTTCCAGTCGCGAGCCGAGCCGTGCTCGGAGAAGTGGATACCAATACCACCCTCACCCGTGATGAACCAGTTGTCTTTGAAACGGTTGAACAGATAGCCCTGCGAGCAATCGTCAACATAAGTGATTTCTTGCGCTTGCTCCTGGGCGGCAAGAGTTTGACCAAGGGCAAGAACACATGCACATGCAAGTAAAGTAAGCTTCTTCATATAAGTTAAATGAATATTGATTTTTATGTGCTTGATTGTAATAGACCAATTTTGCGCCAAAGTTAAGCATTTTTTCTTAATTGACGCAAAATTGTGCAAAAATTTTTCACAAAATGAGCTAAAATGCCCAATTTGGGGACGAAATGTTAACCTTACAGGCGTCGATGGAGATACCCGAGCACCTCGTTGAGGATGTTTTGGGGCGTGTAACCGAATTTCTCGTCGAGCACTTTGTAGGGAGCCGAGGCTCCAAAACGGGTCAAACCGTAGATGTAGGCGTGGGGCCCGCACACCTCGCGCAGCGACGCGGGCAACCCGGCCGAGAGACCGAACACATGCACGCCATGGGGAATCACCGACTCCCGGTATTCCTCATCCTGGCGCATGAACAGGCCGATGGAGGGAACCGAAACCACGCGGCTCTGGATCCCTTCGGCCTCGAGCAGCACGGCAACGTCGCACAGCAATGAAACTTCCGATCCGTTACCCACCATTACCACCTGGGGATGAGGCGAGTCCATCACCACATAGCCTCCTTGCCGCGCGCCTTGGGCCTCGCGGTAGCGGTCGCCGGTTACTGAGGGCAGATCCTTGATGTCCTGACGCGAAAGGATAAGGCCTGTGGGACACTCACGGTTGTCCATGGCCATTTGCCAGCACACAGTGGTATCGGCTGAGTCGGCCGGGCGAAGTACCAGCATGGCCATCTTGCCGCTGAGGTTGTCCATCTGCTCCAGCAAGCGTATCTGGGCCTCCTGCTCGACAGGCTCGTGGGTGGGGCCGTCCTCGCCCACGCGGAACGCGTCGTGGCTCCATATATATTTCACGGGAAGCTCCATTAGGGCCGAAAGGCGGACGGCGGGTTTCTCGTAATCACTGAACACGAAGAACGTGCCACAACCGGCGATCATGCCTCCGTGAAGCACGATACCGTTCATCAGCGAGGCCATCGTCAACTCGGAAACGCCAGCCTGAAGGAAGGCCCCGGTGAAGTCGCCCTTGGCAAGGGCGTGGGTCTGTTTAAGGAATCCGTCGGTCTTGTCGGAGTTGGCCAGGTCGGCCGACGACACGATCATGTTGCCCACTTTGCGGGCCAGCTCGGCAAGCACATTGGCCGAGGCCGTGCGGGTGGCCTGGTCGGCCTTGTGCACGATTGCCTCATAGTCGATTTCAGGCAGGCGACCCTCTATATAGCCCTTGAGGGTGTCGGCTTGCTCGGGATTGGCCTTTTCCCAAGCCTCAAAGGCGTCGCGACGCTTCTTGACGATAGCTCGTAGCTCGTCGGCTCGCTTGGCGTAAAGATCCTTGACGTCGTCCCAGATCACAAACGGATTCTCGGGGTCGCCACCCAGGTTGCGCACGGTGGCCGGATAGTCGGCGCCCGACTTTGATAGGGGCTGCCCATGGGTTGAGGTTTTTCCCTCGAAAGCTTCACCATCCTTTGTTACGGCGCCACGGCCCATTACGGTGTGACCTATAATTAATGTGGGACGCTCGGTTGATGCCTGTGCCTTGGTAAGCGCGTCGGCGATGGCTGCGGGATCGGTGCCGTCGATTTCGATGACGTCCCATCCCCAAGCGCGGTATTTGGCCGCGACATCCTCCTGGTCGACGTCGGCTACCATGGTCGACAGTTGCACCTTGTTGGCGTCGTAGAACATTATTAAATTATGCAACCCCAGCAACCCGGCGATACGACCGGCGCCCTGAGAGATCTCCTCCTGCACACCACCGTCGGAGATGAACGCGTAGGTCTTATGGGCGATAGCCTCGCCAAAACGAGCCACCAAGAAACGCTCGGCAATGGCGCAACCCACGGCCATACAGTGACCTTGCCCGAGGGGGCCCGAGGTGTTCTCAACGCCACGCTTGGGGTCAAGCTCGGGGTGACCCGGGGTGACGGAACCCCACTGGCGGAATTGCTGCAGCTCGTCGGTGGTGTATTTGCCGGTGAGGGCCAGGGTCGAGTACAGCATTGGCGACATGTGACCCGGGTCGAGGAAGAAGCGGTCGCGGGCTATCCACGTGGGATCGTCAGGGTCGGTGACCAGGAACGTCGAGTAAAGCACATTGACGAAATCGGCGCCACCCATTGCGCCACCGGGGTGTCCGCTTTTGGCTTTTTCGACCATCGAGGCGGCAAGCACGCGAATGTTGTTGGCTGCGCGCGTCATGAGGTTTTGGGTCTCTTTGTCCATTGTGAAGGGGTTTTAGCTTGGGGTTTATATTTTTGGCAAATTTAAGCAAAATTCGCGACACGGCAGGGCATACACCCCGATTTTTTGTTGCCAAGATGGGATAAAGATGTTACTCATGACGCAAAGAGATATTGGCCAGCAACAATCCTTGCATCATCACCGCCGTGGGCCATGTGCCGTTGACAGCCACTTTGCCGTAACTCATCGGCTCCTCAGTAGAATGGAGGTCGGGTCGTCCCCCGGCCGACACCGCGTCCTCAGTAGAATGGAGGTCGGGTCGTCCCCGGCCCGACACTAGCTCTTCCGAGTAAACGCAAGTCACGGGCCCTCCAAGCTCAGCCCCCGCTCTCCGCAACTTCGTGCGAAGGGCGCGTGCCAGTGGGCACCCTTTTACTTTCCAGAATTCGGCCACTTGCAATTTGGTGGGATCCATTTTCAGCGCGGCACCCATGGATGAGAACACGCGTCCGCGCTCGCTGCGGCTGGCTTCCTGAAGGAGCAGGGCCTTGTCGCTCAGCGAGTCGATGGCGTCGATGATGATGTCGTATTGGTCCCAATCATAGGTAGGAGCCGTGGCCGGGCAATAGCGCTCAAAGCGGGTAGTGACCTCCAGGTCGGGGTTGATGTCGAGTAGGCGCTGTGCTAGTACCTCCACTTTGGGCTCTCCCACGGTGGAGTGGAGCGCCGGGAGCTGTCGGTTGATATTGCTCGTGGCCACACGGTCGGCATCGACCAGGGTGATAGCCCCGATGCCTGAGCGCACCAGCCCCTCGGCGGTCCACGAGCCTACGCCACCCACTCCGAGCACGATTGCCCGAAGCCCGCTGATGCGGCGCATCTCCTCCTCGCCTACCAGAAGCTCGGTGCGGTGGGTCCAGCCAGCCACTTTGTAGTTAGTCGTCGAAGGTCATCTCGTCGAAACCTGCCGCGTCAAACTCGTCGTCGTTGTACTCCGAAGAGCCATAAAAGTCCTCGTCGATGTCCATGTCGGCGGCTGCTTGGCGGGCCTTAGCGTCGGCTTTGGCGTCAAATTCCTCGAAAGCCATCTCCTGTGGCGGTGCCTGACCAACGGAAAGGGTGCACAAGGGGTCCTTCAGGGTTTTGCCGGTAATCATCTCCTTCATCTCGATGTAGAAAGAGCGGTCGGTCATGTAGTCGAAGGTGAACATCAGTTTTTGGCCCTCGTCGTCGATCTCGTCTGAAAGAATTGTCTCGTCCATGAGGTAGACGTCCTGATCCGAGTCGGCCCCCATGTCCTCGAGGGTGATTTCGCGCTCCTTTTCCCAATCTTCGTCACACAGGAAGAAAGAGCACATCTGGTTTTTGTCGTAGCCCACGGCGTCGCAGATTGCGTTTTTTAGCTCGAGGAACGTCGCGTCGGCGTCGATTTTTATTTCGCGTTTGAAGTTGTCCACTTCGTCGCTTACGATACGGAAATTGTATATCATGGTCGTACGTTTATTTACATGCTTTTGGCTTGTGAATCATTTCACGGTGCGAATATAACAATTATTCGCGAGTAAAAACGTCAAAATTTTTGATAAAAATTTTATTTGGATTGTTAATAAAGTAATAATGGTTTCAAAACCACCAATGTATCAGCCCCCAACGCCTCAATTGCGTTCCCCCAACTAAAAACTAGAAACTTTCAACTTTCAACTTTCAACTTTCAACTTTCTCAAATTACCCCAGTTCGGGATAAAAAAGTGGCATAATTATTTGATAATGTGGGGA
>CAZLSW010000067.1:0-18676 GCA_964562375.1 uncultured Muribaculaceae bacterium | reverse complement strand
ACCACGCTCAAATGCCACCTGGTGAATAGTATTTATCCCGAACTGGGGTAATTTGGTTCACTTTGGTTCATTCTCAACCCTTTATCTTCATTCCCCAAAATTTCTCCCTACCTTTGTCCCACGGCCGCCCCACATGCGCCGCCAAGCCAAGGAGACATAGGTTTTCCCGAAGGGATTACGGCTTGCCGACTGCTCCTTTGTTTTGAATAAACCTTTCTAATAACTGATAAAACGTGGCGTAGAGCCGTCGCCCGGGAAATTGTTTTTGCTTATGAACAAGATTTATTACCTGGCCATTGCGGCCATGTGCGCCCTGAGCTCCTGCGGAGGCGATGATGGAAAACTAAAAGTAGAAGACACCACAATCGCCGGTGGCCTTGGCGATTACTTTGAGGTTGTCGACAAGCCTTATGTGCTGGAAGGTAATAAGGGCGACGAACTGAAGGTAGAGATGCGATGCAAACAGCCCATCAACGACAAACAACAAGCCTCTTTGGGCATCGTTGTCATGGACAAGGATGGCAATACCCTTTACTCTAAAAACGCTTCACAATATTGGTCGGAATATGGTCTCCATCAGGTAAACGAAGGGGAATCCTACACTCAGAGCTTCTACCTTGACCTCGCACGTGACGCCAAGCCCGCTAAATTCCGCATCACATCCAATTTCAGAGACGAGTCGGAGACCTCCTCTTCATCTTCTTCCTATTCCTACTCTTCCTACTCTTCCGATGATGATGTGGAGGTGGCTACTTCTTCTGATGACAATTGGGACTCCGTGCTTGATTCTTATGAGGAATTTGTTGACAACTACATCCGTCTCTTCAAGAAAGCTCAAGCCGGCGACATGAGCGCGATGGGCGAATATGCCACCTACATGGAAAAAGCCCAAAATTTGAGTGACAAACTCTCCTCAGCAAAAGGCTCCCTGAGCCCATCCCAAGTCGCTCGTTACACCAAAATCATGAACAAGATGGCTACCGCCGCACAATAATTCTCCGCTTCAAAAGCCCAAACGACCCCAAGGGTGCATCAAAAACAACGAATTTCACGAATTGTCCTCCTTATGAGCATTCGTGAAATTCGTTGTCCTTAGTGTCCAACTCTTGGATTGTAAGAAAAAATTTTTAACTTTGGCGAAACCTTTTATTAACCAAAAACATCCATGATGAAAACCAGTAACAAAATTCAAAACTGGCTTCTGATTCTATCTCTTGCTACAACTGCGTTTTTAAGCGCATGCAAGGGGGAAAAGAAGGCCGAAGCCCAAGAAGAGGAAGTGATTGAAGCTCCTGTAATCCCCAACTGCCTACCTGATGGCCTCTATCAAGGCGAAGGCGATTTCAACGGCAGATATCCCTTCACCGTTATTTTCGGCGTCAAAGACGACCATGTGGCCGGATATTATTACTACAACAAGTACAAAAACCCGATTTTGCTGACGGGCACCATCAACCCAGGTGGCATCCAATTGCAAGAATACGCCGACGGCCTCAACACGGGTGATTTCAGTGCCATCGTGCAAGGCGAGAATCTTATTAAAGGCAACTTTACTAACCACAAAACCGATAAGGAGCTCGAGTGCTCGATCCGCATTTCAAAGTGTGATGATCCAAACGTGGATATCAACAAGCTGTTTGCCGACGTTGAGGACTTGAGTGTCTATCGTTCCCTTTATCCCGAAGATCAAGAGGCGGATAGCGATTTTGAGGATATTGATGGAGATGCCTCTATCGACGAGTTAATCGCTCAATACGAAAAGCTAGTTGACAGATTTATCCCGTTAATTAAAGCGGCACAGAATCAGGAGCCCGGAGCCGTTTCCAAGTATTTCGATTATTATCAAGAGTGCGAGGCTTATGCTGAGAAACTGGGAAAAGTCAAGGGTGAAATGTCTATCGATCAAATGAATCGATTAAACCGCATCACCCAAAAACTGGCCGATAATCTACAAGGGATGGAACTCCAAATGTAATCCCAGAGGAAACCCTTGTTAAATTAGGCGCCATTCAAAAGGGACTTTTTTGACTCGTCCCATACGCTACATGCCCTGGATTGGGAATCACATTTTTGTGATTTCCAATCCAGGGCATGTAGCGTTTTACATCCTTTATGATTGCAATTTGAAGCCTTAAAGACTTTAATACGGGTCCGAGATTTTGTCGATGAGGTAACTGCCGTCGACAAGGGATACCGTGAAGTCGGCGCGCACCGTATTATGCAGCTCGCTCTCGTAATCCTCGCTGGGGAAAGCAACCGTGTAGGATACCTTGACGACGCCTTTCTCGCCATCAACACTCGTCACCTTGGCGCTACCGGGCACAAGCGACTCCTCGCCACCAATGCCGAGCACGTCCATATCATTGGACATCACCATCTTGTTGGCGCTCTTCCATTTGGGCGACATCAATGCGTACTGTGCCTTGGTCGACTTTGCGGCGAATAGCTTCAGCACCACGTCCTTCATGGCCTCAGTATCCACTGCGGCTTGATTGTCAATCATTTGATCAACCGAGTCGAGCACCTCCTCGGCCACCTCAGCCTCAATGGAGTCAACTGATTCGGTAACGGCAGCGTCGTCCTTGGCTCCGCTGTTGCCCGAGCAAGCTGTCAACGCCATCATAGAGGCAGCTAATGCCAGGGATAGAAATTTGATCTTCATAACTAGTGGGATAATTAATGTGATTACTTGGGGGCAAATTTAGGAAAATTACGTGAGTTTTTCGTAATTTCGCGCCATAAATCGAAATTATGAGTTACGACACATTATATTTGGTAATCGCAATTATCGGCCTGGTGGCCGCGGCGGTCGATTTCGACCGCGTCGCGCGCCGCGAGCTGATGATGTTCCAGCAGAACAGCTACCGGCCCGAGCGCTACTCCCGATGGTGGAAAACCGCCGGCGAAAGCACCAACCCCGGCCGGCTGGGCACGCTGATCGCCCTGCTGCTGTTGCTGGTGCGCAACATCGACTTCGTAATGGGTGCCGCAATCGCTATCGTTATCCTTGTCGTTCAGGCTTATAGCCTCACGGTGAAGAAGTACAAAAAGCCCCTGGTGATGACCCGCCGTGCCGCACGCATCTATTCGGTGATGTGGCTCTTGGCCCTCGGGGCATCATGCGGCGTAGGCCTTGGGGTGATGTCGCTGAAATGGGGTCTCGTCGCCGCCGTAGCCTCGGTTGTCCTCTCCCCCGCCCTGCTCTTCATCGCCTACTTCTTGCTGAAACCAGTTGAGGCTCACATAAATAAAAAATACTACAACGAGGCTGCCCAGATGCTCCGCTCCATGCCCGACCTTAAAATCATCGGCGTCACCGGAAGCTACGGCAAAACCTCCACCAAGCACTACCTGCAGCGTATCCTCTCCGAGCAATTCGACACCTTGATGACCCCTGGAAGCTTCAACACCACGCTAGGCGTAATCCGCACCGTCCGCGAGCAGTTGAAGCCTTACAATGAGGTGTTTATCGTAGAGATGGGAGCCAAGCAACCCGGCGACATCAAGGAGATTTGCGACCTTGTCCACCCCACCATCGGCATCGTCACAGCCGTGGGCGAGCAGCATCTGGAATCGTTCAAGACAATCGAAAACGTCCAGAAAACCAAATTCGAGCTGGTCGACGCTCTCCCAGCCGATGGCCTCGCCGTGGTCAACGACGACTTCCCATATGCCGCCTGCCGCCCCGTCAAAAACGCCCGTTGCAAGCGATACGCCGTCCGGGCCACCGACAACGCCCAATTCACCGCCAAGGACATCCAATACACCCCACACGGAACCACTTTCACCATCGTCGGCCCCGACGGCCGCGAGTTGACATTGACCACCCGCCTTGTGGGCGAGTGCAACATCTCCAACCTTATGGCCGCCGTGATCGTCGCCTTGGAATTGGGGGTCCCCGAGCAAAAGATACGCTACGCCGTGGAGAAAATCGAGCAGGTGGAGCATCGCCTCAACCTCAAACGCACTCCCGGCGGCATCACCATAATCGACGACGCCTTCAACTCCAATCCCACCGGCTCACGCATGGCCCTCGACGTGCTCGCAGCCATGACCGGTGGAAAGCGCATCGTCATCACCCCCGGAATGATCGAATTGGGCGACCGCCAAGAGCAGCTCAACCGCGAGCTCGGCGCCTACATCCACGGCCGGGCCGACGTGGCCATCATCGTAGGTCACTACAACCGCGAGGCCCTGCTCGCCGGCTTGGAGCAATCGGGAATGGACAGCGACCACGTTTACGCCGTCGACTCGTTCAACGAGGCCCAGCGCGTGCTGCAATCCATCGCCGCCCCCGGCGACACCGTCCTCTACGAAAACGACCTCCCCGACACATTTAAATAGCGCCGCGGCGCTATTTAAAAAGGCAAGAGGCAAGAGGCAAAAGCAAAAGGCAAGAGGCAAAAGGCGCCCTATAACGGGCTCGATTTCTTTCGATTTCCCTCGATTTCTCTCGATTTCAGTCGATCCTCTCGGGCGATTTTCCTCGAGTTACATCGATTTCAGTCGACCCCCTCAAAGCGATAAAGCGATAAAAATTTTATTTTCAAGAAATGAAAACCAATATAGGAGTATTCTTTGGAGGCCGCTCCACCGAACATGAGATCTCGGTAATCTCCGCCTCACAAGCAATGGCCGCTATCAACCGCGACCGATACGACATCACACCCGTCTACGTCTCCAAAAAGGGCCGCTGGTACACCGGCGACGCCCTCCTCGACATCGCCAATTACCGCGACATCCCAGCGCTGCTCAAGAAATGCAAAGAGGTGTACATGGAGCCGGTATACGACGACTACAACCTCTACCTGCGCAAGAAACCACTGCTCGGCGACGGCGTGGCCGCTAAATTGGACGTAGTGATCCCCGTGTTCCACGGCGCCAACGGCGAGGACGGCATCTTCGAGGGCGTCCTCGAGTCGATCGGCATCCCATTCGCCGGCTGCGACACCCTCTCCAGCGCCAACGGCATGGACAAAATCACCATGAAGATGATACTCCAGGCCAACGACATCCCCGTGGTCGACTACGTGTGGTTCACCGACAAGCAATGGTTCGCCCAGCGCGACGAGCTTATCAAGAAGATTGAGGACCGCATTGGCTACCCCGTCATTGTCAAGCCCGCCAACCTCGGCTCCAGCGTCGGCATCGGCCGGGCCACCTCTCGCGAGCAACTCATCGAGCGCGTCGACGAGGCCGAAAAATATTCCACCCGCATCATCGTCGAGCACATGGTGGAGCAGCTCCAGGAGATCAACTGCTCAGTACTCGGTGACTGCGACGAGTACCAGACCTCGGTACTCGAGGAGCCAATCAAGAGCGGCGAGATTCTCTCCTATGAAGATAAATACATGGGTGGCACCAAGGGCGCAAAGGGCATGCAGGCGTCCCAAAAACGCATCCCCGCCGACCTCCCCAAGCCGGTCACCGAGCGTATCCAGTTCCTCGCCGGTGAGACTTTCCGCGTCCTCTCCTGCCACGGCGTGAGCCGCGTTGACGTGATCGTCGACAAAGCCAACGGCCAGATTTACGTCAACGAGATCAACACCATCCCCGGCTCCCTCTCATTCTACCTCTGGGAGGCCACCGGCATCCCCTTCACCAAGCTAATGGACCGCCTCGTGGCCCTCGCCATCAAGCGCAAGCGCGAGAAAGGAATGAAAACCGTAAGCTACGACCACAACATCTTCAACCTCACCGGCGGCCTCAAAGGCGCTAAAGGAGGGGTTAAATAACGGTTAATGGTTAATGGTTAATGGTTAATGATGAATGGTGAATGGTTAGTAGTTATCTTCTCGGGTGATTTCTCTCGATTTCAGTCGATTATCTCTCGATTTCCCCCGATTTTCCCCGATTTCAGTCGACAAAAAATATAATCTATGAGGATATTAGTTACAGGCGCCAACGGCCAGCTCGGCCGGGAATTGCGCTCGGTGCTCGAGGCCGAGATGCCCGGCATCACCCTATATACCGATGTTGACGAGCTCGACCTGCGCGACGCCGCAGCCGTCGAGCGCTTCATCATCGACAACGACATCACACACGTGGTCAACTGCGCGGCCTACACCGCAGTCGACCGCGCCGAGGAGGACAAAGCCGCCTGCTCGGCCATAAACGTCGACGCCGTTAAGAACCTCGCCAAAGCCGCCGACGCCAACGGCGCAAAGGTGCTCCACATCTCCACCGACTACGTATTCGACGGCACCGCCCATCGCCCCTACCGCGAGAGCGACAAGGTAAACCCAATCTCCGAGTACGGCACCTCCAAACGCAAAGGCGAAACTGCCCTCCTGGCTCTCGCCCCCGAAAGCATCATCATCCGCACGGCATGGCTCTACTCCCCTCACGGCAAGAACTTTGTCAAAACCATGCTCGCCAAAATGGACATTGAGAAAGAGTTGCGCGTCGTCGCCGACCAAATAGGCACACCCACCTACGCCCTCGACCTCGCCCGCGCAATCCTCTGCGTCCTCCGTAGCCACCAATGGGTAGCCGGAATCTTCCACTTCACCGACAACGGCGTCGCCTCCTGGTACGACTTCGCCAAGGCCATCCAACGAATCAGCGGCCACGGCAAGCAGTGCAACATTCTGCCCATCCCCACCGACGACTACCCTACCCCAGCCGCGCGACCCTTCTACAGCCTCCTCGACAAACAACGCATCGTCGCCACTTACGGCGCCGAAGTTCCCCACTGGGAAGAAAGCCTCGCCCACTGTCTCAACCGAATGAAATAAACCCCTGAATGGCAACACTTAACGACGAAATACGACGCAGGCGCACATTCGCCATCATCTCCCACCCCGACGCCGGTAAAACCACCCTCACCGAGAAGCTACTCCTCTTCGGTGGGGCTATCCACATCGCCGGAGCCGTCAAATCCAACAAAATCAAGAAAACAGCCACATCCGACTGGATGGATATCGAGAAGCAACGCGGCATCTCGGTGGCCACCTCCGTTATGGGTTTCGACTACGGCGACTACAAAATCAATATCCTCGACACCCCGGGCCACCAGGACTTCGCCGAGGACACCTACCGTACCCTCACCGCCGTCGACTCGGTGATCATCGTCGTCGACGTCGCCAAGGGCGTGGAGCAACAGACGCGCCGACTGATGGAGGTGTGCCGAATGCGCAACACCCCCGTCATTATTTTCGTCAACAAGCTCGACCGCGAGGGCCGCGACCCCTTCGAGATCCTCGATGAGCTGGAAGCCGAGCTGAAAATCGGCGTCCGCCCACTGTCGTGGCCCATCAACATCGGAGCCAAATTCAAGGGCGTCTATAACATCTACGAGCACTCCCTCGACCTGTTTACCCCCAACAAGCAACGCGTGTCGGAGCGCGTCGAGATCGACGACGTCAACGACCCCCGCATTGACGAGGCTGTAGGCGAGGTCGACGCCGCCAAATTGCGCGACGACCTGGAGTTGATCGAGGGCGTATACCCCGAGTTCGACAAAGAGCAATACCTCCAAGGCAAATTAGCCCCTGTGTTCTTCGGCTCCGCTCTCAACACATTCGGTGTCAAGGAGTTGCTCGACTGTTTCGTTGAGATTGCCCCCTCCCCCAAGCCAGTCGTGGCCGAGGAACGCGAGATTCGACCCCAGGAGGAAGCGTTCTCGGGATTCGTGTTCAAGATCCACGCCAACATGGACCCCAACCACCGCTCTTGCATCGCGTTCGTCAAAATATGCTCCGGAAAGTTCGAGCGCAACGTCGGTTACAAGCACATCCGCTCGGGTAAAGTAATGAAATTCGCCGCCCCCACCGCCTTCATGGCCCAGAAAAAGAGCATCGTCGACGAAGCCTACCCCGGCGACATCGTGGGCATCCCCGACACTGGCAACTTCAAGATCGGCGACACTCTCACCTCCGGCGAGGAAATCCATTTCAAGGGCTTGCCCAGTTTCTCCCCCGAGATGTTCAAGTACATCGAGAACACCGACCCCATGAAGTCAAAGCAACTCGAAAAGGGCATCCAACAGCTTATGGACGAGGGCGTTGCACAGCTCTTCATCAACCAGTTCAACGGCCGCAAACTCATCGGCACCGTCGGCCAGCTGCAATTCGAGGTTATCCAATACCGCCTCCTCCATGAGTACGGCGCCCAATGCCGCTGGGAGCCAATCTCGCTATACAAAGCCTGCTGGATCGAAAGCGACGACTCCCAAGCACTCGAGGCATTCAAGAAACGCAAGCACCAGTTCATGGCCGTCGACCGCGAAGGCCGCGACGTGTTCCTCGCCGACTCCTCCTACGTCCTCACCATGGCCCAGCAGGACTTCCCCAAAATCCGCTTCCACTTCTCCTCCGAATTCTAACCCCCACCCGTCAGCCCTCCCGGGACGGGCCGCTGCCCTCAGCGGCCCCCACCCGTCACCCCGATCCTCGTGTACTCGAAATCCCCCAAACACCCCCTCCCCAAAAAAAATTTCACTTTTGCGTCATTTTTACACAAAAATATTTTGCAGTGTCAAAAATACACATTATCTTTGCAGTGTCAATTCGACACAACACCACTTATTAAACCTTCCAGCATTATGAAAACTGAGATTTACAACCTTATCATCCTCGACGAGAGTGGCAGCATGGATTGCGTCCGCAAGCAGACTATCAGCGGTTGCAACGAGACTATCAACACCATCAAGCAAGCCCAAAAGAAGTTTGCCGACACTCAGGACCACTACGTCTCAATCTTTCTCTTCCAGGAGAACGACGAGCGCCCCTCTCACTACATTGTGAAAAACATCCCAGCCGATGCCGCAAAGCACATCTCCACCAAGGACTATGAACCATGGGGCGGCACCCCTCTCTACGACGCTGTGGGCTCCACCCTCGTTGACCTCAAGATGACCACCGGCGCTTCTCGCCTCGCCATCGGTTCCGTCACAATCATCACCGACGGATGGGAAAACGCCTCGCGACACTACACCCTCCCCAAGGTGGCAAGCATGATCGCCCAACTCAAAGAGATGGGATGGAGCTTCAACTTCATCGGCGCCAACATCGACGTCCAGGCCACTGCCCAGTCGCTGAACATCGACGAGTCCATGGAGTTCGCCCAGGACGAGGAGGGCACAAAGCAGATGTTCCAAGAGGAAAACAAGAGCCGTATGGCCTACTACCAGCGCACCAGCGACGTCATGGAATGCGCAGCTCCCACGGCCATGGACTCCGAGGAGTCGGAGCGTGAGCTTCGCAAGCGCTTGCGCAAGGCCGGCGCCGACTATTTCCAAAAGAAAAAATGAACGGAATTCCCCGCGGAATAGTTATATTTGCAAAGGATTTGTGAAATTAAGCCACCAAGTGTCTATATTCTAAAATCCATCGCAAAAAGTTAAAGTGAAATGATAGAGCGCATCGTAATTCTCGACAATGTTGACCCTGTGGACTTCTACGGGGTCAACAATTCCCACATCCAGTTGATCAAAAACCTCTTCCCCAAGCTCCGCGTCGCTGCCCGTGGCTCCGTGATAAAGGTCATCGGCGAGGACGAGGAAACTGCCGCTTTCGAGAAGAAAATCAAGGAGTTGGAGGCCTATTGCGAGAAGTACAACAAGCTTCCCGAGGAGGTGATTATCGACATTTGCAAGGGCAAAGAACCTCAGCAGATGAAAGGTGACGACGTGATTATATACGGCGTCAACGGCCGTCCCATCCAAGCCCGCAACCAGCACCAACGCGACCTAGTCGAGGCTTGCCAGCAGAACGACCTTACTTTCGCCCTCGGCCCAGCCGGCACAGGCAAAACCTACGTGGCCATCGCCTTGGCTGTCCGCGCGCTGAAAAATCGCGAGGTCAAGCGGGTGATCCTTTCCCGACCCGCCGTTGAGGCCGGCGAGAAACTGGGATTCCTCCCCGGCGACATGAAGGACAAGATCGACCCCTACCTGCAACCGCTCTACGACGCCCTCGAGGACATGGTGCCAGCCATGAAACTCAAGGAATACATGGAATCAAAGGTGATACAGATCGCCCCACTCGCATTCATGCGCGGACGCACCCTTAACGACGCCGTTATCATCCTCGACGAGGCACAGAACACCACCACCCATCAGATCAAGATGTTCCTCACCCGATTGGGCATGAATGGCAAGATGATAATCACCGGCGACGTCACCCAGATCGACCTCCCCCGCTCCGTCCCCTCCGGCCTAATCCACGCCTTGCGCGTCCTCAAGGACGTCCCCGGCATCGGGAAAGTCGAGTTCGACAAAAAGGACATCGTCCGCCACTCCCTTGTCCAGCGCATCGTCGAAGCCTACAAGCGCTACGACGACGCTTCCCCCGACGACACCCCCGAGCCCTAGGGGGCCGGCCTTGAAAAACCATCACGCGCAGCCACCAGCAAGCCACCGTGCCCCGCGGTTTGCCGCGGTGGTCCCACTGCAGTGCCGTGCCCCGCGGTTTGCCGCGGTGGTCCCACAGCAGTGCCGTGCCACCTTAATCCTCCGAGTAGTGCCTCAGTACCCTACGGTAGGAGTTGAAAATCTTGCTCTTGGATACGAAACCCAAGTAACGACCCTCAGCGTCGACCACCGGCAGGTTCCACGCCTGCGTGTCGTCGAAGGTTTTCATTACGGTCTCCATGGAATCGTCGACACAGATTTTGGCCGGGGGGATACTCATGAACTTGTCAACGTACATGCGCCGATAGAGGTCGGGGCGGAACATGATATTGCGGATCTCGTCCAAGAGGACGATTCCCAGCAACTCGCCATTGTCGCCCACGACAGGGAAAAGGTTGCGGTTGCTCTTGGCGATGGTGTCAACCATCTGCTTCAGGCTCCAGTCGGGCTTGACAGGGATGAAGTCGGTCTCGACTACCGAACCCGTCTTGAGCAGGGTGAGCACGGCCTTGTCCTTGTGGTGGGTCAACAGCTCGCCGCGCTGGGCCAAGCGCATGGTGTAGATGCTGTAAGGCTCGAAAATCTTGATGGTGCCATAGGAGATTGTCGACACCATAAGCAGAGGCAGAAACAGCTCGTATCCTCCCGTCAGCTCGGCTGTGAGGAAGATCGCCATCAGCGGCGCGTGCATTACGCCCGACATCACGCCTGCCATGCCCATCAACGCGAAGTTTTTGATCGACAATCCCGGCCCGATGCCCAATACATTAAATAAATAAGCGAAGAAAAATCCGGCCATGCATCCCAAATATAGCGAGGGGGCGAATGTACCGCCCACGCCACCGCCGCCATTAGTGGCCGACGTGGCGAAGCCTTTGGTGAGGATAATCATGCCGATGAATGCCAAGATGAACAACGGAGATGAGCCGTCGCCGTAGAAGATCGAGCGGTTGACGATTTGCGACGGATCGCCCGAAAGCAGGTCGATGATAGCCGAGTAGCCCTCACCGTAGAGCGGCGGGAAGAGGAACACAAGCGCGGCCAGAATCGCGCCGCCCACGGCTGTTTTCTTCACCTGCGTCTTGAGCGTTTTGCGAAAGAAATTCTCCATCATGTTCATCACGCGGGTGAAGTAGAGGCTCACCAGCCCGCAGAACACCCCCAGGACGAGCACATAGGGGATGCGCCCGGTGACGAACGGCTCGCTCTGCACGAAGAAAAACTCCACGTCCATTCCCGTGAAGCAGTAAGCCACGGTAGCGCCTGTGATAGAGGCGATTAACAGCGGCATGACCGACACGGTGGTCAAGTCGAGCATCAGCACCTCCAGAGTGAATAGCATCCCCGCGATCGGGGCCTTGAAGATGCCAGCGATACCCGCGGCCGCTCCGCAACCCACGAGGATCATCAACACTCGCGGCGACAGACGGAACAATTGGCCCAGATTGGAACCTATGGCCGCTCCCGTGTACACGATCGGGCCCTCGGCTCCCACCGAACCGCCCATGCCGATGGTGATCGACGAGGCCACCACCGAGGTGTACATATTGTGTCGCTTTAATCGGCTCTTTTTCTGCGAGATAGCGTAGAGCACGCGGGTAACGCCGTGGGAGATGTTGTCCTTGACGATATACTTCACATACAGCGCCGTGATAATGATGCCCACGACCGGCAGGATGAAATAGAGCCAGTTGCCCGAGGTGACCGACAGATGTGAGGTGCACAGCTTGGCGATAAAATGGATGGCCCATTTCAGAATCAAGGCCGCCACGCCACCCGCGATGCCCACCAGCAGGGCGAGAATCGACACAAAGGTTTTCTCCTTGATGTGCTTCTCGCGCCAAAGGAGAATGGCCATAAACGCTTTCTTGAGCGGGTGGCTCTGGGGCAGATGTGAGGCTGTTTGGGTCATACTCCTTTACCGGTGATTACCGTGTTGATGGTGTGAAGCAATATCTTGAGGTCCACCGAGAAGGAGATGTTCTCGATGTAGATGATGTCGTATTGCAGGCGCTTGATCATCTGGTCGACATCGGTCGCGTAGCCGTATTTCACCATGCCCCAGGAAGTTATGCCGGGACGCACCTGGTGGATCAGCGAGTAGTAAGGAGCGCGGGGAAGAATCTGCTGGATGTAGTAGTCGCGCTCAGGACGCGGGCCCACCAACGACATCTCCCCCTTCAGCACGTTCCAGAACTGCGGGAGCTCGTCCAATCGGTACTTACGCATGAATCGACCAAGATGCGTCACGCGGGGATCGTCGAGCGACGACAACGACGGGCCCGTCTCCTCGGCGTCGACTTTCATCGAGCGGAATTTGAGGATGCGGAACGGCTTCTTGTGATATCCCACGCGCGTTTGGCGATAGAACACCGGCCCGGGAGAGTCCAATTTTATCATCACTCCCAGCACGGCGAACACAGGCGAAAGCAATACCAGCGTGAATGCCGAAACGACGACGTCGCTCACGCGCTTGAGCGTGCGGGTCATGGGCGAAATCACCGCACGCGACACGTCGATCAGCGGCTCGCCAACGATGTTGCTGATACGCGACGAGGCCGTGATCACATGGTAGAGCGTGGGGGAGATGTACAGCGGCAAGTTTAACGGGTAAAGCTGGTTAAGCAGCTCCACCGTGGCCATCATTCCGTGTCGATGTGAGGTGACGATTAGGCTGGAAATCCCTTTTTCCTCCACTACCTGAGGGAGATCCTTCATCGGGAAGATAGGCAATCCCGTTTCCCGAGCGCCAAGACTGCGCGAATGAGGATCGGGCTCGACGAACCCTACGATTTCAAATCCCACCCCCTTGCGCATCTTCAGCATACGGTCGTAAAGCTCTACGGCTGAGGAAGATGTCCCAACAATCAATGTGGGGAATTGCCACAGGCGATGGTGGATTCTTACGGTGGCGATATGGGTCAAAATGCTACGTCCAAATAGCACAAGCCCAGCCATGAAACCGTAAAGAATCAGGATTAACTCATAGTTGGCCAGTCGGTCGGGGATGTCGTCGTTGATAAGCACGGCGAAGAATATACCAAGGCAACCGATAGCCGTGGATCCTAGCGTAGTGACCACCTCATCGAGGCGCGACTTAAAGAACACCTCCACATAATACCCTGACAAATAGAAGATCCCAAGCATGAACAGGGGAATCAACAACTGCCCCATCAGCACGTCGTGGCACGACAGGAAACTACCCATCGAGGCAAACCCCTCGGTGCCCTTCACCACCCAATTGTAGCGGAGCAGGTTGAACAGGAACCATGCGAGGTTGACCATCACGTAGTCGGTCAAGACGTAGCACGTGCGGAAAAGTCGGGTGCTGATCATGGCCGTAGGATTTTGATGGTGTTGTCGTCACTCACCTTGATCACAGTCGAGGGGGATGCTGCGGGTGGTTCCTCGCGACGGGATTCCATCACATAGTCCACTGCCGCGATTACCTCGGTGGAGATTTCGGCGAAACACCGCGCCGCCGGCTCGCCACTGATGTTGGCCGACGTGGAGACCAGGGGACGTCGTAACCCTCGGCAAAGGGCTTGACTGATTGACTCGGAGGTGACGCGGATACCGATTGAGCCGTCGGGACCCAGCAGAGCGGGGGCAAGTCCACGGCCGTGATCGTAAATAATGGTCATGGGCTTGACTGCCACGTCGATCAGCTGGCGAGCGGCCTCCGGGACCTCCTCCACCCACCGCTCGAGCGAGGCGGTGGAATCTACCAAGGCAAGCATCGCCTTGTGGTCCTCGCGCCGCTTGATAGCGTAGACGCGGGCCACAGCGTCGGCCCGGGTGGCGTCACAGCCTATTCCCCACACTGTGTCGGTGGGGTACAGAATCACCCCGCCGCGCCGTAGCGTGGCGAGGGCCTGTTGTATGTCGTCTTCGCGATTGATAGTTGTTACTGGTTGTATTTCAAAGCTTAACGCGCGAGCTTAAACGTTGCGGTGGTACCGTCGGTGAGGGTGACTGTGACGATGTAGACGCGCAAGGTCCACTTGGAAGCGTCCATGGTAGCTGTAGGGGCCTTGGGGTTGGCAACAGTCCAGCAACGGCCCGCGGTATCGAATACACTCACCTGGGCGATAGGCTCTCCTACTGACGCGATTTCGAGATTGGTGCCCTCGAAGGCAGCGGTGATGCCCGAGGCTTTCTGGTCGGCCTTGATGTCGCTGACACCCGAAACCTCTTGCACGTTAAACTCCTTCCATTGATCAGCGGCTTTGTAGGCGTCGACTAGCTTGGCCTCGACGTAGAGCTTCACGCTGGCCTGGTCAACTCCGGCCCACACATCTTCGCCCGTAGCGGAAGGCTCCACGTTGGGGCCGTAGAGTTCCTCGATGGAGGTCCAGTTCTCCATGGCACCGGTGCCGATGGCAGCGAGGTTGCCGGGGAGATAGAATTTCTTGATAGCATCCCAATCCTTGAGCGCGTAGTCACCGATGGTGGTCACCGATTGCCCCCAGGTCTGGTCGGGGTTGAGGGCCTTGTCGCCGGTGAGGGCGAGGTCGGGAATCTCGGTAACGCCTGAGGGGAGCACAAAGACAGTCAATGCGGGATCCTCGAAGAACACGCCTCGACCGATGGTCGACATCTCGTCAGGCACGACCACCTCGGTAAGCGAGGTACAGTCGGCGAACGCCCAGTCGCCCAGCGACTTAAGATTCTTTGCATCAGCAGCGTTAAAGGTGGTGAGACCCGAGCCTTGGAAGGCCGCGTCGCCCACGCTCTTGAGGGCCGAAGGCACGTCCAATGTCGCCAAGGAGGTGCAACCCTTGAACGCGGCCGAGTCGATAGTCTCGATGGTAGAAGGGAGGGTAACTGTGGTGAGAGCCGAGCAGCCATCAAACGTGACGGCCGGCACCTCCTTGACAGCGGCATTCCAGGTTACCGAGGCTAGATTCTTGCACTGGGCGAACGCGTGGCTGCCCACCTCCTTGACGGTCGCGGGCAAGGTGATGGAGGTCAAATTAGAGCCGCTGAAGGCGCCCAAGCCGATGGAGGTGACGCTCCCGGGGATGGTGATTGTGGTGATACTGGTGGATGCCAGAGCGCCCTCGTCGATTGTCGCCAGGGTGGAAGGCAGCGTAATCGAGGTGGCCTTGCAACCCGCTAACGAGAAGAGGGGCAGGGCGTTGGCGTCGGCGTTAGCGTTGGAGGTGCGCAGCACGTCGCCCGAGTAGGCCACAACTTTGGCGCCCGAGAGATCGAGCACGCGCAGGGAGGTCATCTCGTCGCAAATCGTCTGCAAGTCGGCGGCGTCGACCTCGCCGGTGACGGTGAGTGCCGTGGTTGTCGCGGCGGCGTCACCCAATGCTGAGGCGAGGTTGCCGGCGGTGTTGTCGATTGTGAGAGCCTGGGCCGTGGGGGCCAGGACCACGGTGGCAATAGCCAATAGTTTATGAAGCTTCATAGCGTTATGTGGTAGTCTTATGATTGATTTACATATATGTAGCGTGCAAATTTACAAAAAATTGTATTAATCCACCACATTTTCAGCGTTAAAAGATACTTGGGGCGATGACAAGCAGGCGGGGTGTCGGGGTGTCGGGGATAAAGGAAAGAGAGGCCTCAGGGAAGCGATCGAGCACGGCACGCTCAAGCTCACGGGCGTGTAAAGGGTTAATTTCAAGATAAATACGACCTCCGGGCACCAATGCGGTTACTGCATAGTCGAGAATCGCCCGGTAGAATTTCAACGGGTCGTCGTCGGGTACATAGAGCGCGCGATCAGGCTCATATTCCGTGACGTTAGGCCGCATCTGGGCCTTCTCGCTGAATCCCACGTAGGGTGGATTGGAGACGATAATATCGTAGCGAGGTCGCGGCTCGGCGGGAAGATTCAACGCGTCGGCCTCCACGAATTTCACGCTGGCTTTCAGCGCCTTAGCGTTCTCCCGAGCCACAGCGAGGGTATCGGGAAACAATTCGACGGCAGTGACCTGAGGGAATCGCAACGCTCGTGCCAAGGCGATGGCGATGCACCCGCTACCGGTGCAGATGTCGAGGACGCGCAGGTCGGCACGGTCGCGGTTCTGTTTCACGATTATATCCACAAGTTCCTCTGTTTCAGGCCTTGGGATGAGTGTGGCGGGTGTTACTTTGAAAGGATAGCCGTAAAACCACGCCTGACCCGTGACATATTGCACCGGCTCCCAGCGAAGCAGCCGATCCATAATTTTATCCACTTGATCTTGAGCGAATTGCGACACTTCATCTCCCTCATGCATCACGGCTTCAACTGGCGACATGCGCAAGGCGGCGCGGGTCACCTCGCGCTCGATAGCTCGCGCCTCCAAATCGGGGTAAAGCGATGTCAATCGCCTCACAACCGACCTTCTCAACTCCCTTACAGTCATAACTTTAGCAGCAGGCGGTGATAAGTTTACCGTTGCCTTCAAGGACAATGTCACGGTGAATTTCACCAGGAATCAGCAGTGTCTGCCCACGGGAGATGTGGTCGTAGCTAACGGGGGTGCGCACCTCTACGGTACCTTCCACACAGGTGAGTGTCAAAAAACTCTCGCGAGGCGGACGCAAATCCATATGGCCCTCAACGGTCAACTTACGCACCTCAAACACAGGACATTGCACCAACACCTCCTCGCCCTTGGCCACTTGACGGGGCGTCTCGCGATAATCGTCGCGCAGGCGATAGTCGATGGCCTCAGCGGCGATCTCGGTGTGGAGTTCGCGGGGCTTGCCGTTCTTGTCCAGGCGGTTGTAATCGTATATGCGATAAGTGATATCGCTGCTTTGCTGCACTTCCAGCAACAGGTTGCCGGCCCCGATGGCGTGCACGCGCCCCGAGGGGATATAAAAAACGTCGCCCGGTGCTGTGGTGTGCTCGGCCACCGAATCGAGGATGGTGCCGTCGGCCACCTTCGCCCGGTACTCCTGCGACGTGATCGCCCGCGAGAAACCCGAGAGGATTTTAGCGTCGCCATTGGTGGCGATAATGTACCACATCTCGGTTTTGCCAGCGCAACCATGGCGTCGACGCGCTATCAGCTCGCCGGGATGTACCTGCAACGATAGGTCGTGCTTGGCGTCAATAAATTTTATAAGCAACGGAAAATCAGCGCCATAGAGCGAAAACACGCGACGCCCCAACAGACGTTCGCCCAACAGGTTGACCAATTCGCTCAATTTCAACCCCGCATAGGGGCCATCGATCACCGTAGTCTCGTGGCCTGGAATAGCCGAGATCTCCCAACTTTCACCCACGCAGGGCTGGTCGATGGACTCCCCTTTGTAGGCGGCGATGCACTCCCCACCCCAAATCACCGACTTATACAGGGGCTGAAACCGCAACGGGCGCAAGGGCTCGCGGAGGACCGCCGGTGGCACCGGTCGCTCCTCGTGATGACGGGCGTGCCGAGGCTCTTCTCGTCGTTTGGTGGATATTGTGTTGCTCTGTATTTTTTCAGTCATTAGTCGGCTTTTGGGCGAATGAGCCGCAAAGTTACGAAAAATATGGACATTGACAAAATCCAGCTACTTTCCCATCGGGATATCGTGCTGGTGAAGGGTCTTGGCGTGGAGACGGTTGGTGAAGAAAAAAATGAAACTCTTCACTGGGCGTGGCAGGGCGCGTTTCAGACGGCTGCGCCAGTCGCTACCGGGCTTGGTCCATGAACCGAGGTAACAGTGTGAACAATAAGCTTTTGGATGACGAATCCACCCCACTCGGTCGCGGGAGTTGAAGTACTCGCGCGGGAATACCTTGATTACCTTTCCGTCCTCCACGTAATCCTCGCCGGGGGTAGTGTATTCAAATCGATACCTCGGGTAGAGTTCCTCGCCAAACACAAGTGGCAACGGTAGCATATCTTTCTCGCCGTCGGGCTTGACGAATGGTCTATCCTTGTAATGCTCAAGCACTTGCCCTATCCACTTGCACCCTTTCTCGGCTCCGATGACAGCCGCCTCGAATGTCCCAACGAAGTCTTGCCCTACAAAATAGGGAAGGTGAAGCAGGTCGTCGAACGGCCGGAACACTCTCACATCACTGTCCAAATATATTCCACCATAATTATATAAAGCGTAGAGACGGATATAGTCGGCCGCGAAAGCGTATTTGCGCTCACGGAAAGCCTCGGAGGTCCAGTGCGTCGACTCGATGTCGAAACGCTTGCGGTCCCAAAGCATCACCTCATAGTCGGGTAGCGCTTGCTTCCACGTGTCGAGGCATTCCTGGATATCGGCTGGGTAGGGGTCGCCCGAGAGCCAGCAAAGGTGAATTATCTTAGGTATCATAGCGCAAAATTACATAAAAACGGCGAGATTTTACACCCGCCGCAATAAAAAGTCAAG
>CAZLSW010000066.1:0-18733 GCA_964562375.1 uncultured Muribaculaceae bacterium | reverse complement strand
CGGTGAACGTGCGGAATTTGACCTTCGACGTGAAGTAGTTCATGGCCGAGAAATAGACTGGCACCTCGATCGAGAAGCAGTCCTCGATCTGCCACTCCACGGCCACGTTCGACACCAGCATGAGCCAGCCGATGCCGTTGGTCTTCACCGACCACCGGGAGGTCTGCTCCCAGCCCTGGGTTGGGTCGTAAGCCTCTTTTGCCGGGGTGACAGAGGCGTCGTTAGCGGTTTGGCCCTTAGTGGGGAAAGAGAGCAACAATAACAGCGCAAGGATTACACCTTTTAGGATACCAGCTCCAGCTTTGGCCGTCGAACGCCTGCCCTCCCAGGCACAGCGCGCAACAATCCGGCCGCGGCTCTTAGCGAGGTGGCTTTGGGGTTGGTAGGTGTCCTTGTGGTTTTGCACTGGTTGTGGATAATTGGTTGTTACTCAAGGTAGTGTGTGTTGCTACCGTGTTTTCCCGGTTTACGGTGGGTTATTACACCGCAAAGTTACTATAATTAACCGAAAACACAAGTTTTCCAATAGTGATTTTGCACAATTTTCACGCTTCTACTCACTTTTTAATAAAAATCCGGGACAGCTGCAAAACCATATGTTTGGCAGGGGAGATGGATGGTGGTCGGCTTGCCGACCACCATCTCAGTGTATATCCATAAAACCCAAGTATTTGCAGGTGTCCCAGTTTTTGTGTCCTTTTGTGTTTGTTTGTGGTCTATGCCATCTTTTGTGGTTTATGCGGGTTAGAGGTCGGTGACGACGAGTGTGGTGAAAGTGGTGTCACCGGCGATGACAAAGCTCCACCAGCGGCCTTGGCTGGTCGCGGCTTCCAATGCGCAGGTGTCCAGGGCGATCGTTACCCCATCGAGTTCCAAGGAGGCCAGCGGGCGAGGTCCAAGGGCATCGCTCCCTGTTGCGCCGTCATTGAAATTGGCCCACCTGCCGGTTACGATCGAGCGCAGGGTCACCGTGCCGTCAGCAGTGGTCGATGCCATGATTCCCGGCTCGCCGTAGATAAGCTGAATCCGAGGCCCGCACAGGCGGCTGGTGGCGTCCAGCAATTCAGCCGAGAAGTCGTAGCCCGTTACGGTGGAATCCGAGGGCTCGGAATTGCCAGGTTGCTCGGGAGTTTCGTGGTTGTCGGGGTTGGTTCCACGGCTGCTCTCGGGGTCGTCCTTGGAGCAGGCTGGCATTGCTACTAAAATTAACGCCAAGGCTATGATTTTCAACCACTTCATGGCTATTCAATAATCAAAATCGTTACTTTGCCTCGGGAGCCATCAGTGGCTTCCCAGCGTAGCTCATGCTTACCCACGCCAAGCGACGCGGGTGTCAACCATTCCTCGTCGGTAGCCACTCCGTCGATTGTCCACTTAGATCCCTCGGGCACATAGGGGGATTGTAGCCAAATGCGCTCATCCTCAAGCGTGTAGGTGGCCTGTAAGGGGGTAGGGGTGACGTCGGGTGTGTCAGGGACATCGGGTTCGTCCTCTTCGAAGGGTTGGCCTTGCAATGTGCCCCATAGGTATTCGGCCAGCTCAGGCATAGTGACGAACGGGTTGACGTTGCCTTGAATCTCGGCAACGGCTTGGGTGCGAGCCAGTTCGGCGGCGTCAACAGGGTCGGCTCGGTGCCACGCCAGAAGTTGAGCCTTGGCCCAAGGTTGCAAGCCAGGGTACACGCCGTCGCTCATGAAGTTGATGGCCAGTCCCGGCCACAGCTCGCGGGGATAAATGGTGGCCATGTACATGTAAGCGCGGGCCACGTCCCCCTCGTATCCGCGGGGCGGTTGCCACAGATTGATTTCTACACCCTCGATGCTACCGGTACCCACGCTCCACCAGCCGTTGCTCCATGTGGCGCGGTCAACTGTCCCGGGAGGGTAATTAGACTTTAGCGAAGTCACGTCGGTGGGGCCTATCATCATATTGTGCAGGTCGTGGGCCGCGTCGCTGTCGCTGTTGGCGGTTAGCTCCCACCAAGCCAGAGGGGCTAGGTGTACAGCCGTGAGCGTGGCGTTGCCTTCGAGAGGAGCCTTGAGAGAAGAATGGCTGAATGGGTCGAGCAACGTCCCGTCGGCCTCGACGTATAAAGTTGACAGAGCCGCCAGAATGCCTCCGTGGCCTGTATAATGATTCAAGGTGGATGTTGGCGCGTAACACGAGGCCACAGCCTCTTTAAGCGCCGCGGAAGAGAGCCCCTGAAGCGGGTGGGCGACCACGGGAAATGTCACAGAAATGAAAAGAATGGCCGCCCATACCCACTTTGGGCCAGAGCGCCTGAGCGATGTCGGCCCAGGGGAGGGTCGACTTCCACCCTGCTGAGGTGCTTCGAGACAGCGGATGGACCTAAGGCGCTGAATGCTTTTGCTAGCGGCGGGCGGCTTTCGAGGCCCCTCCGAGTCGCATGGTGTACACATCGAAGAAGTTGTGCGACAGTGCATTGGAGATTCTCAGCAACAACTCGCAGTCGATGCTGGGGCGGTTGAAGATCTTGTAAACGTTTGTGCGATTGCACTCCAGCTGCTGAGCCAGCCATGCCGCCGATTTGCATTGGCGGCGTAACTCTTTCTCAATCAATTGGCCGATGACGATTGAATTGGTCGTTTCCATAATAGTAAATTGTACATTTGACTCACATCTCGTCCCTGCGTGGTGTAGCTCTGTGGGATACACTTTTTCCGTGGGGGTGGAGGACGGTTAGTTGTTTTGCCGGGCGACAGTGCCCAAAGCGGTTAGTTAGTTAAGGATTTTAAGTTAATACTAAATGGTTTTGCACCCTTTCGGGCGGGATAATTGTGAGTATAGTTCACATCCACAATTATACATTCGCAAAGATATGCAAAAATTCAATTATTAGAAAATTTTGCGACAAAAAATTTATTTTTTAACCTAATTTGTCATTTATGTGTAACTTCGCGGTAAGAAAAAGATTTATGACTACACATAATATACAGTGCTGGGTGGAGGCTATGCGATTGCGCACGTTGCCCGTGTCACTCTCGGGCGTGCTCATGGCCGTGGCGCTCACGCAGATGGCTGGCATGACCCAGTGGCTCCCGGCTGCTTTATGCCTGATATTCGCGGTGTTAGCCCAAATCGCCTCCAATTTCGCCAACGAGTATTTCGACTTCAAGGCTGGGTTGGACCGCCCGGGACGTGAAGGGCCGCGACGTGGAGTGACAGAGGGGGATATCTCCCCCCGGGCAATGCTTTGGGCCACCATTGTTACTCTCGTTATCGCCTGTGGCATAGGGCTTTGGCTTATCCATTGGGGTGGCTGGTGGCTGATTATTGTTGGTGTGATTATCGCCTTGGGGGTATTGGCCTACTCCACTGGTCCTTACCCTCTCTCGCACCATGGGCTTGGCGAGGTGGCCGTCGTGTTCTTTTTCGGCATAATCCCCGTTACATTAACGTTTTACGTCATCACTGGCTCATGCGACGCCATGGTGTTCTTCACCTCCCTGGCCGTAGGGCTGATGGGAGCCAACGTGCTGGTTGTCAACAATTACCGTGACTTGCCCGACGACGCGGCAGTAGGCAAACGCACGCTTGCCGTGATAATGGGCCCCGAGGCGATGACCAACATGTACCTATTCAACGGCTATATGGCAGTGGCGCTGATGGTGCCGATGTGGATGCTTTGGCCTGTGTGGGCTTGGTCAATCCCTGTGGTGTACTTGGCGATACACACCGGATTGTGGTGGCAGATATGCTCGCGTGTGGGGGCTCGGCTTAACCCTATGCTTGGAATGACCTCTTTAGCTATGTTGTTTTACTGCGGGGCCACGCTCGCGCTTTCCTTCATATTATGAAACCACTTATCACGCTTTCCTCACCCAAGCTTTACTATCAGGGAGTAGAACTCGATAACCCTCAGGAAACAGTTATCCCTGAGGGGATTACGGCAATTATCGGCCCTAACGCCTCGGGTAAATCCTCGCTGGCCAACATCCTCGCCCGTGGGTGGAATTTTCGCACCAACAAAATCACATCACCCCGAGGCAAACTAAAGGTTAAAATACTGCAATTCAGCGATATACATTCACTATCGGGATTCAAAACCGCCTACTATCAACAGCGATATGAGGCGGGTATGAACGACGATGTGCCTACGGTTGGCGAAATAATTGATGCTGAGGCGATTGCCTCTTCTCGGTGGAAAGAGTTGTGCAAAGCCCTGGGCATCACGGGTGTCGAGAATAAGAAAATCAACCATTTGTCCTCAGGAGAGCTACGCAAATTGTTGCTTGTCAACGCATTGACCCATCCCGTTGACCTTCTCATCCTCGATAATCCTTATATCGGTCTCGATGCGCCCTCGCGCGATATCCTAGACGAGGCCCTCGCTCAATTATCGCAACGTGGTGAAAATGTGGCACTTTGCCTTTGCAATCCTGGTGACATCCCCGCCTCGGTTGCAGTGGTGATCCCGATAAAGGATATGAAAATCCTTCCCGTAAAGCCTAACACTGGGAATCTCAAGCAGTTGCGTGATTCTATCGCTTGGCTCATGGACTTCGCTGTCGACACCTCGATGATTCCCGAGGCTCCCCCGCGGGATTATGTGGCATCGGAAGTGCCTTTACAGATGCGTTCAATCGATATCTCGCTGGGCGACAGGCAGTTGATTAAAGGCTTGTCGTGGACGGTCAAGCGTGGCGAATGCTGGTCGCTCTCCGGTCCCAACGGTTCGGGCAAAACCACCTTGCTCAGCCTTGTGCACGCCGACAATCCCAAGGGTTACGCCCTACCCATCGCCCTGTTTGACCGCCAGCGCGGTTCGGGTGAAACCATCTGGGACATCAAGCGCCGCATCGGATACATCTCGCCCGAGATGCACCTCTATTTCAATGGGGGAGGTGATGTGGTAACCATTGTGGCTCAGGGACTTAACGATACTGTAGGACTGTTCACCAAGGTGCTTCCCTGGCAACGGGCACAAGCCGAGCGCTGGCTGCAAGTACTTCATATAGAGCATCTTGCCGAGCGTCGATTCAACACGTTGTCGACTGGCGAGCAGCGCATGGTGTTGCTTGCCCGTGCTATCATCAAACAGCCTGAGTTACTGATACTTGACGAGCCGCTGCACGGCCTCGATTCGGCCCGCAAGCGCGCCGTCCGCGCCGTGATCAACGCCCTGGCGCTGCGTCCCGACACCGCGCTCATCTACGTCACCCACTACCGCGAGGAGATTCCCGAATCAGTCACCCGCCACAAAACCCTCGGTTAACCATGTCGACCCGTGGGCGGGTCGACTTCCGTCCTAATAGTATCGCAAACAAGAAGACGGAACTCGAGTCGCCCCGTTGCCCGAGATTTTATGGGTTGAGGCCGATTGACTTTATATATCCTTCTTGAGGCTCGCAATTTCCCATAAGGATGGAGTCGAGATATTCCTCCAGAACTCGCTGTGCCACAGCTTGTTTTGGTCGCGCTTCTCTCACCTGCTGGTAGCTGCCGCGAGGAGCCTCGGCGAAAGCCACGATTGTGTCCCAGTCCGCCGGGCGGTTGACAGCCACCATGCACGATCTGTCGAGCTTCTTGTACGGCCAGAAAGTATAACCGATATTATTGTCAATCAGTACTTTACAAAATGCTTGTTGCCATTCGTCGGTGTTGTGGCCGATCTCGCCCATGTACATCGGCAGGCCCGTCTTGGCCTTGAAATCCAGAATGCCACGGATGGCGTCGGCCGTGGGATCGGAGCCGTAACGATGGCATGTGTACATCAGTTTGTCGTCGAACGTCCAGTCGCTGAACGGCTCAAAATTGCCGTTCCACTGGGCTCCCCCGAGCAGGATGATGTGCCCCTTGTCGACCTCGCGGATTGCTGCCGTGGCTCGCTTGTACAGTGGCTCGAGCAGCGAGTTGAGCGAATCCATATTCTCGAAATACGGGGCAATCGGCTCATTACAAAGCTCATAGCCAAGGATTACAGGCTCGTTCTTGTAGCGCTCGGCAATTGATTTCCAGATGTCGCAGAACTGCTGTTGGCACTCCTCGCTCTCGAGCAACCAGGGATAGCCGTAAGAGTCGTCGATGTTGTCGCCCGTTTGGCCGCCGGGAGCGTCGTGCATGTCAAGGATGAGGTACAACCCGTTGTCGTGGCACCACGCCACCACGCTATCCACGCGGCGGAAGCCCTCCTCGGGCGAGTTGAGACCCATGTAATCTTCCGACGTGAACATGCGGTAATTGAACGGCAAGCGTATTGTGTTGGCACCCGTTCTGGCTATATATTCCACGTCGGCTCGGGTGATGTAGCGGTCCTTGAAAGCGGCCCAAAATTCGCGTGCCTTCACGGGCCCCACCAACTGCTTAAGCATCAAGTCGATAAGATGAGGGGAATTGGTGTTGCGGAACCCGAACATATAGCCCTCTGGATTAAGCCAGTTGCCGAGGTTGGTACCCTTGATCAGCAACGTGTCGCCAGAGGGTGTAATAAGGTTGTCGCCCGAGATGGTAACTAACTTAACCTCAGAGTTTTCGGTAGTAGCAACGCCACGCTGGCACGCGCTGATTACACCCACGAGCACGGCAAGCAAAAGAAGTGATTTTTTTATCATGGCAAATTCTTGAATGATGGTTGTTGAGGTCACAAAATTACATAAAAAACTTGAAAGCCGCATGGTGAGGTTGTGGAAATTTGTATATTTGCCCCGTGAACCTATCGATGAAGAACCAGTCAAAGATTTATGTAGCCATCGACTTGAAGTCGTTCTACGCCTCGGTGGAGTGCGTAGAGCGTGGCCTGGACCCGCTCACCACCAATCTGGTGGTGGCCGACCCGACGCGCACCGACAAAACAATCTGCCTGGCTGTATCTCCAGCATTGAAGACCTTCGGCACGGGCGGCCGTCCCCGACTTTTTGAGGTGGTGCAGCGAGTGCGCGAGGTCAACAACGAGCGTGGCCGTGTAGCCCGTTTGACTGGCAAATCCATAAATATCAACGAGTTGCGCGAGCATCCCGAGCTGGCCGTGGATTATCTTGTGGCGCCACCCCGCATGGCCCATTATATAAAGTACAGCTCGCTGATCTACTCCATATATCTGAAATACGTGGCCGCTGAGGACGTGCACGTGTACAGCATCGACGAGGTGTTCATCGATGTCACCCCCTATCTCGCAACTTACCGCATGACGGCCCACGAATTGGCCATGACCATGATACGCGACGTGCTGGAGCAGACCGGCGTCACCGCCACCGCGGGCATCGGCACCAACATGTACCTCGCAAAGGTGGCCATGGATATCGTGGCCAAGAAGATGGCCCCCGATGCCGACGGTGTGCGCATCGCCGAACTCGACGAGATGAGCTACCGACGCCAGCTGTGGGATCATACCCCGTTGACCGACTTCTGGCGCGTAGGCCCGGGAATCCAACGCCGTTTGGCCCGAATCGGTCTCTATACGATGGGCGACGTGGCTCGCGCTTCATTAACCCACGAACAGCTTCTGTTTCAGCAATTTGGCGTTAACGCCGAGCTGCTTATCGACCACGCTTGGGGCTGGGAGCCATGCACCATCGCCCAAGTGAAAGCCTATCGTCCGGAGACCCGGTCGATAAGCAGCGGACAGGTGCTACAGGAGGCCTATCCAGTGGCCAACGCCCGCATCGTGGCTCTCGAAATGGCTGAAGGCGTGGCGTTGGAGTTGCTTGACAAACATTTGGTAACCAGCCAGATAGTACTCACTGTGGGGTATGATGTGGAGAGCCTCACCCGTCCAGGAATCAACTACACCGGCGAGGTGCATATCGACCGCTACGGTCGCCGCGTGCCCAAGCACGCCCAAGGCACTGCCCACTTAGCCCGACCTACATTCTCAGCTCGTGCGATTATGGATACGGTGGCACAAATATTTGACAATCAAGTAAATCCAGCACTACTTGTACGCCGAATCACCATCGCCGCATGCAACCTCGTCTACGAAGATGTAGCAAAAAACGCCGACGAGGGAATGCAGCTCGACCTGTTCACCGATTACGACCAATGGCAGAGTGAGCGCCAAGCGCAGCGCGACGCAGATGATAAGGAACGCCGCCTGATGACCGCCACGCTCGAGCTAAAGCGCCGGTTCGGCAAAAACTCAATCCTCAAGGGCCTGAATTTCCACGAGGGCTCCACCGCCCGCGACCGCAACCGCCAAATCGGCGGCCACCGCGAATAGCCCCGGAAATTAGTGGTTAGTGGTTAATGGTTAATGGTTAATGGTTAATGGTTAATGGTGGCGGAGCCACCTGTCCATTTTTAAAGGAAGAAAGGAATAAAGGATATGGAGAAATACGATGATATAATCGAGCGCGAGCACTGGGAGCCGGTCAACCATCAGCGGATGCCCATGGAGGCGCGTGCCGCCCAATTCGCCCCCTTCGCGGCCCTCAGCGGTCACGAGGAGGCAATCGAGGCCACCCGCCCCCAGGACATCGACGACCTCCCCGGCTACATTGATCATTAACCCCATCCTGCTCCCATTAACCCTGCTGTCGTGCACTCGTGTATTCGTTTATTCGAGTAATCGAGTACACGAATACACGAGTGCACGACAGTGTGGAAAGGGTTCACGGAAATTGATTCTACGCCCAAGCGCGGCAAATCTGAAATCTTTTGCTTACCTTTGCAAGTTGAAACCAATCACTCACCACTCTATGGCACCCAAACCTAAATCCATCTTCCTCCGCGGAGCTGAAAGCGGCGCTTTTATGGGGCTGTTCTTGGCCGTGATGTTCATCATGATGGCTCTGTCGCTCGATATGCCCTTGCTTGGCCCCGTTTCCACGGTGATGATGATCGCGGTGCCGTTCCTCACATACATGTTCCTGCGTCGCACATACGTTAAGGACCTGGGACTCACCAAGTTCTCGGAGTTGTGGATGGAGGGTATTGTCATCTTCGCTTGCGCCTCGCTGATTATGGCCGTGGTGATGCTCGTGTGGATGCGATACATCGACTCGATGTTCCTCAACCGGTGCTTGGACATGGCTATTAGAGTGTGGGACCAAACTGGTAATCACGATCTTGTGAAGATGTTGGAGGTGGTGAAGGAGAACAACGCCCTGCGCGACTCCGACGTGGCTATGGAGACCATCTGGGGTGGCATTTTCACCGGCTCGATCCTCTCGATGCTCGTCGCCTTGCTCGTGCAAGCCCGCAAGGTGAAGCAAAAGGACCAGGCTTAAGACGTTAAACGACAATTCATTACGACAATGGATATATCAGTTGTAATTCCGCTATATAACGAGGCCGAGTCGCTCCCCGAGCTCGAGGCGTGGATACGCCGCGTGATGGAGGAGAACGGGTTCAGCTACGAAATCCTGTTCATCGAGGACGGCTCTACCGACGACTCCTGGGAAGTGATCGAGCGCCTGAAACAAGACAACCCTGCCATTCGCGGCGTTAGCTTCCGCCGCAACTACGGCAAAAGTCCGGCGCTCAACACCGGATTTGCCCGCGCCCAGGGTGACGTCGTTATCACCATGGATGCCGACCTTCAGGACTCTCCCGATGAGATCCCCGAGCTCTATCGCATGATCAAGGAAGAGGGCTACGACCTCGTATCGGGCTGGAAACAAAAACGTTACGACCCGTTGTCGAAAACGTTGCCCACCAAGTTGTTCAACGCCACCGCACGACGGGTGAGCGGAATCCACAACCTCCACGACTTCAACTGCGGCCTCAAGGCCTACCGCGGCAAGGTGGTAAAGCGTATCGAGGTGTACGGCGACATGCACCGCTACATCCCCTATCTGGCCAAACTCGCTGGTTTTAACCGCATTGGCGAGAAAGTGGTACACCATCAGGCCCGCAAATATGGCAAAACCAAGTTTGGCCTCGACCGCTTCGTCAACGGCTACTTAGACTTGGCAACTCTTTGGTTCACAGGCAAGTTTGGTGGCAAGCCAATGCACTTCTTCGGCCTGCTCGGCTCCTTGATGTTCTTCCTCGGCCTCGTGGCCGTAATTTTAGTGGGCGCCATCAAACTTTGGAACCTCCACCACGGCAACCCCTACACGCTGGTTACCTCCTCTCCCTACTTCTATATCGCATTGGTAACCATGATTTTAGGTACCCAACTGTTCCTGACGGGATTCCTTGGCGAGCTGGTTGTGCGCAACTCCACGCGCCGCAACGAATACGAAATCGAAACCGAGCTGTAATGAGGCGGATTTTCGGCATATTAGCTGCTTTTGTGGCCCTGGTAATCGTCGGCGCGGGGTGCAACACCTCGGGCTGCTTGGACAACCAGAGCTCAATCCCCTTGGCCGGATTCTACAACTCGGCCACTGGAGCCGCCATATCCATCGACTCGGTAAACATCGGCGGAGTCGACGCCCCCAACGACTCCCTGCTTCTGGCCATGGGCACCAGCGCCTCCCAAGTTTACCTGCCCTTGCGGTTCTCCAAGGACGTCACCTCGTTCTACATCCAATACGACACCCTCGGGCTGTGGGCCGACACCATCACGATGGCCTACACAGCGTTGCCTTACTTCGCCTCCGAGGAGTGCGGCGCCATGTATCGCTACACCATCAATCGCTTGACCTACACCACGTTGCTGATCGATTCCGTCACGTTGGTCGACTCCCTGATCACCAATGCCGATATCGAGCGAATACGCATATATTTCCGGGTAGAGGAGGCCGGTGAAGAGGAAGAATGAGGAAGTTGCTCTTGGGTATAGGAGTGATCGCGGTGGTGCTCTCATTGAGCGCCCAGCGCCGCATCACGCCCGTCACCCCGGCCCCCGCCGCGGGTGAGTGGCAGCCTGCCAAGCGCGACACCACCCCCAGCGCCATCCCCGACACCGCCCATATGGCCCATTATCACGACGAGCAGGGGCGCGTCGTGTGGGTCGACACCGTCACCGGCCGCGAGTGGATGGACTCCACCCTTCTCCCCGCCGCTCCCAAGATGGAATACCCGCTCCTTTCGGGAGTTACCGTGGGTGTCGACCTGTGGGACCCCCTAATGCGCTGCTTCGGCCAAAAATACGGCCTTATCGGATTCTCGGCTGGCGTAAACCTCCACAACCGCTACCGTCCCATCGTCGAAATAGGTCTTGGCGAGGCCAATTATACCCCCGACGACGGCAACTTCACCTACAAGGGAAAGATGGCCCCGTTCTTCAAGATAGGTATGGACTACAACTTCATCTACAACAATAATGCCGCCTACGAGGCCTACGCCGGCCTGCGCTACGGCCTTTCTCCGATGAAGTACGAGATCACCAATGTCACCATGGAGTCGCCCTACTGGCGCGAGGAAACCGGCTTCAACATCCCGTCGCAGAGCATCACCGCCCAATGGGTGGAAGTGCTCTTCGGCATCAAGGTCAAAATCGTCGACGGCTTTTACCTAGGCTGGACCATAAAATATCACGGCACCACCTCCCTTGGCAAGCCCCGGTACGGCGAGCCGTGGTACATCCCCGGCTTCGGCACCAAGCAGAGCCACTGGGCCGGAGCGTTCAACCTCTTCTACACCCTGCCGCTGAACAAGAAAAACGCCCCCGGCGTTATAACTGATGAGGTTGCAGGCTCAACCCCGGCTCCACCACGGCCTCCCCGCGAGGACAGCGACTCTCTTGGAGCCACGCCAATCGACAGCCTTTCAATCGATTAGAGAGAACAGACATTATAATAGATAAGGATTAATTTTAGGATTTGCGTTATGACTATTTTGAAACCAGGAAAAAAGATTGCAATGTGCTCCGACCACGCAGGTTTCGAGCTCAAGTCTATCATTGAGGGGTATCTCACCGCTCAAGGTTTACCATACGACGACTTCGGCACATTCTCGGCCCAAAGCTGCGACTACCCCGACTTCGCCCATCCCGCCGCGGCCGCCATCGAGGCTGGCCGCGACTATCCCGGCATCGCCATCTGCGGTTCGGGCAACGGCATCGCCATGACTCTCAACAAACACCAAGGCATACGCGCCGCGCTCTGTTGGACGGCCGAGCTCGCCTCGCTGGCGCGCCGCCACAACGACGCCAACGTGCTCGTGCTTCCCGGCCGCTTCGTCGACCCCGCCGTCGCCTGCAACATCGTGGACACCTTCTTGAACACCCCATTCGAGGGAGGCCGCCACGCCGCCCGCGTCGCCAAGATCCCCGTCAAATAGAGCTTAGGGGATGCGCCAGCCTGTCGTGCACTCGTATATTCGTGTATTCGTGTATTCGTGTACTCGAATGCTCGAATGCACGAATGCACGAATGCACGAGGACACCCAATAAATTCTCCCCAGTCCTTGCTTAGTCGGGGATTTTTGGTAACTTCGCGGTTGGAAACACCGCGGGGCACCACTGCGTATACCTACCCAGGCACTAACTGAAGACTATCGATATCTCTCATGTTCAACTTCTTCTCACGAAAAAACGCGCAACCTGAACGTCTATTTTTCACTACCGATATACATTGTCACGTCCTCCCCGGTATCGACGACGGTTCCCCCAGTGTCGATATGTCGGCCGCTCTCATTCGCCGTATGCTCGATTGGGGAGTGGAGCGCATTATAGCCTCCCCCCACGTCACCGAGGGCACATTTGAGAACACCCCTGAGACGATGGACGCCTCGATGGCACAAATCCAGGAAGTGCTCGACACCCACGCGATGACCGTCCAACTGAGCCACTCGGCCGAGTACCGCCTCGACGACCTGTTCAAGCGTCAATTTGAAGAGAAGAAAATTTGCCCCCTGCCCGGCGACTACCTGCTGGTCGAAAACTCGTTCATCTCCGAGCCTTGGGGATTGGACCAAACGCTTTTCCAAATCAAGGTAAACGGTTACACGCCCATCCTGGCCCATCCCGAGCGTTACACCTATTACTACACGCAGAAAAAACGCTACCAGAAGCTCCACGACGAAGGCACCCTCTTTCAGGTGAATTTATTGAGCCTCTCGGGTCACTACGGTAAGGAGCAGCGCCAAATGGCTCTGTGGCTCATGGAGCACGACATGATCGACTTCCTGGGCAGCGACCTCCACAACCTCCACCATGCGGCCTCAATCGAGCGATACCTGGCGTCGCGCGACTACCGAAACGACCGCAAGCGCCTCGCCTCCCGCATCCTCAACGACACCCTTTAACCCCTCTGTTCGGCCATCGGCAAGCCGATGGGGAGTGGGGAAATGATATAATCTACTATTACCCACCACCGCATGAGCTGACGCTCATGACGGTAGTGGGGTAAAGGAAAAACACCCCCCGTGTTCCCCGTGTTCGGCATGCCGAACACCTATTGTAGCCCACCACCGTCATGAGCGTCAGCTCATGCGGTGGTGGGTAATAGTCGATTATATCATTCCCCTGCTCCCCATCGGCTTGCCGATGGCCGACCATTTATTTACTCTAAATCCTTGATTTTGCGCAAATATACAAATATTTTGCTTATGTCGGCCATCGGCAAGCCGATGGGGAGCAGAGGGGTTGTCAATCCCCACTATTACCCCACCACCGCGGTTGTTGACACAACCGACGGTAGTGGGCTACATTATGTGTTCGGCATGCCGAACACGCTCCACTCTTTTAGTACCGGATTTTGCGGGTGGTGGTGCCACGGCGCTCGAGGTAGAGCTGGCCGGCGACGGGGGTAGCCACTCGTATACCCTGGAGGTTGTAGTAAACAGCCTCGGTTGCTTGGTCGACGTCGATGCTGTTTACGGCGCCGTTGTCGTTAACCGCCAGGTTGAGAGTCTTGTAGTGGGAGCGCCCCTGGTTGGTAACGCGTGCCAGCAGCGACGCCTTGGCTCCGTCGGTGGTGCCTTGTATCATCAAATGGTCGCCATGATTCTGGATGGTCATGCCTTCCACAGCCGAGATGTCGTCGAGGACGGTGTAAGTGTAGGTGGATCCGTCGTCGGCGGGGTCGCCGAATACCGAGATAAAGCTTACAAGGGTAGGAGTGGAGGTGTTGAGCTGTACGTCATATTCCTCCTCGATTGTGGGGGTGCAACCCAAGTCGTCGACACACAGGTAGGTGGGGATCAGCAAGCCCCAGTCGTTGTTTTGGGAGCCTGAGAAAGTGACAAGAAGATTGCGCACGGTGCCAAGCGAAGAGAGGTCGACCCATTCCCATGTGTTGAGGATGTAATGGTCGGCTTCGATGTCCGATGTATAGTCGGCGAGCTTGAAGTCGACCGAGCTGGTCTCTTGGCCGTCAACGTCGTAGCCGGTGAATGTGACGGTGAAATAGTCGCCCTGGGCGAAAGCACTGAGGCCGAAGGCATCCCCTTGGCTCATGGATGTGTAGGCGTAAGCGTTGTTGGTGACGTACATGCCGGGGATCACATCGCCGTTGGCGTTGTTGACGACGGTAAAGTAGCTTTGGTCGTTGGGCCAAGCCGGGTAAAAGACGCCGAAATTCGACGAATTATGCCCACCGTCGGCGGCTGAGCGATAGGAGTCGACTGAGTAATCGCTAAAGGATGTTCCGGTGAGGTTGGATGCGGCGTAACCGTCGGCGTAGTAGTCGAAATGGTTGTTGGCGATGAGCTGGAATGAGCCGGTGTTCCAGGTGGTGCCCTCGGTGGAGCTGTACCAGAAGCTTTCGGCCTCGAGCTGCACGTTTTCGAAGTCGCCAACGACCAGTTGGTCGGCCTTGGTTGAGAAAGCCGCAACTGAGATTGCCATGAAGGCGAATAAACACTGTTTTTTCATTTTCATAAGGCTATAAAATTTAAAATATGTCTTGTCAAACGCCTTATGCCGTGGAGAATAACATCAAGATAGCTATCATACTTAATCACTAATAACTATCACTTAACACTTATATTGTCGCTATTCCCGGCGACATAAGGCTGCGGCGACACGTCACATGTCGCTTTAAGCTTGTGAGGCAGGTCTTCTGACTCTTCCCCTGGTCCCTACGCGCCTTCCCGGAAACCCCTTTGAACCAGCCCCCCGTGTCGTGGCGGGGTAGAGCCTGGTTCTGGCATTCCAGTGGCGATGTGCGCGGGCTTGTGGCGGGGAATTACAGCAGCGGGTACTGTCGCCGGATCTCACGGCGTTCCCTATTAATCCCGAAACGGGAGCCTTCACGAGCTTTCACCCGCGAAGTTACAAATTAAAAGCGGAAATTTTGTTACAAATGGTAAATGTAGTGAAATTTTTTGGTAAATTTGCCCCCGCAAAGGCTTCCCAACACCCATAACCAAGCGGCGGCCGAGCGATAAAAGCTACAATCCATATTCTCAATGAATTATAGTATACTCGATTTCTTGGGGCTCTTAGGAGCCGTCGGCCTGTTCCTTTACGGAATGAAGGTGATGAGTGAGGGTCTGCAAAAAGCCGCGGGCGACCGCTTGCGCAATATCCTGTCGGCCATGACCCGCAACCGCTTTACAGGGACGTTAACCGGCTTCTTTATTACAGCGCTGATACAGAGCTCGTCGGCCTCGACGGTGATGGTGGTGAGCTTCGTTAACGCGGGCTTGATGACCCTGGCCCAGTCAATGGCTGTGATAATGGGTGCAAACGTGGGTACCACGTTCACGGCGTGGGTGATCGCGCTGTTCGGCTTCAAGGTCGACATCTCGGCCTTCGCGTTGCCGTTGATCGGCCTGTCGGTGCCGCTGCTGTTCGCCAAGAAGAGTAGAAACAAGTCGATCGGCGAGTTCTTGATAGGCTTCGCGTTCCTGTTCATGGGCTTGTCGATGATCTCAAGATATGTGCCTGATCTTCAGAGCAATCCCGAGATGTTCGCCTTCCTGCAGAAGTACAGCTCGATGGGCTTCGGCTCGGTGATTATCTTCCTGCTGGTGGGTGTGATTGTGACGATGATTATCCAATCGTCGGCGGCCACGTTTGCTATCACGTTGATTATGTGCTCCAAGGGCTGGATCACGTTCGACCTTGCGTGCGCCATCATGCTTGGCTCGAATATCGGTACCACCGTGACGCCGTTGCTGGCGTCGATGAGCGGAAACGTCGCGGCCAAGCGAACGGCCATGGGGCACCTGCTGTTCAACGTTTTCGGCTTGATATGGTGCTTGGCGATATTCTATCCGTTCTGCAACCTAAACGTCTGGCTTACAGAGGTGATAGGTCAAGGCAATCCCACCGATTTGACCACATTCGTCAAGCATCTGGAGATGACCGACCCCGATATTTACAACCACCTGTTCGACGGGTCGTTGCCGCAGGGCCACGACGCGCTGAAGCAGATACTGCAGATGCAGGTGAGCGTATCGTTCGGCCTGTCGGTGTTCCACACGGTGTTCAACCTCATCAACTTGTCGATAATGATCTGGCTCACGGGTGTTTACGTGAAGATTGTGGAATGGCTCGTGCCCGCCAAGCACAAGGAGGACGAGGAGTTCCAGCTGCGTTATATCTCTTCGGGTCTGCTTTCAGCCTCGGAGCTCAATATCGCCCAGGCCGAGAAGGAGATCGGCGTGTACTCGCAACGCATGGAGCGCATGATCACGATGGCCAAGGACCTGGTACACACCAAGGAAGGGTCGGAGGACTTCAACCGGCTGTTCTCGCGGCTTGAGAAATACGAGGATATCTCCGACCGCATGGAGATCGAGATTGCCCACTACCTCAACCGATGCGCCGAGGGTCGCCTGTCCAACGAGGGCAAGCTCCACATCGCCGGCTTGTTGCGCATCGTGAGCGAGATAGAGTCGATTGCCGACTCGTGCTACGGCATCTCCAAGACGCTGATACGCAAGCAGGAAAATAAGGCGCCGTTCAACGAGGAGATTTACTCGAATATCGATATGATGTTTGGCTACGTGCATGAGGCCATGTCGATGATGGTCAAGGAGTTGACCGACATCGAGGGCGTTGACGAGACCGAGCTCATCCACTCCTATAACAAGGAGCGCGAGATCAACAACCTGCGCAACCAGCTCCGTCAGGGCAACGTCACCAACATCAACGACCAACATTATGATTACCAGAGCGGTATCTTCTACATGGATATCATCGCCGACCTCGAGAAGATAGGCGACTACATCATCAACGTGGTCGATACCCTCAAGGCCGACTTCCGCAAGCCCACCGCGAAACGATAAGTAGGAAGTCGGGCCGTGCCAGGTAAGTAGGAAGTCGGGCCGTGCCGGCCCGACAAAAAAAACTGTCCCGCCGGCACGGCGGGACTTCCTGCCTATCACGGCGGGACTTCCTGCCTAACAAAAGATGTCCTTTTCAATTACAAATCTTATAAAATTGTGTTACAATTGTCGCTTTTTTGGCACAAATCGCTTATTTTTGCGATAACCATTCATAGATCACTGTAACGCCATTTCCACATTATGCTTAACCACCGACGAATCGTAATAATCGATCCCGAAGAGGTGACCCGTAGCTTGATCGCAGTAAACCTCAAGCAACAGGGCTACGACGTGGTGCCGTGCGCCAACGGCCAGGCGGCGCTCGCTGAGCATATCGAGGACTGCGTGCTGGTGATCATGGACATCAACCTCCCGGACATGAAGGGTCTTGACCTGTTACGCAGTTTCAAGAGCGGAGCACGCTCAGCTCGCGTGCCGGTGATGATATGCACGTCGGCCGACTCGGAGGATGAGATGATCGCGGGGTTTGACGCCGGAGCCGACGACTACGTGATCAAGCCGTTCTCGCTGCGTGTGGTGTTGGCTAAGGTGGCTTCGCTGATGCGCCGTTACGGCGTGCAGGCGCCCACGCCCGTTGAGGTTGAGGAAGAGGTGGCGCGAATCGACGGGCTGGATATCGACGAGCAGGCCCGCACGTTCGCTGTTGAGGGGCGTCGCGTGGAGTTGACACCCACCGAGTGGGACATACTTCTGTTGCTGGTGCATAGCCCCAACCGGTTGTTTCCCCGCGAAGAAATTCAGGAACGCGTGTGGCCGCGCGACAAGAAGGTGGCCGATCGCGCCGTCGACGTCAACATCTCCCGTCTGCGCAAGAAAATGGGCCCCTACGCCCCATATCTGGTCAACCGCTCGGGCCGCGGCTACGGCCTCTACACCAAGGTATAAAGATCTAAAGGATAAAGGATAAAGGATAAAGGATAAAGGATTAAGGATTGATGCTCCCCAATTGCTATGTATTTGGCCGTCAGGAGGCTGGCACCGACGAGGCTGGTCGCGGATGTCTGGCCGGCAGCGTGTTTGCCGCCGCGGTGATTCTCCCCGACGACTTCCACCACCCCTGGCTCAACGACTCCAAGCAGGTCACAGAGGCGAGGCGCGAGAAGTTGCGTCCCATAATCGAGCGGGAGGCCGTTGCCTGGGCCGTGGGCGAGGTGACAGCCCAGGAGATCGACAAGATTAACATCTTGCGAGCCTCTATTTTGGCCATGCATCGCGCGCTGGACGCCCTCGGCGTTGTCCCCGGGGGGGTGATAGTGGATGGCAATCGCTTCACTCCGTGGCGCGACGTGCCGTGGCAGACGTTTGTCAAGGGTGACGGGCGCTTTGGCAACATCGCCGCGGCCTCGATTTTGGCCAAAACCCACCGCGACGAGGCCATGCGACGCCTCGCCGAGCAATTCCCCGAGTATAATTGGTCGAAAAACAAAGGTTATCCCACCCCCGACCATCGCGCGGCGATCGCTGCCCACGGCCCCTCGCCCTACCATCGCCTCACGTTCCGCCTCCTCCCCGAGCCCACCCTCTTCGACTAACGGGGATAAATTGAAACAAATGCAAATACTGGGTTTTAGTTAGGGAAAAATTTGAGCTACCTGCAAAAACCTGTGTTTTATGGGATATACACTGAGAGGGTGGTCGGCTTGCC
>CAZLSW010000065.1:0-19296 GCA_964562375.1 uncultured Muribaculaceae bacterium | reverse complement strand
TCCAGTTGAGACTTGATTTTGCCTGTTAACATATTTTAAGAGACACTAATGATAAAAGCTGATATGTCATGGATTTACAGCATGTCCGATAAAGATGTCTTAGGAGTGGAAGATATTGGTGCGATACATCAAATCTCCAAGATGGATTTGCGTGGTCGTAACTTTCGGAGAATGCTTCACCTTAAGGGTAAAGAATCAATTGCGCTCGATGACAAGCTACACATTTATCCAGTTAAAGTGGAGTATCTCACCGTTGCTGAGGCGAAGGCTATCAAGAAAAAGGCCGACTGGGTAGATGGCGAATTCGTTTACCCCGAGTCTCTATATCCTTGAAAATCAATCAAATCATATCATATAATCTTACATCTCAAATTCAACAAAATGACAAAGAAACAATCTTTTAAACGAATCGTGGTTATCACTTTGCTCGTGATTGCCTATGCGCTCGCAATTCGCTTGAGTGCACAAACCCCGATGCCCGTGGATCAAGCAGTGCGCCAGGGCACACTTCCCAACGGATTGACCTACTACATCCGCCACAACGAAACTCCCAAGGGGCAGGTTGATTTTTACATCGCCCAAAAAGTTGGTTCTATACTCGAAGAGGACAATCAGAGAGGATTGGCCCACTTCTTGGAACACATGTGCTTTAACGGCACTGAGCATTTTCCGGGGAATACATTAATACCTTGGCTTGAGAGCAAGGGGGTTGAGTTTGGCACCGACCTGAATGCCTATACGGCTTTTGATGAAACAGTTTACCGAATCTCCAACGTGCCTACGAAAGAGGTAGGTGTACAAGACACCTGCCTGCTTATTTTGCATGACTGGGCCGATGGCTTATTGTTGGAACCAGATGAGATTGACAAAGAGAGAGGTGTAATTCACGAAGAATGGCGAATGACAGAGGGAGGCGATAATCAATTGGTGCAAAGATTGTTGCCATCTCTCATGCCTAATAACAAATATCCATCAAGGTTTCCGATTGGAACTATGGAGGTTGTGGACAATTTCCCACACCAAGCTTTGCGTGATTACTACGAGAAATGGTATCGTCCCGATTTGCAGGGCATTGTAGTTGTTGGAGACATTGATGTGGACCGCATCGAGGGCAAGATCAAAGAAATTTTCTCTCCCATAAAAATGCCAGAGAATCCACAAAAGCGTGAATATGTTCAAGTTCCTGACACCGAGGGTACACTCTTTGCTATAGGCTGTGATACAGGTGTCTCCAAATCGTTAGTGATCTTGGGCTTCAAGACGGATTGTATGCCAGCCGAGATGCGAAATTCAGTGGAAGGCTACGTGGGCCAATACGTGTGTGACATGATCGTTGCGATGCTAAAGGAGCGACTTGGCGAAATTATGCTCACTCCGCAATCGCCTTTTGGCTTGGCTAAGGTAGAATACGGAAATTTTCTTGTGGCCAAAACAAAAGACTGTCTGGAATTGTATGCTTACTTGAAAGACGATGATGCTAATGCATCTTTACAGGCCCTGTACCGTGAAGCTTTACGAGCCAAGAGGACGGGGTTTACCCAAGGGGAATACGACCGCGCTGCTAAGGATTGGCTAATGCAAAAAGAGAAGGCATTCAATGACCAGGAAAACACAAACAATTCAGTTTTTGCCAATAAGTACGTTGACAATTTCCTAAAAGGCAACCCTATGCCTTCTCTGGAGCAAGAGTATAAAGTGGCAAAAATGTTGCCTAATATGGTGCCTTTACAGGTGATAAATCAAGCGATGGAAGCCTTGGTAGGGAATGACAACAGAATTGTCCTTGTTATGATGCCGGAAAAAGAGGGAATCGCTTTACCCTCAGAAAAGGAACTTGCCCAAACCATGTCAGATGTCGATAATGAAACCATAGAGGCTTATATCGATAATGTAAAGTCAGAACCACTCATCCCCAATTTGCCTGCAAAGGGGGCAATACTAAGCGAATCATCCAATCCCCAATGGGGTACCATAGAGATGACCTTGAGCAATGGAGCGAAAGTTATACTTAAGCCCACAAATTATAAAAACGACCAAATCTTGCTGCACGCAATTGCCAAAGGCAAGGGATTGGCATCATTGCCCGACTCCGTGGCATCTTCGGTGGTTTCGTTGCCTATATTTAATATGGCCTATGGCTTGGGAGATTATAATCTTAATGATCTGTCTAAATATTGTCAAGGGCATAAGGTCACGCTTAGAACCAAATTTGGGACTTACAGTCGTCACTTGGAGGGAGAGACTAAGCCTTCCGATTTGCCTATGTTCATGGAAATGCTGTATGCGTTGATGACAGAGTATAATTTAACTTCAGAAGATTTTGAATCATTCCGAAATACCATGGTTTCAACGATCCAACATGCTTATGAGGCGCCCATGGCTCGATACCAACAATTGTGCCAAGATGAACGATACCAATCACCTAAACTAAAGCTAATCAATGCTGAAGATATGACACACGCTAAACGCGACGATATCGTAGCTATTATGCGTAACGCTTTTGCCAACGCTGCCGACTTTACGTTCATTTTTGTGGGCAATGTGGATTTAGAGACAATGCGACCATTAATCGAGCAATATGTCGCTTCTCTTCCAGCTAACATTGACACAAGAACATACACCTATACAAATGACCCCACGATGGAGGTTACTGTCGGAGAATGTAATGTGGAACGTACGATGGCAATGGTCAATCCTCAAATCTGGGGTGATATTAGATATACCGCTAAAGTACCTGCCAATGCTACCTCAAAATACGCATTGAAGATTTTGTCAAAAGCCTTATCTCAAAGACTATCAGCTAAAATTCGCGAGGATGAGGGAGCCTCGTATTCCATTGGTGCGGATGGGGCTATTTACCTTTCCAACGTTAATAATGCCCATCTAAGAATCTATTTTCCCATTAAACCTGAAGCCAAAGAGATCACTCTCAAAACCATTGAATCCGAAATGCAAGCATTAGCCAAGGAGATTAAAAAGGATGAAATGGATAGTGCCAAAGAATTACTAATTACAGATCTTCGAGAAAAAATGGCGTCAAACGACTTTTGGGTGGATGCTCTTGGTGACTTCGAATTTTCAGACATTGACATGTACAATGGCGCAGAGGAGGCTATAACTGCTATCTCTCCTAAAGATGTTCAAAACATAGCCCAGGAGTTGCTTTCTCAAGGGAACAAGTCCACCTTGTTACTTTATCCCGAATAAGATATGACCGACTTAAGAAATTCTTTCGATCACGCATGGAAGCGTATTAGCACCAACTGGCTTACAGTGACAGCAATATTTGCCTTGGCTCTTACTTTCTTTGCGGTCCCGGACCATAAAATTAGGTGTGTCATTGCCTTGGCAATAGTAATTCTCCAATTCACATGGAGAAACGTGCCCGAAAAACAATAACAGCTTTTTCTTTTTATATAATCCCGTAATCGGCCCCAGCCCGTTAATGGTTGGAGCCGATTACTTCATTTGGCGCTATCTTTTGCTTTGGAGGTAACGGTGGAGTGCGTGGAGGTCGCGGGAGTTGTGGATGGTGTCAGTGTACACCCAGTCGATTTGGGCAACATGGCGTGACCAAAGGGTGTCGGTTGCGCACCACAAGCGTAGCGTGCGGTATTTGTCTATCTCGATTTTTTGCTCAAGGAGTTGGGCCCTACGGCAAGCCAATTCGGTATTCACTCTATTATAATCTACCGACATGAAAAAGAGGACAACACTTACAACAATCGCAAAGAGCATCCAAAAAACCTTGGTTGCCATGAGATAGCGACGCGAAAGAAGTAAGCTTTTGATGTATTGCCATAACGCTGGCCACGAAAGATTGAAAGAGAGAAAGGGCTTAGTGTCATTAGATGCGAGTGGGGGAGTAGTGTCTTTCCGCTTTATAGACGGCTCCTTAGACTCTGGCTCAGTTACGGTGGCTTTCTTTTGAGAGGATGCAATTGACTGCTTAGACTCAGGTTCTTGCTCTTTTTGAGGTGAAAACATCAAAAGGAATTGTTTGGCGATGGCTTCCGGCAATTGAGCCATTGTAGATTGAAGAGCGTTAATTGGCTCCATGTCCAATGACACCGGTTGCAGCACATCCGAGATTCGGAGCAAATTATCATTGAATTTCTCGATGTTGTCAACAAGAGCCAAAGCAGTATTCTCCGACAATCCTTCGGGAATGTCTGATGGGCCAATATGCGTTCCCAATGGGATTGATGCCAGATCCTCGAAAGAGGATAGGCATTTCTCTTGACGTTTGGAGTGTTTCCAATGCTTTTTGTTTCTTTTCTGTTTCGTCATAATTTGAATATTAGGGTTGATAGAGAAGGTCGAATTCCACTAGACGGCGTAAATGAAGTCCTTTATGGTATCGACCGTTATAACGGTTGAAGGATAGATATTCCTGACGGATATTGCGGTCGCCACGATCCAGTTTCTTGAGCAACTTGCTTTTAGGGGTGGTGGATGTACCCAACAATCGATAGGGGCCGACATTGTACGCCAAAACTCCCAGTAATAGAGAATCACGTCCATACTCTCGAAACATAGACACAAATCGACGCAAGTCTCTTCTCATTAATCGCTCTGCCTCTGAAAGGGACAAACGTTGATTGTAGCGGAAAGGCTCACCTTTTTGAATCTGATGCCCATATCCCATGTTGGCCCAGATGTTTGAGCCGAACAATGACAGCACTGGTAAACTTGAAAAACCACTGCTGCTTGTTCTGTAGTTGGAACTGAGTTGCGACCTCTTGGGCGGTAAAGCCTTTGCCGGTCGTGGCCAAGCGCTCGATGATACGCCGGATAGAAACCACATCCCATTCGACACGCTGTTGGATTGAGTGACAGAGCGCCTTCCGAGAAGGATTGACACCTATGATAATATGTGAGTGCTCGGCGTCCCATTCTTCCGGGTAGATTTTGTATTCGGTGGTAACGATGCTCACTCGTCTTAGGTGAGTAATCGCATAGACAATGCTACCAGAACTACCCTCCACGGAAGAATGTCGGAATTTAACTTTTACTGTGCTCATTAATATTTACTGTTGTATAAGATCGAAGCTATTGTGTATTAATTAAGGGACTACCTGTCTTGGTGGCGCGAGTAAAGGTGGGAGAGGAGGTGGAGGCGTTCCTCCAGGAATCGGGTCAACCGCAACTGGCAATGGCATCGGTCGACGCCGAATGGTGCCGCGACTTCATCGCTTGGCTCCGCCGTTCGACCCATGCCGTGAGGAAGAAAAATCACGCTACCATCTCCAACGGCTGCGCACATCACCACCAGGCAGTGCTCAACGGAGCCTTGAACAAGGCCGTACGGGAGGGCATCATCAAGACCAATCCATTGAAAGAACTCGCCGCCAAAGAGAAATACCAACCAACGGAAACGATGCGCGAATATTTGACACTCAGCGAGTTGAAAACGGTGATGGCTACCGACTACCCGCACGCCGAGGTCAAGAAGGCTTTTGTGTTGAGCTGTTTCACCGGATTGCGCCTAAGCGACATCCGCGCGCTCACGTGGAGCCTCATCGTCAAGGCTCCCGACGGCAAGACACTATATGTGCGCTTGAGGATGCAGAAAACAAAGCGGCTGCTCGACGTTCCCATCTCCGACGAGGCGTTGGCGTGCCTAAACGAAAAGGAAGAATGAAATTTTACGATTAACTTGATTATGTTGTGAAAACTTCGTATCTTTGCATCGACCAATCCCACCACGCTTAGGCTCTGCATGCGTACCAGGGTGGGACTTTTACTATCTATACCAATGGCCTACACCAAATTACCTCTCGACTATCCCGACCAAATATCTATTCTCAAACATCGAGAGCTTGTCATTAATGATGAGCCTGATGCCCTGCGTCAGTTGGGGATTATCAGCTACTTCCGGCTCGCAAACTACTTCCGCCCAATGGAAGCTGACAAGGTTATGCACACCTTTAAGCCTGGTAGTAGTTTCGAGAATGCCGTTGACCTTTATTATTTCGACAAAAAACTGCGGGCACTGCTGTTCTCAGCCATACAAAGCGTAGAGGTGGCTCTCCGAACCAAGATAATCCATCACGTTTCGCTTCGTTATGGCTCGTTTTGGTTTATGGAATACCAAAATTTCACGAACCAGCAAATGTTTGCGAGTAATCTACAGCGACTAACTTCTGAATTGACCCGATCGCGCGAAGAGTTTATTCAGGAGCATTTCACCAAATATTCCAAAGACCAATTGCCTCCAGCGTGGAAGATTCTCGAATTGGCATCTTTCGGGACACTTTCCAGGATTCTTGGGAATCTTGCTGACAATGGACTTAAAAAGAAGATAGCCAGGGATTTGGGATTGCCACAACACCTTGTGCTCGAAAGTTGGATCAGAAGCATCTCGGCGTTAAGGAATTGCATTGCCCATCACGCTCGCGTGTGGAACCGCTTATTCCCGGTTAAACCATCGATGCCATCAAAATTGCAAAATCCATGGCTTACTGACTTTTCGTTCGACGGAGGCAAATTATACCCGCAAATATGCGCCTTATGCTATCTCGAAAACGTCATACATCCCCACAATCAGTTCTCCCAGCATCTCAAGGCTCTCCTCGCAAGATACCCTAATGTTGATGTCACCGCCATGGGATTTCCAGCCAGTTGGCAAAATGAACATCTGTGGCAATGATAACTTTCCGATGGTGGTAAACAAGGCGTTTGAAGAATACAAAAGCATTGTGGCATCAATCCCCAAGGCGGTTAATGCCGAGGTCGACATGGAGATGGCCGTGTCCGACCGCATATATAATCTGATGAAAGCTAGAGGGTTGTCAAAAGCCGAGTTTGCTCGCGCTATGGGAAAACGTCCATGTGAGATTACGAAATGGCTCAGCGGGCAGCACAACTTCACGCTGCGCACAATAGCTCTGCTCTCCACCTTCTTCGGCGAATCGCTGATCACCATCAGATAAGATGCGTAATTGATGAGCTTTCACATCGCCCGGCACACGTTCGCGTCGCTATCCATCGCCGCTGGCGGTGACGTGCTGACGGTCAACAAATTGCTCGGCCATCGGCGCCTCGAATCCACCCAGGTCTACGCCACCGTCAGCGACACAGCCAAAATCACCGCCATCTCCCGCCTCACCAACTATTTCTCAAAATAAATTTCGGCAAAATTTTACATTTATGTGAAACAAAATGCTTATCTTTGCCGTTGAAATTAAAAGCTAACGAAAATGAACGAAGCCGAACTAATCCTGGTCAACGACGCGACCAATTGCACCATATATTCCATCCGTTTCACCGACAACGATGAGGCTGAGATTCAACGTTTCTACAACAAATTCGTTGGGGCGTTGGAATATGATGCCGATTTGACAAGGCTGTTCAACATCCTTAACCGCATCGGTGAGGTCGGTGCTTTGGAGCGGTTCTTCCGCTACGAAGGGAAAATGAACGACCGCGTATGCGCGTTGCCAGTTTTGAAGTCAAAACTTCGTTTGTATTGCATCCGTCTCTCCGACAAGATTCTTGTCGTCGGCAATGGCGGTGCCAAAACCTCCCGCACCTATGAGGAGGATGAGGAATTGCGCGGCTATGTTCTCACACTTCAAAAATTTGACAGCCTTTTGAAGGAAGGGGAGAAGGACGGCTCGATAGTCGTGACCCAACGGACGATAGAAACTGATAAAACTTTTGAGCTATGAAAACGATAGAGCCATGGTTTAAGGAAACGGTGGCCAAGTCAGCCCCCGAGATAAAAGAGGAGATCCGGCTCACGATGGGTGTGTCGGACAAGCTCGATGCGCTTATGCACGAAAAAGGCTTGAGCAAGATTGAGTTAGCCAAAGCGTTGGGCAAACGTCCCAGCGAAATCACCCGGTGGCTCAGCGGCCAACACAACTTCACGCTGCGCACCATAGCTTTGCTATCAACCTTCTTCGGCGAGTCGCTGATCACCATCAGATAAGATGCGCAATTGATGAGCTTTCACATCGTCCGCCACACGTTCGCGTCGCTATCCATCGCTGCCGGTGGTGACGTGCTGACAGTCAGCAAATTGCTCGGCCATCGCCGTCTCGAATCCACCCAGGTCTACGCCACGGTCAGCGACACCGCCAAAATCACCGCCATCTCCCGCCTCACCGATTTCTTCTCAAAATAAAAAGCCCGCAAGGCAATGAGATTACACTCAGAGCCTTGCGGACACTTTTGTTGGGTTATGCCTGGGAGTTAAATGTCAAAGTAAATACCGGGATAGCCAGTGACACGCCATTTCCCGTCTTTGCCCTTGCAGGCCTCGAACAGACCCTCAGCCGGCCCTGGTCGCCAATAGCCCTCAATTGGATTGCCTTTGATGTCCACCAAAGCGCCGCAGCCACCGGGTTTCATCCTTACATTATCGATTTTGAAATTGATCTCTTTGAGTTTTTTCTTGTAGGCGTCGCCAACTTCGGGATCATTGTAAATATTATCCCAGAACTCTATCAATTCCTTCTCTCGATCTTCGCTTACAGCATCGCCGTTATAGTCACCATAACACTTGACAATGTTTTCCACATTGCCTGATTCTGCGTTTTTGATTGCCGAATACACCACGTCTTCGGGTGAGCCTTGCTTAACGCCTGTACCGCAACTTGCCAACACACAGGCAAGAGACAGGACAAATAAGTTGAGTAATTTTTTCATTAGTTTTTAGGTGTTGGTAAGAGTTTTGGGCAAAGATAAGGCAAATTTAAAATGTGTACAAGAAAAGTCACACAAACCAAAAGCAATATTAGAAAGAAAGTGCGGGCCGGATGAGGCTCGCACTTTCGTTTTGGTGGGGTTGGGGTTAGCGGGAGAGGTTGTAGGCGCGGGAGAGGCGGGCGTCGTAGCGGCCCTTGGCGACGTCGATGGCCTCGCTTATGTCGCGGCGCTCCTGGAGATCGTCGTAGTTGCCCATTTCGGCCGCGGTCACACCAATGACCATGGCGATTTCCTTCGGGTCAAGTTGGTATCCGTTCTGTTTGGGTAAGGAGCAAGAATGGATGGCGACTTTCACATCCATCGCCTCCTCGTTGGTCAGGAATGCGCGCCCGTTGGGTCGGGAGTTGTCGAATATATAGTTCATCAGCGACCGCACGGCCTTGGCGAAAACCTCCATCGCCTCCATCAGGAATTTGCCGATCTCGACCAACGCCGACCGCATCGTTTTCAGCCGTCTCTCGGAGTTGAGATAGTCGCAATTGGCCTGGGAGAGGGAGGCTTTTAGCTTCTCGTTCTCGGATCGTAGCTGGGACGTTGCTTTCTCCAATGCTTCCGTTTGGTCCTTTTTCAGTTGCTCAATCTCGGAGGCGTGGTTTATCCAATCCCACACAATATGGGCGTGGAGGTTTGGTTTCCACTCGTTGGTGCCATTCTCATAGTGCCCCTCATCGCGGTGGATGAAGATTTGAAGGGGCCTGATGCCGAATCTCTGTTGGACAACCTCGGTGAATCGGAGCAGATCGTCCAACGTCGTGGTCTCCTTGATCAGAACCACTCCCTCACGCCACACCTTCGGCACGCTGATGCTCACCCTTGGAGCTGACCTCTACACCACATCTAAACTTCTTGGCCACGCAAACGTCAAGACCACAACGATTTACGCCAAGATTATTGACCGGAAAAAGATCGATGCCGTCAACCTCACAGATGGAATTTTCGACTAAGAACTGACAACAAAAGTGACCTTGGAAGGACGTTATTAACTGCTATGAGGTCACTTTTGAAGTCAAAAATTTGGAAATTCATTACACATGTTGTACCTTTGCGACAAAGATATCAGTATGAAAATCCCAGCATTAATTGCTCGAGATCGTGAGTGTGAAGCGTTGCAGAGATGCCTCCAGTCAGACCGTTCTGAGTTTGTCATCATCTGCGGGCGTCGCCGTGTAGGCAAGACATTTCTTGTAGATCAGCTCTTCAAAGGAAAATATGATTTCAGTTTCACTGGAGGCCATAAAATTCCTACCCGGGTGCAACTACGCAATTTCGCCATGCATTGAAACGCTATGGCCACGGCGTTCGATCCGGTGCATTCAAGGAACACCATAAGCTTTGGTATCGGTAGGGCAGTAAGCCTTTGTTAGCCAGAAGATGGCCCAAGTATACAAGTTTGGTGACGTTTGCCACACGTATCGGGGAGCTTGACCGACCGTGAAGAAGTAGCCATAGATCTTTGACGTTTGAGATTGGATCCATGAAAATTCCTAAGGACATTACCTCATTGAAAATGGCATTCCATAAATGCGGAATAACCATGGTTTCCGGACACTGGACATCTTCCAGACTCCACCCTTGTTTAAATGCTTGAATCATCCGCGCCGCTTCTTGGGTAGAGAAGGTGGGTAGATTGAAGAAGTGGGAAACCAAGTCAGCCCGATTTAGCAAAATGTCCATAAATGTTCCCCATTCCCTTCGCAATTGAGCTTCTCTTTCTCGGCCTATTTCTCTCTTCAAACAGCAAAAACCTAGAGTCCTTCCTATATCCCTCACAAACGCGGGATAATTCATTTGGTTGCCAGCGACTCTGGACTGGTAATATTGATACGCGTCAAGCAGGAAGTCCCCCAATGTGGGAGGCTCAACAACTGAGGACTCTCGTTTATTAAACGAGAGAGAAGAAGTAGAGACCGTTGTCGGGTGCTTGTACCCTTATAGTCTCCAATTCTTTTGTTTCTGTTCTTTTCATTGGTATGTATGTTTAGTGTTTATTATTTATAGCGTCCAATACCTTGCGGTTGGCCTCGTCGACTTTTGCCTTGGAAAAGTCGATATAGATATCGGTGACGGTATTGTTGCCGTGACCGAGGGCATGGGCGATGGTCTCCTTGGGGATGTCGAGCGCGGAGGCTATGGTCGCCCAGGAGTGGCGGGCCCAGTAGGTGGACAGTTCCGGTAGTTCCAGCTGTTCCTTGAGAGCCTTGAGGCCGTTGCACCACGACATGTAAAATCCACGGTAGTTCTTGTAGTTGTCCAGTGGATAGAGCAGCCAGTCCTTGCCCTTCAATTTTTCGATAATCTCCAATGCCTCAGGCTCAACCTTGATGGAGTAAGGTTTGTGTGTCTTGGCGCGGGTGTACTCCACCCGTCCGTTGGTGACGCGCTTCAAGTGTAAAAGGTCCACCGAGTTGATCCCGATCAGGTAGAACGTCAGCATAAACAGGTCGCGATAAGGAGCGACCCATTTGGGGACCTCGGCATCCCGGATGCGTTTGATTACTTCTGCGTCCAAGGCTCTCTTGCGTGTCTCGGCATGCGGGATACGATATCGACGGAACGGATAATTGGTTGTGACCTCGCAGTCGATGGCGTAATTGATCACTGTGCGTAAATTACGCAGGTGAATAGAGATGGTGTTGGGTGCCAATGGCCCTAAAGAGGCGACAAAGCCGTCAAGCCACAGCTTGTTGATGTCCTCGAACATCACCGTGCTGGCTTTCTTGTAAAGATTTACCTTGCGCAAGGTGTCTTTCAGCATTTGGGCGTTACGGGTGCTTTTGAGAGCTATCACCTGCGTCCAAAGGTCTTCAAGAGATGGTTTCATCTCCTCTTTTTTGTTTTCCGGAAGTCGCCCGTTCAGGATGTAATGCTTAATATCTTCTTTCGTCATGGCGTTGATGTCCATGGTGTCCTGGAGCTGCAAGGATCTTACAGTATATTGGCTCAACAATGTTGTGAGAATCTGGTTTTTGCGTTGAGCGTCACGTCCGGTGCACAACTTCAGTTGCTCGGACCATTCGCTGGGTAAGGCGTTAACATTTGTGTTGATATACTCTCTCACTGGCCTTCCGATGTAAACCTTGACGGGATATGAGCCATCTTGGAGCGGCCTTTTGGTGAACAAGGCCAAACTTATTGAAATCATAGCGAAAATGTTTTTAGCTGAAACATGATGGGGAAAATGTGATAAAGGGAATCCGTATTGGATGAGGAACAATGCACAATTCTCGAATCGAATAGAACACGATGACACAAAAGCGTCCCTTTGCATCGTATTGTCAGTCGATTATTCCAGAGGACCTAATGGCGGACCCATTGTCGAAGATATGCTAAAGTGCGTATTGTATTTGCCGACAATTTACCGACAGGGGGGCCAAAATTTGCCGACAATTTACCGACAATTTACCGACAGCAGGGTTCATTTGCCGAGAATTTGCCCTAAAAATTCAACAAAAAACCACCAAATTCATCAAAAAACATCATTTTACAACATATTTTTCAGCCCTGAAAGGCCTCTGAAAAGCAAAAAAATCAGAGAGTTGTCGAATCTAACTCTCTGATTATCAAGCGGAGAGACCGGGATTCGAACCCGGGATAGGCTTTTGGCCTATACACGCTTTCCAGAGGGCGGAATTGTAGGGTATTGGATTGATAATCAGAAGTTTATACAATGTGGTCTCAGTCTGCGCGAAAATTTCGCAATTCGGTGCTAAAAGCATGATTTGGTTTGATAAAGTCGGGTTGTGTCGTTTTTGGTCTATTTCATTGGCAAGTGGCTGATTTAGTGAATATTATAAAAATTTAAGTCTTCGGGATTAGTTGGCTGGGTATTCATAAACTGTTGGCGTTATCCCTTTTCAATGTAAAGTTACAAAACATATTTCTATTTTCCAAACTCCTCTAAGCCTGGCGACTGCTGAAAGTCACTATTGGAATCATAAATGTTTTTGCCGTTATAAAGAAAAATGGTTATATTCGCGATTAAGAATTATTACAATGGATCGCGCCAAACGACTGCCATATTTGCCTATCGGCATCCAGGATTTTCCCACAATCAGGGAAGAGGGATACCTCTATGTCGATAAGACAGCCTTAATCTATGAATTAACGCAAAAGAGATACGCTTATTTCCTGTCACGTCCACGCCGCTTTGGCAAAAGCCTTATTCTTAGCACCCTTCAGGCTTATTTTGAGGGAAGAAAGGAATTGTTCGAGGGCTTGGCTATCGAAAAGTTAGAACAGAAATGGGAGAAGTATCCGGTGATACGTCTCGACCTGTCACTCTGTGAAGGAGAATCAGCGGAAAATCTGGAATCGTCCCTTGTAAGGATCCTACGTCGCGAATATAAACGACACGGAATCCATATTGATTATCCCGAATCATCGGCATCAGAGCTGTTTGGCGACCTGATAACCTCTTTGTATGAAAGTACGGGTAAACAAGTCGTAATCCTAGTGGATGAATACGACAAGGGTCTGATTTCCATATTACGCGACCAGGAGCTTTTGGAGAAATCGAGCAAGCTGCTCAGCAATTTCTATATCAATATTAAATCCATGGGTGGGATGATACGCTTCGCCATGCTCACGGGCGTGGCTCGTTTCCGCCATGTGACGATATTCTCGGGGCTTAACAATCTGCGCGACATCTCAATGGACACCCGCTACGCCGCTATCTGCGGTTTCACCCATAAAGAGTTGGTTGACAATTTCACCCCTTACATCGAGGAATTAGGCAAGCAACACTCTTGGGACTTTGACACCACCATGGCCAATCTATTGCAACAATACGATGGCTACCGCTTTACCGATGCCGATGTAAAGGTGGTAAATCCATTCAGTCTTATCAACTGCTTTGAGGACAATAAGCTTGGTAATTACTGGATAGCCACAGGCACTTCCAGGGTTCTGCTTGATTTTCTAAAGGCTAACAATTATACCCTGGCTCAACTAGATGGCAAACGTGTTGAGGTGTCGGAATTGGGTGACATCTACCAGGACGCCAACCCGATCCCTTTGTTTTACCAAACGGGCTATCTTACGATTAAGGAATACCGGGATGAGGAAGTGACGTTGGGTTTCCCCAACGGTGAAGTACAGCGCGCTTTGGTTACCCAGTTGATGCCCCAATTCATGGGCATAGCTACCGGCGTCATATCTCCTGAAATTAGAGCCCTCCAGTCGGCATTCGCCGCTGGCGATGTTGGGAAGATTATGGCCACTATGCGGAGCATCATCGCTTCGGTGCCGTATCACCTGTGGCCCGACAAATCCACCGAGGCCACGTTCCATATGCTGGTGCATGTGATATGCATGGTGGCGGGAATCTCGACGCAGAGCGAGATGAGCCAGTCGAAGGGTAGGGTGGATATGGTGTGCCAAATGCTCAGGCGCGTCTATGTCTTCGAGTTCAAGCTCGACGCGACAGCCGAGAAGGCTCTGGCCCAGATCGACACCCAGGGTTACGCCCTGCGCTGGAACGCCGACGGCCGCGAGGTCTACAAAATCGGCGTGGCCTTCTCCTCCTCCGACCGCAACATCACCTCCTGGGTCGTAGCCTAGCGAGCGATCCCCCTATAGGGAATCTTGGGTGGAAACTTAGTCAGCAAAAAGGAGGAAAAAAGCTGGGCAGAGGAAAGTAGGGGAAGGAAATACAAGATCACAACCAAAATGCAATTGTATAATCATATTTAGTCGACTATTTTCCAGGAGGAGAGGGAGCGCGTTTCGGGGGAGAATACGGCGCCGATGCGGTGAACGGGGCGGTTGTCGGCGCTCCACGACAAGGCGTAGTCGCGGCTGTCGATTTGGGCAAGCGCCTCCTCAGGAGTGCCCCCGAGCTTAAACTCAAAAAGGTAAACGTCCCACGGAGTGGTGGCCACCATGTCGATGCGACCCCCCGATACCGAGCGCTCGCTTTCGGTGTCGATGCCTATCATCAGGAAGATCTCGTAAACAAGCATGTGGAATGTCTCCTCCAGCGGGTTGCGGTGCATAATCTCATAAGGTATCTTGGCGATAAGGCTCTGTATGACCCGCATCATCGTGTCAAGATCGTTGTCGTAGATGGCGCATTTAAGCTGAGTCAAATAGGTGTCAATGGTGTCCTCCGTGACTCCCATATAAAGAGGCAGTAGGGTGTCAACCAACGCATTGCGCACTTCACCGTTGGGGATATCAAGAGTGTATTGCCTGGTCCGTGGGTTATAATCCGTGACGGTAAGATAACCCGTTTGGTAGAACAGGGCCAATGGATTGTCGTCCTTAAAGATACTTGCCAACTTCTCCTCGGTGGCTCTAGAGCCCGATAATTTCTCCACTGTGAACGAACTGTTTCGCAGATATTCAACCAACACTTTCGATGTGCCCGACCGCACCCAAAAATTGTCCATCTCGCCCCGGTTCATCACATTGAGTACGCTGAACGGGTTGAACACCAGCTTGTCTACTTTAGTGAAGCGGTAGCCGTCGTATTTTTGTTTAAGTTGGCTAAGCGCCTCCTCATAATCCCATTGGTTGTTGTCCATCACTTTCTGGATGCCACATTGGAAATTGGCTTTAAGCTCCTCCATCGTGATTCCGCAAAGGGTGGCATAGGCGGGGACCATGGATATATCCACTAAGTTGTTGACACCGGAAAACAGCGTGAGGTGGCTGAAGCGCGCCACTCCCGTGATCAAGGCAAAACGGATGTACTCGTCGCATGCTTTCAACTGCACGAAAAGGTTGCGCAAGATAGCGGAATTAGCCTCCAATGTAGGCGCGTCATGAATGGTTTCCAGAAGTCCCTTGTCATATTCGTCGAAGAGCAACACCACGCCTCGGCCCATCTTTTGGGCAGCTCCTACAATCAGGTCTTGTAGCATGCCTCCGATAGTGGGATCATCTTTATCTATGGTTACCCCTAAATTGGCCCCTTCTTGTTTTAACACCTTCCTCAGACTGCTGTCGAACGTATGAGGATCAGTTGCCATCACCTTGTTCATGTCGATATGAATCACAGCATGGGGGGTCCATTCTTTCTCTATACTGTCGATTACCAGACCCTTGAAGAGATCTTTGTCGCCTTGCCAATAATATTTTAATGTTGAGAGTAGCAAGCTCTTCCCGAATCGGCGAGGACGGGAAAGGAAGAAGCATTTCCCATTCTCATGAACTAGCTGGTACAAGAGATCAGTTTTGTCGATGTATAGGCAATTGTCGTTACGCAGGCTTTTGAAATCCTGGTAGCCTATTGGCAGGCGGGGGGCGATAATTGGGGTCATATCAAATCGGTTAGGGGTTTTCAACTGCAAATTTAAGTAAAATATCTTGTCTTTGCAAAACCTCAGGCCAAAGCGGTGTGTTTCAAAAATATAAATCAAAAAAGTTAGATATGGCAACTGAATTATGGTTTAATGTCCACTGGACATAACCATGAATCGTTATGGCGATTTGAAGGTGGTCAAGGAAACTTTGCCTGGGAATGTCTATAATCAGTACGTGGACGAGGCCGGATACACAAGGACTTGCCGCATGGGACCCGTTCCTACAAAGTGGGACGATAAGAAGGAACATTGGGGATTGGAGCCGGCATCCAACTCCCTTTGCTATGACAAGGCAAAACGCCAGTTCTCCTGCCATAATAACCGATTCTACACCGAAAAGGATAAAGGTCGCTATTACACCCTAAGCCGGGAGAAACTCAATTCATTAAATTCTTAAATCCTTTTTGATGATTTGATGAACTTGCATATTAATCGATTGAAAGACAGTGAAATAAAAACTCATCACCCTTTCATCAATTCATCTATCCAATAAATACAACCCTAATTTTTATTTCACCGTAAACATAATAATGATGAATCAGCGATGACAAGGCATTTCGCTGGTTATGAGATTTGTATGCCTTGTTTTCATCAATTCATCAATTGTCTATTAACTAAATCTTTATTTTTATGAGAATCGAAGAAGCAAAAAAGCTATCGATCGTGGGCTATCTCCAAGAGTGTGGATACCCTCCGGCTCGTGTAGGTGAGAACGCCGTATGGTTTCTCTCGCCGTTAAGAAATGAACGAACACCTTCGTTCAAAGTTGACACCAAACTAAACCTGTGAATCGATTACGGTATGGGAAAGGGCGGATCAATCATCGACCTCGTGATGCTCCTTAACGGTCTCACCACTGTCAGCGAGGCTCTCCGCATGCTCGAAGGTACCCCGAAAAATTTCATGCCCATTGTGCGCCCGGTTTCGCCTACGCCTGCTCAGAGCGCCTACAGCGACATTCACGCTCTACCATTAAAAAGCAAGGCGTTGGAGCAATACCTGATCAGTCGCGCAATCAGTCCCGAGAGTGCCATCCGTGGTGGATGCGTTGAGCTTCACTACACCATGTACGGCAAGCGCCGATTCGCTATCGGCTTTCCCAACCGTTCGGGTGGCTACGAGATTCGCAACCAGTGGTTTAAGGGCGGCACTTCTCCCAAGGACATCTCGCTGCGTATCTACGATATCCACGACCATGTGGTTGTGTTCGAAGGGTTTATGGACTTCCTCTCCTATCTAGAGTTGTACGGACAAGAGAACAACGAAGTCGAAGACTGCCTCGTCCTCAACTCCGTGACCAATATCCAAAAAGCTCGACCCATCCTTGAGCAGTACCCTCATGTGAGCACCTTCTTTGACAACGACGATGCTGTCCGACTGGCAACCATCATGGTGAAATCCTGGTGCGGTGATAAGGCGTTCGCTTGTAACGATACTTACAAGTGCTACAAGGACTTCAACGAAAGCATCTCGACCAAGCTAATGCCCATCCTACTGGCTGAAGTCGCACAAGCCCAGCTAGCCAAAACCAAGCCTGCATGAACAACGACTCTACTACTCTCAGCGCGAAGTCCTTGGCTTCAAAGTCAATTGGCTCCAAGGTCATAAAATTGGTAACAGGAAAGACTGCAACTGCGCAACCCTCCGAGAAGGACCTACAACTGATTCTTGACTTCCTCGGGAAGTTGGAGCCGTTTGAGGCCGACACCATTCGAGTGGTGACCGGTAGCGCTATCACCAAAGGAAGAGAGCCGATGGTCAGCGACGAGGACCTGGCTTGCGTCAACCGCTATCTCAACTTTGGGCTGCTGGCACAAGTAACGCCGACGCAGATCCAAGTGATGACCCACCGTCAAGGCCGCTCGCTGCGACTGCTCCAGCAAGTCACCCCGTTCCTCGACAAGGAGGGTTTCGCCGAAGCCACACGCTGGCTGCTTGGAGTGGCGATCGACACTCTCGCCATCGAGAAAACCTTGCGAGTTGCCAGCGGCGACAACCCGGAGCAACTGACTCTGTTTTAATCAACGATGATCGGAAACCGGGGATACTCAATCAAAACATTGTCTCCTTCGAGATCCGTAATTGATATGGCACCGTTTGTCCATGTGTATTTTTGTTTTTTGGATAGCTTGAATCCTTTCAATCTCATATAGCTTGATATTTCCTTTTCAGTAGCGTTACGATAAGAGGTAACATAGAGTTGTTCAAGAATCAGTCGCATTTCACCTTTCACTTCAGTGACACCTTTCAAATGATAAGACGTGGCGGGGAAGTAGGCATTATGCACCAGATGCTCGTAAATTACCCTATCAGCATGTTGTCCACCTTTTAGCGGTAACAAGGCCATGGGATTCTTGATTTTTGTTACAATTTTACTGTCATAATTGAAGTAGATCTCGCTTTCGCGAGAAGGTTTCTTACGTTTTACGCCAAGGTCCTTAAGAGATTCTCTATCGAGAAAGAGGCCCCATCCCTTTGCGTTTTCGATTATTTTCTTCGATAAGCGCTCCTGCGCAACTCGCGACCCATTCCTTCTATTTCCATCGTATTCATGCTGTAACCCCGCCGCCAGCACTCTAACAATCCTTTCTTCATCCAAAGGCTGTCCTCTCCACTGGGAATCAGATTCAGATACTCGGTGGCAGTCAGATTGTCGTTCACTTTGATTAAGTTTAGGTCTTCCATACATTTCATTGCTTTGTAACCTTTGGGGTTTTGTCATGATCTACATTGTTTTGGGCAAAGATAGCTTATTTCCCCCAACTCAATAAATTCTATAATGTTTTTTAACGTCTCAAATGGCATAAAGGATTACATTTTACGGGGAAGGTAAAGGGGTAGGGGAAAATGACATATTGATTCGCGGCTCTTGGTCGTAACTTTGTAGCGTGAAAAGGGTAATGGTGACAACCCGACTTAATGCAGCTGATTCTGAGGCTTCGTGGAAAATGATCATATACCGCGGAATATCCTCGAAGGGCCTCATACGGAATCCACAGAAAGTCTGCTACCATCACCGCGATCCCTTCACAATCCCGGACCCCAATTCTCCACGCCGGCAGAGATAAGGTCCAAAAATTAGGAAATCGAGAGTTATCGATAGGGTACCCTCCAGAAAACGAAACCCTCATCTTACCTACCCGTAGCGTTTGACGGATAGAGCTACTATGTACGCTCTATCCGTTCTTGCTATGCTCTTCCTATCCAAGATTTTTACGATATTTAGCCTATATTATTCATAGTCCAAATGTAACAGGTTATTAATGCGCTGAATTAT
>CAZLSW010000064.1:0-19406 GCA_964562375.1 uncultured Muribaculaceae bacterium | reverse complement strand
TCCCCGGACTGCGCTACTTGTGCGGGGTCGGCAAGCCGACCACCATCCATCTCCCCTGCCAAACACATGGTTTTGCAGCTGTCCCCAAATAATATCTTCATCTTGCGATTTCTTGGGGAGAGAATCCTTTCCTCGTTTGAAGGGGCTAGTCGAGGGGGGAGAGGATGCCTGAGGAGATGGCGCGGCGCACGAGCTCGGCCGCGTTGCGCACGTCGAGTTTCTCGAGCAGGTGGCGGCGGTGGGTTTCGATGGTGTTGGGCGACAGGCCGAGCAATTGGCCAATCTCCTCGGTGTTGTTGCCGTTGGCGATGAGTCGCAGGACGTCGACCTCGCGTGCCGACAGGCCTACCTCCTCGGCGCATTGTGTGTGGATCGACTTCATCAGCGACCGCGCGTTGGGGTCGAAATAGGTGTCGCCGTCAACCAGTCGGAGCACGGCCTCGACGAAGACGGCGGCTTTGGCGCTCTTGAAGATGATGCCCTCGACGTGTCGCTCGGCCAGGCGTTTTACGGTCCATATCTCGTCGTGGACGGTGTTGACCAGGATAGGTATATGTGGCGCTTCGGCTCGAATGTGGTCGATGAGGTTGAATCCCGACATGTCGGGGAGCTCCAAGTCGACGGAAACGAGGTCGATGGGCGTTTGGGAGATTATGCGCAAGGTTTCCTCGCCGGTGCTGGCCGTGTGGATGGTTGCGCCGGGGAAGGATTGTTCCAATATTAGTCGGATACCTCGAAGCACAAGCTCGTGGTCGTCAACTACGAGCAGGCTCTTGGCCACTTCGGGGTGTTGGGGCAAAGATTCAATCATAGCGACAAATTTCCGACAATTGCGCCGTTTTTCAGTCACGGTTTTCCGTGATTACTCCCCGATTGGGCATTTTATTGTGATTTCGGGGGAGTGGGGGAGACCTGTGGCGGTGGCGTTGAGGGCGGCGAGTCGCTCGTCGACCGATTCCAGTCCGATACCTCGCCCCGGGGTGGTGTCGCTGGGGCCGTCGTGGCAGAGTGAGAGCGTGACTTCTTGGTCTCGGCGGGTTACCTTGACGGCGATGGTGGCGGGACGGGCGTGGCGCAGCATGTTGCCGATTAGTTCTTGGGAGATGCGATACAGGCCGTAGGTGACGCTTTCGGGAACCAGCGACCACCCATCGTCAGGCTCTACGGCAAGGGTGAAATGTATATGCGGGCTGGCGTGACGTAGCTTGTCGACCATCTCCTCGAACGCTTGTGGAAGGGTGAGGCCGTCGAGCGAGGGTGGCATCAGCTGGTGGGAGATGCGACGCACATCCTGGCGGATACGCTCCACGTCTTGCAGAAGGCCGTCGGTGGGTGCCGGGGATTGCAGCAGTAGCTCCACGCCGTAGAGGTCGTTGCACACGCCGTCGTGGAGCTCGCGGGCGAGGCGCCCACGCTCCTGTTCCACGCCATCGAGGCGGCTCTGAATCAGCCGTAGGCGCTCGCCACGGCGACGGTTGCGCATGTGCATCCAAGCCACGGCCACCAGCATCAGGCACAGCAGGGCTACGCCAATCCAGATGGTGAGCCACATATCGGTGCGCGCTTTTTGGCGATCGAGATTGGCCAGGGCGAGTTCCTTCTCTGAGGTTTTGAAGCGGGCGTAAAATTCGCTCAGCTGGCTATCGGTCTCCTCGCCTCGCAAGCTGTCGGCTACCTCGATTGCTCGCTCGTAGCAGATGGCGGCGCTGTCACCTCGGCCAATGGCTTGGTAGTTGCGCGCCATCCTGAGCCATAGCTTGTCGTGGGGCATAAAGGTGGCGGCATCGCCCGAGAGGGACAAAAGCAACCGTTGCACGGCTATGCTTTCGCGGTAGTGTCCCAAAGCCGACAGCGCCACGTATTTCTCCTCGAGGAATCCCAATCCCTCCACCGAGTTGCGCGGGAATTGCCCGGCCAGTTCCTCGCCTCGGCGAAGGTAGAAGAGCGCTGAGTCCTGTTGGCCGTCACGCAGGTAGAGGTCAATCATGTGGCCAATGGCTTTCAGTTCGTAGCGGGGGAGGGAGTTTTGGCGAGCCATGGTGACGGCTAGGTGGGTGAGTTGGAGGCCTTTTTTGCTGTCACCCAGAAGATTGTATATGGCTCCAGCTTGGGAGGAGGCGTACATGATCATGTCCATATCGCCGCAGTCGTTGGCGGCGGTGACGGCAAGGTCGGCGTATTCGCGAGCCTCGTCCAATCGGCCTGTGTTGGCGTAGAGGATGGCGATAGAGGTCAACAGGTGGGCGCGCTCGTCGAGATACTCCCCTTGTGGAATCATGGCTAGGGCCTCGTTGTAGAGGGACAGGGCCGAATCGGGCTGTTGTGACACTCGCATGGCCACGCCGAGGTCGCTCGTGGCGTTGATCAAGGCGTATTGGTCGCCACAAGCCGCGGCCAATTCGCGCGCTTGGGCCATCGAGGAAACGGCCTCGTTAAGGTCGCCCAGGGAGAAGTAAGCGTTCCCCTCAATCAGCTTTGCCCGGGCGTAGAGCGAGTCGCGGGGGTTGGTATAAGCATCGAAGAATTGGCGACACAGCACCAGGGTGGAGTCGGGGTGCAGGTCGATCAGGGAATCGGCGGTTTCTACCATCTGTTCCCAGTTGTTGCCGGCGGAAAGGTTCTCCCGTGGGTCGTTACAGCCCCACAGGCATACGAGTGCCAGCGGTAATATGAATAATCGGTTAGTCATCTTCGTAGGGGTCATCGTCATCGGCTTCGTCGTCCTCGTCGTAGTCGTCGTAGTCGTCCATTGTCTCTGAGCCTTTGGGTATCTCGCCGTTTTCGAGCAGGTCGCTCTCGACGCGTTTCTCGCCGTAGGTCTCGTTGGAAACCTCTTGGATCCAGCCATATTCATCAATGTAGTAATAGGAGCAGTAGCGGTCGTCCCACTCCTTGCCGCCGCGACCCTGTGGCCACACGCGGCGCTCGACGTTGATACGGCTTTCGTCGACGTCAAACCATCCCACGAAGTATCGGTCGACCCATTCGTCGCCCACCTTGGTCTTGCGGTAGTAGATGGCCGCGAAGATGCGGGCGCGCTCGCCACCCACGCGGTAGTAGCCGTAGATCTTGCCTCCGTGGGCCAGCTTTCTCACCACCGAGTCCATCTTCTCCTTGGTCAGGATTGGTCGCTCGGGTCGCGGCTCGTGGTAGTTGAACAGGCTGGGGGAGTGGTCGTAGTCGGATGGGCAGTAGCCATATTCACGGGTGGCTGTCGTAGGCTCGCTGCGCGTTGACGTGGAGGCGGTGTTACTCTCCTGGCCACCCGAGCAGGAGGCGAGCAACAGGGCGAGAGAAGTGCTGAGGAGTATAGACAGTTTCATTGTTTTTCTCATGGTGATGCGCGAAGGTAGTCAAAAACTTTGAAATAAAAGTGGAAATCCCCGCCAGATGCATCTTCTGGCGGGGATTCCGATTCTATCGTGAGATTATTGCTTGAGGAGGAGCTGGGTGGCGGCACGGCCGTCGGCGGTGGTGACTTTCAGCACGTAGGTGCCAGCAGGGAGCCAACCGAGGTCAAGCGGCCATGGCGTTGAGGCCGTGTAGCGGATGTCGCGGTTGACATTCTGCTGTCCGCTCTGGGAGTAGATTTCAACGGTAGCGTCAACCGAGCGTTCGCCCAAGAGCAGGTAGAGGGTGTCCTCCACGGGATTAGGCCACGCTTGGAAGCCGTCAATCGAGGAGATGGTGGTGATACCCGATGCCGAGGTGGTGATGGATACCTGCACGGTGGCGCTCTCGCCGTAGGGGTCGGTGGCGGTGACGCGTGTGCGGGTCACGCCCTTCTTGTCGCCGTAGAATATCACGTTGCTGCCGCTGAGGAAGTGGGTGACGTATTGCCCGAGCACATAATTGATCTCGAAGGTGAGCTCATCGCCGTCGGGGTCGTTGAACCAAGTGTACAGGTCGATCGGAGCCGAGCATTGGCCCACCTCGATGGAAAACGCCTCCACGTCGAGTGCCACAGGGGCGCGGTTGACGTGGTTGACTGTGTAGCCCACGTTAGTGGAGCCTTCGTGGTTGCCAGCGTCGGTGGCGATCATCGAGAAGGTATAGCTACCCGAGGTGCCGAAATCGGGGGCAAGGACAACTGTGGCGGTAACGCCAGCGGTGGATGCGCCCTCCACAGTGGCCGAAAGGCCGTCCTCAGCCAAGGTGATTGCGGGCACGGTGCCGTCGGCCGAATTAACGGCCACAATCTTGGCGGCTGAGCCGTTGTCGACCAGCGTCAGGGTGAAATTGTCGCCATCGGGGTCGGCGATAGCCAATGTCACGGATGCCTCTTGTCCTTCATCGACGCTCACGTTGGCCAGCGAGGCCTTCACGGTGGGTCGCGAGTTCTTGTCGAGGTAAACGGGGAGGTTGATGACGCTCTGCTTGGGGTCGTTGCTGGTGATTACGAGCATGGCCTTGTTGTCGGTCTCCTTGGGAGCCGTGGCCGCGCTCAGTTGCACCTTGATCTCTTGCTCGGCGCCCATTGCTACCTCACCAGAGAATGAGCTTACAGGCTCCGAGCCCTCGGGGGTAAGCAGTTTCACCCAGGAGTCGCCCTCGTGGGTCTCCAGGCAGGTGGCCACGTAGCCCAGCGAGCCATAGGAATCGTTGAAAACGGCTGCCACGTCAAACCATCCGTAGTCGTCGTAATATCCCAAGTATCGTCCCGAGATATAGCCCTCCTCCTTCTTGATCAAGCCTGCGGGGTACTCTTGGCCTTGCGGGTAGGTGATCACGACGTAGAACGTCTGGCCTTCGGAGATGTACACGGGCGTGTCGAGCGCCAAGAGGAACATCTGGTTGACGTAGAGGTCGGTGGTCACCTCGCCGATATGGAAGGTGCCTTGGCCGAGGACGTCGTCACCCGTCTGCGGGTCGCAGTTGTAAATCTCGACGAGGATATCGGTGTTGTCGAGGTTGTAGGGGTGAATCGACGAGTAGATATGGGTGATGTTGAAACCGCCCTCGGGACCAACGTAGCGGGTGGCCGACTTGTAGGTGCCGTAGGTGGTCGTGGTGCCGTAGTTCCACATTACCGAGGAGGTGGATAAGGCTGGCCAGTAGAGGGCGCGGCGGTATTCAATCGAGCCTTCGGTGGGTACGTTGTAGATAAACTCGTCATCGCCGTAGTCGATCACGTCCTTGGGAGTGAGACGATGCTCGAGGGTGGCGGTCGGGAGGGCCTGTGCCGCAGGGGACTGTCCTGCCGACACGGCAGGACTTCCTACTTGATCGGCCGAGGATGCTGCTTGGCCTTCGCCGGTGGGGTCGACAACCACGCTGTAGGTGAGCTTGTACTCGCCCTGGGCGTTGGAGATAGTGAAGGGGGTGGTGCCCACATAGTCGTCGCTGGTGGCCTTGACGCGTATCTCGTCGCGGTCGATGGCGATGGTGGGTTGCGGGGTAATGACAATCTTCACGTTGACGGTCTTCTCGGTTATGCCATCAATGCCGCTGAGGGTGAACTTCAAGGCGATGTCGTAGGTGCCGGGAGTAGCCCAAGCTACCGACGAATAGTCGTTGAACGTCAACGGTATAGCCAAGCGCAGTGGCGATTTGCCCACCTCAATGCTCGCATTCTTGTAGACGCTCCAGCCGGTAGCCTCCTGTTCGGTCCACGAGTCGACGTAGGTGCCGTAATAGTAGAGCGAGAACATGTCAGCGCCCTCGTATTGCGGGCATGTCATCTCGATCTTCTTGATTGTGAACGCCTTGGTGCCTTCGTTGGCTACCTGCAGGGGCACGTACCACATAGCGCCGTAGTAGCTGATGAGGTCGTCGGAGGTGTCGGTGGAAACGTACTCGGCTACCTGCTCAACGGTGATGTCGTCGGGGAACACCGCCTTGGGCTCGCCAGTGATGGTGAGAGTCACAGGGATGGAAATTTCGGGCGTTGTGGGGACGTTGGTGGAGACCTTGATGGCCGAGGTGTAGGTGCCGGCAAGCTCGTCGCCCAGAACGGTGATGTCGGCCACGCGGCTCTCGCCCGGGGCGAGCGAGGAGGTCACCACGGGGTTGAAGTTGATCGACGATTCAAGCTCGATCATGCGGTCGGGCAAGCGGATACCCTCGGCGTTCGTTGGGCCGATAATGCCGGCCAAGCCAAACGTGCCAAACAGGTAAGCGTTGTCGTAAGCCTGCTTGTAGTTGAAGGTGAACGTGCCGTCCTTGCGCAGGATCACTTGGAAGTCGATACCGATATTCATCGAGTTGCCGTATTCAATGAACGAGACAACTGCCTGATCTTCGGTAACATAGTAGAAAATGCCCGAGGTGGAGGTGACGTCCATTGTGTGGTTGCCCCAATAGGGTGCTACAAGGTTGGTGTACAGCGAGCCGCCCGGGAACTCCTCGGGAGGAGCCGGGAATTCGCCAGCTGTGTCGTCATACTCGTTGAAGGTGACGAATCCCGAATCGACAATGTACATCTTCTTGTACTTGCCGCCGTAGTAGGGGAACTCAAATGGCAGCTCCACGGGCACGATGTCGTGCAACAGGAAGTGGGTGTAGCTCATCTGCGTGCCCAAGCCCGTGGTTTCGATGTCCACCCAGTCGCGCAGGGCCGAGGGGTCGTCAATCGAGGACACGTAGGTATAGCTCGTCTCGGCGCCGTACTCGTATTCGGGAGTGAACGACAAGTGATTGCCCGGGACGATAGAGTAGGAGAGTGTCTCGTTGCCCTGGTTGGTAACGGTCAAGGGATAAACCTCGCTGGAGCCGCTGGGGAGGGTAACCGAGAGCGACTCGTAGCTTAAAGCGGCCTCGGGACAACCGATTACCTCGCCACGGAGGGTGACGGTGGCGTTGCCGGCCGAGGTGGTGATGGTTAATTGGTCCTCAACAGCGCCCTCGGTGGTGGTAGGTAGCGTGATGACGATATCTTTCGACTGGCCAGGCTCGATGGTCACTGCCTCGGTGAAGTCGTGGTTGAAACGACCAGCGGCGATGGCGACTGACTGCAAGGTCATGTCGGAGCGACCCGAGTTCTTCACCGTCAACGCCTTTTGGGCCGTGGAGGTGCGGAACACTTGGCCGAAATCCACCGTCTCGTCAACGGTCAATGCGGGCTGAAGGTCGCCAGTGACGGTGCCTTGGAAGGTAACCAGCGTGGTGGGCGTGACAATGTCGTTGCTTTGGATCACCAGGTAGGTATAGGTGTTGCCGGCGTACATCTCATCGGTGGCCCCCACGGTAGCCGTTACGGTCACGCTCTCGCCTGGGGGCACGATTCCCGATGATGGGGTGATGGAGCGTATCATGTCGGGCTTGGGAGCCGCGAAGTGGAATTGAGTGCCGGTGGAGATATAGCGCCAACGGTTGCCCTCTTCCGAGGTGTCATCATACCAGAATGCGTTCACCGTGTGGCCCGACGAGGTAACGGTTAACGGGTCCTCCATGGCGGGGTCGACGATGCCCACCCACAGGTTGTGGCCCTGCTCGAACACGCTCGCGGGGTCGTAGTCGTCAAACGCCACGTCGATGTCGCCCGAGGGGCTAAGCGCGATGTGGAACGACGCCGGAGTGTAGTCGTTGCCGTAAACCGACACGAGCACATCCTTGTAATGAACCACAAATTTGCCGTCCTGACGCGCGTAAAGCACCTGCGACGACGGTCCCATCTGACACTCAAATCCGTAGGCCGAGATTACGCCAAGCCCCGAGAGGTAGCTCGTGGTAGTCTCGCCCACCGGGAAGTACATCAGCCCTCCCGTGTAGCTGTCGAAGGTGATGGCGCCCCAAGAGGTGAGGTAGCATTGCGAGTAGTTCTTGCCGTAGAAGGGGAACTCAAAGCCTATCTCCACGGGCGATGAGAAATAGGTGTAGTCGCCAAACTCCGAGCTGACGTCGGTAGCGTCCAACAGCGTTGGCACGCCATCGTAGGTCACAGCCTCCGAGCCGTAAAGGTTGGAAATCCAGTTGTAGCCGAAGCGGTGGGTGGAGCTGGAGGCCACCTCGTCAAGCTCCTCCTCCGAGAATTTGGGCATCACGAATTGCAAGGGGTAATTGCCCTGGTTCTCAATTTCAAATGTGACGTCGTGGCCCTCCATGGTGGCGGCGTTAAGCTCGCCGGCGTCAACAGTTGAGGGGGTGGCTACAAGTTTGGCGGGATCGGTGGCCGCTCCCTGCACGTTGAGCGTCACGGTGTAGCCATCCTTGTCAATCAGTTTGATTTGGCCGTTGTGGCTTCCGGCGGCCGTGGGCGCGTAGGTGAGGTCGATGGTCACCGTTGAGCGCGCCGGAATGCCGCTCTGCACGTATTCGGGACCCTTGAAATGCTCGCTAGTCGACTTGATGTTGTCGCCGTAGAGGCCAGCCGAGGTCTTGCCCCCCGCAAATGCTCCGTAACCCTTGTTCACAAGCTCGATGGAGATGGTTTTGCTCTGGCCCACAAGCACGTTGCCGAATTGGATAATCTTGTTATAGGTCACGTCGGGTTTCTGGCCCTCCACCACGATTGCGGCGTTGATAGCCAGTTGGTTAGCCTCGGTTTCGTTGGTGTCGAAGAGGATTTTGGTGCGATAGGTGCCGTTGGGTATCTTGGTACCGTTGGAGGTCACTGCCACCGTCTGCGTCTCGACGTTTCCACCGCGCAACTGGCCCTCGGCGGGGTCGATGCTCAGGATTTGGCTCCAGTCGGGGTACTTGCTCTTCACGGTGATCGCCCAGGTGGCTTGCGAGGCGTATTCCTCGTAGTTTCCGCCCACGAGGGCCTGGCTCAGCAGTGTCCAAGTTTTGCCAAGGTCGTTGGAAATATAGGCCTGCGCCGCGGTGGTGCTGCCATCGCCTAAGGCCATGCCAAGGGGATAGCTGCGAGAATCCCACTCGGTGAAGTGAACCACCACGTAGAAGCTCTCTCCCGGCTCGAAGAACAGCGCCTCGGGCAACTGGTGGTCGTAGTAGTAAGCCGCGGTGGAGGTCGTCTGATAGGTCTCCAACAGTGATGAAGCGGCCAGCGTGCCAGCGTTGCGGTAAATCTCGATCACGGGCGTCTTGCCGTAATATCCCTCGAGGTACACGTGAGTGAGGTTGAAACCCTCGGGGAAAGCGTCGGAGGTGATGGTGAACAATTGCGCCATCGAGTTGGGCAGTGTCGAATCGGTGTCGCCAAGGAAAGCGTAGAGGCTCTCCTCGTAGGTCAGCGACTTGGGGTAATCCTCTTGCGTGAAATCCTCGATACGCTCAACGGGGGTAGAGCTTACTGCCTTGGGTTGCACGCCTAAGCACCCCGAGTAGGGTGTTGTCATTAATCCCTGCGCGTTGGAGTAGGCGAGAATTGATGATGAGGTGGTGCGGGTCTTGGCCGACCATTTCAGCAGGCCGTCGTCGAGGTTGGAGATAACGAAACGGGCTGTGTTCCACTTGTTGCCGTCGCTGGTGGATAGAGTCATCGACGTGCGGTTGATCGACATCTTAGGCCCAGCGTTGGTCGTGGCCGAGACGACGTTGGACAGCGCCGAGGCGTTGCTCCAGCGGTCGACAGCGCGGATGGCGAAGTAATAGGTGGTCAACGGGCTCAGGTCGGTCACCTCGTGGGTATAGCTGTCGCCCGAGGTAAGGAATTTGGTGTCAACCACCACCGATTGGCAGTCGCTCAGCGTAGCCTCGGTGAACGGCTGGGTATTGTAGTAAATAATGTGGGAATACACTTGGTTGTCGCTCGAGGCGGGGATGGTCCAAGTGAGTTGCACGTAATCCTGGGCCGGAAGCGCCTCAAGGTCGCTCACAGCCTCGGGAGCCGAACCGTCGCTCCACTGCAGGGCTTTGTAGGCGTCGATGTATCCCGAGCCCATTTTCCCCTCGTAGGACGGGTTACGGGTGTAGAAATCGTTAACCGACGTCAATAATTGTTGGCGTAAGCTCTCGTTAATCAGTGTCGATGAGCCGTATTTGGAGAGAACCAACGCGGCGATACCCGAAACGTGGGGAGTGGCCATCGAGGTGCCGTCCATGAACGCGTACTGGTTGCCGGGATAGGTCGACAGCACGGCCTGGGCTTCGTCGTAGTCGCTGTTGCCGCCGGGTGCGGTCACGTCCACCCAGTCGCCATAGTTGGAGTAGCTGGCCGGAAGTAGGTCGTAGGTCATAGAGGCTACAGCCACTACCTCGTCCATCGCTCCGGGGTAGAATTTACCCTCAACACCCGAGTTGCCGGTGGAGAAGATGCACAAGCCGCCAGCCATGTTGTTGGACCGTGCCGAGCGGGTGAAGTAGCGCACGGCCTCCAGCACATCCTCCTCGTAGTAACCCTCGTCGCTCCAGCCCCAAGAGCAGGAGGCGATAGTGGCTCCCTTGTCGGCCGCGTATACCAAGGCGGCCGCGTAGTCGCCCTCGTCGGTGCCCGAGCGGGAATCGAACACCTGGCACGACATCAGCCTTACACCCTTGTTGACACCATCGCCACCAGCCACGCCGCACACGCCCTTGCCGTTGTTGTTGACAGCGCCGATGGTGCCGGCCACGTGCGTGCCATGATAGTGGGGATAAATGGTGCCGTTGCCGGTGCAGAAGTTGAACCCGTAGATGTCGTCGATATAGCCGTCACCGTCGTCATCAACGCCTGGGGTGCCGTTAAGCTCTGCCTCGTTGACCCACATGGCGTCGGCCAGGTCCTCGTGCGTGTAGTCGACACCACCGTCAATGACGGCCACAACAACGTTCTCGCTGCCAGTCGACAGTTGCCAAGCCTTGAACAGGTTGATGTCGGCCCCGACCACAGCCCCGGCAATGGAGCCGTCGTTGTTGTAATGCCATTGCTGCGATAGCTTGGGGTCGTTGAACGGCATCGTGGTCGAAGCCTTGGGCACGACAGCCTTGGGGTCGACGATGCGTGGGCGCCCGGTCTCGTATAGGGTCATCTTGCGCTTGGTGTTGGCCTTCTCCACGCCAGCCGTCGCTTTTAACAACCTCTGGGCCTCCTGAGGGTTAACCGACTCGTCGAAGGTGATTTCATACCATTGGTCGAGCCCGTATTTCTGGTGCTCGGCCTCGCGCTCTTTGGAGCAAGGAAAGGCGCGGCGTATTTTCACGGCTTTTACTCGCATGAGGGTGGCGTCGAGGGCCGTCACGCCCGTCATGCCATTCTCCTGGGATAGCGACTGAAGGCGAGCTTGCGGCACCGCCTCCACCTTTTGTGCAACCTCGCGTTGCAGCTTCACGCGCACACGGCCGGGCAGCGCCTGCGCCTGCGCGCACACGCCCGATGCCGCCGCGGCCACTGCCACAACAAGGCACATTCGTTTCAAGTGATGCATTCTATTGATGGGTTAAATTACTATATTCGCAGAATTGGGTAAGACTTTTTTCGGTTGATTATGGATAATCGCGGGAAAGAGAGGCGTTTGTAGTTGGTTATAATCGCGCTAATTTACAACATTTTCCCCTATGCTGTCGCATAATGGTATAATTTTTAGTATTTTTTTCGATAACAAGCCATAAGCCCCATAGGGCTTATAGGGCTTATGGGGCTTATGGGGCTTATGGGGCTTTAAGAGATGGCCAACGGCGAGCCTGCGGGGGCCGGGCCGTCGGTGTTGCGGGGGTTGTTGCCAAGAACGTGGGTGCGCTCCTTGACATCTTCTTTATTCACTTTCTCATCGTCGGCGATGTCAATGGCTGCGCCAGGGAGCTCGTCGGCTGCGATGATCTGCTCTTTGCTGAGGTCTTTATCGGTTTTCATAATCTTAAGCTTTTATGAAAATAACAAGCGGCCTCCCCTGCAGGTTCACTCGTTAGTTAGTTACTTCGACCTCGCCCCGTTGAGCACTTGTTTACTCGTGTATTCGTGTACTCGAGATTACTTCATAAACACAAAATACACTGCCAGAATCAGGCACCCGAAAGCTGCCAGGTGATTCCAATGAAGCGACTCCCCCTTGAACAACAGCGTGGCGAACAGCGTGAACACCGTCAACGTGATCACCTCCTGTATAACCTTGAGTTGCATCAGTGAATACGGCCCTCCATTGCCTTGAAAACCTATACGATTGGCTGGTACCTGGCACGAATACTCCAGCAATGCGATGCCCCACGATAGCAATATAACCCCGAACAACGGCCAGTTGGACGTGACATGCATCTCTTGAAACTTAAGATGCCCGTACCAAGCGAACGTCATGAAGATGTTGCTAACAATGAGCAGGATGATGGTCCACAGCCAGGTCATTTCGAGGGCGGTATTTGTGGGGTGATGGATTCCAAGGCCTCCTCCAAGGCGTGGGTCAACAGCGGGCGCAAGCCTCCCCACCGGCTGGTTATGGCGATCGCTTTCTGCACCGACGACACGTAGCGATCAAGCATCATCTCCGAGTCGGCGCGTGCCAAAAGTGTGGCTAAGGTGTCGGTGAGGAAACGCTCGATGGTGTCGGTGCGACGCCACGAGATCGCCATCACCAGCGTCGCGTCCCACGCGTGGTAGAGCAGCTCCAATTCAAGGCCTACCCCAGGCTGAAATGCGGCGTGTTCCTTGATAAGTTTCTTCACCGTAGACACGCGCATGCGCATCGACCCTCGCTTCACTCGTTGAATCTCCTTCTGAACAAGGCTCAGATAACGGTCGGTAAGGGCGCGCGCGTCGGGGTTGAGGAAATACTCGAAGTACTCCTTGGTCTCCTTTCGGGCCGAGTAAGCTTCGAGTATCACCTCAATGAGTTGCTCCTGCGACATTGTCGCAAGCTCTTTCTTCAATTGCGCCTTCGACATGAGGGAGTTGTTAGTTGTTAGTTGTTAGTTGTTAGTTGTTAGTTAACCATTAACCATTAACCATTAACCATTAACCATTAACCTTCAGCCACTTATCCGTCCAGCGGAACAGCACGCGCAGCCACAGGGCCGAGTTCTGAGGCTTCAGAATCCAATGGTTCTCGTCGGGGAAAATCAGCATCTCGGCGGGGATTCCGCGTAGCTTGGCTGCGTTGAACGCCATCATGCCCTGCGAGGCCAGGATGCGGAAATCATATTCTCCGTGGGTTACCAGGATAGGCGTGTCCCACTTGTCGACAAAGCGGTGGGGCGAGTTCTCAAACGACCGCTTGGCCACGGGGTTGTTGGTCTCCCAGTAAGGACCACCAAGATCCCAGTTGGCAAACCACATCTCTTCGGTCTCCAGATACTGCGCCTCGGTGTTGAAGATTCCCGCATGAGCTACGAAGCAAGCGAATCGGCCTTCGTGGTGCCCGGCAAGCCAATACACCGAGAAACCGCCGTAGCTGGCTCCCAACGCACCGATATGCTTGGCGTCCACGTAAGGTTCCTGCTTGATAGCGTCAACCGCCGAGAGGTAATCCTGCATGTTCTGGCCACCGTAGTCACCCGAAATCTGGGCGTTCCACTCGGTGCCGAAGCCCGGCAGACCGCGACGGTTGGGGGCAATCACCACATAACCCTGAGCGGCCATCAGCGCGAGGTTCCATCGGTAGCTCCAGAACTGGCTAACGGGGCTTTGCGGGCCACCCTGGCAGTAAAGTAGCGCTGGATATTGCTTGGAACGGTCGATATTCGGGGGCAGCAACACCCAGGTGAGCATCTGCTTACCGTCGGTGGTCGTAACCCAATGCTTCTCCACGGTGGGCATGTCAACCGATGCCAACAACTCGTCGTTGACGTGCGACAGCTGGGTCACTTGGCCGTCCTTGACGGCTACCGAGCAAATCTCATTGGGGTAGAGCATGGAGTGGCGCAGGGTCAACACCGTCTTGTTGTCGACCGGCACCACAGCCGCGTAGTCACACTCGCCGTCGGCTACCGTTGTCACCTTCTTGTTCTTGATATTCACCGAGAAAATGGGGATACCGCCCTGATAGGGAGCCAAGAACAGCACGCTCTTGGAGTCGGGTGCCCAAGCGATAGCGTCGGCCGCGTAATCCCAATCCTCGGTGAGGTCGGTCTTCTTGCCCGTTGCCAACTCGTGGATGAAGATGCGATTCTTGTCGCTCTCGTAGCCGTCGTGCTCCATCGACAGCCAAGCCACGTATTTGCCGTCGGGCGAGAACGCCGGGCAGGTGTCGTAGCCCTCCATCCCCTCGGTAAGGTTCTCGGTCTCGCCGGTGGCGATGTCGTAGAGGTAGAGGTCGGAGTTGGTCGACAGGGTGTAGTCCAAGCCGGTCTTCTTGCGGCTCACGTAGATCAGTTTCTGGCTGTCGGGGCTGAAGGCGAACGACTCAACGCCACCCCAAGGACGCATCGGGGCCTCAAACGGCTCGTCGCCCAAGATGTCCTTGATATTGGTCAATTGCTGGCCGTCGAAATCGGCGATGAAGGGGTGGGGGATCTCAGTCACCCACTCGTCCCAATGCTTGTACATCAGGTCGTCGATGATGCGGCCTGTCGACTCGGCAAGGTCGGGGTAAACGTCGCCGGCCGTGCGGGCATATTTCACGGTGGAGATCAACACCACTTTCTTGCCATCGGGCGAGATCACGAAGCCCTCGATACCCTTCTCGATGTCGCTCACCTGCTGCGGGTTAGTTCCGTCAGCGTTCATCACCCACATCTGGGGCTTCGAGTCCTTGTCCTTGGCCCACATGTAGGCGATGCGGGCGCCACCGTCAATCCACACGGCGTTGTTCTCGCTGGTGGCTGTGCGGGTTAGGCGAGTGGGATTGCTACCATCGATTCCCATCTCGTAGAGGTCGCGGTTGGAACGGTTGTGCTCCACGCTCTCGTACGACACGCCGTAAAGTATCTTCTTACCGTCGGGCGACACCCGGGGATCGCTCACGCGGCCGAAAGCGAAGAGCGCGTCGATTGAATACTGCCGTCCCTCGGCCTTGAAATCGGGCTTCTCCACGATAGGCACCTCGTTGTCGGCTGCCTTGGGGGCTGTGGCCTCTTGCGCCGAAGCGCCCATGCAAATGCTTGCCATGGCTAAATACGTGAATAATTTATTCATTGTTCTCTTGATTGGCTTAATGATGCTTGATTTTAACCGACAAAGATAAAAATAATTCCGCAATGACACAAATGGAAGTCGAAAGTCAAAAGTCAAGAGTCAAAAGGCAAGAGTCAAGAGTCAAGAGGATAAAGGCGAAAGTTATGAGTCTAGAGGCAGGTGGTAAGCCTTGAACGCGGTCGGCTTGCCGAAGCGATCCCGCTCTGAGAACCTATAAAACGCTTCGTTGAAGCATTTTTAAGTGAATTTTGCGTTTTTCCTAGGAAAAACGCAATCATTTCGCAATTATTCCTACCAATAATTGTAAAACACCAAGTGTATTGCTCGAGGTATAACCCGCCAAAGGGAGTCGGGCCCCCGCCCGACTCCCTTTGGCGGATTGTCAAAATGGACGTAGAACGGAACCTTCTAAGATAGCTAGCTCCAGGTGTTGATGGAGACGGCCCTGGGGGTGACACCGCCCTTGAAGTCGCTGGCTTTCAGCTTCTCGCCGCTCTCGTTCTTGTACTGGGCCGAGCTTACAAGGTCGCTAACAGCAAACATAAAATACACCTTGCCAATGACGATGTAGGGATCCGTGCCCCACTCGTAGACTGGCTTGCCACCCAATCCCAGAAGGTCCTGAGCGGTTACCTCCCAAGGCGACACCTGCTTGCCGTCAAGTTCTACAAGGATGTTGGTCCCTTTCATTGCGTCCATCGAGCTGGGCTTGGAGTTTTTACCCTGCACGCCGAAGGTCACCGACTTCTTGCCGTCAAGCGTGCCCTGATAATAGTAGGAATCACCGTCCATCTCGTTCTCCTCCACCTTGTAGGTGAGTTTGTCGTAAAGGCCGTCTACCTTCTCGGGGTAATCCTTGACGGCCGTCTTGAAGGTGAGTTCGCCAATCCCCTCGCGGGTCATCAACAATCCTGCTGGTTGCTCGGGAACAGCCTCTTGGGCCTCGGCCACTGAGTCAACGGCGGCAATCGAATCGATAGCCTCGGCGGCCGCTTTCTCCTCTTTACCACCGCCACACGCCGCGGTCGTAGCCATCATGGCCACCACCGACACAAATGCAAAAATCTTCTTCATAATCTCTGAGTTATATTTAAGGTTTAATGATACGCTTAGTTACCACCGAGCCGCGTCGCTCGAGATAGATTCCTTGAATAGGCCCCCTCAAGCGTCTTCCTTGCAGGTCGTAATACTCCGCGGGACCGTCCTCGGCTTGGGGCGTTTCAATCGTTTCCACTCCCGAGCCTTCCTCATTACCTGCTATCTTGAACGAACCGAAGCTTGCGCAACCCGGGATAAACGAGATGGTAAGATTGCGGAGGTTGCTCGCTGCTGAACAGTTGCCATAACGGTCGTCGGCGGGGAGGAAGTAGCGGGTGTTGGCCGACATGTTTTGCACCCCGCAGAAACTTACCGAGTAGTCGCTATTGGCAATCACAAATGGGGTGTCGGCTCCAAGCTCCTCGAGTTCCAGAGTGTACACAACGCCGTCCTCGGTGGAGAATTTGTAGGCTTCGTCGAGGTCCCAGTCGTTCATTCCTCCGCGCAGATAAAGGTCAAGATCTTCGATGGGATCGTAGAGCGAGGGCACGCCGCTCTCACCGGGAAATGGTAAAGTGCCAAGAAGCACTCCATCGTTGCCATATACACCGCCGTTCACCCACGCGATGTCATCGCTCTTGGTCCACCAATTACCCATGCCACCATTAAACAGCAGATAATCTCCTGGGCGAGACAAGTTCCACTCGTAGATCCACAGGTCGTTGCCCACATAATGGCAGGCGGTACCGGGATAAGGCGCAGATGAACTGGTGCCGTTCGTATTCCAATAATAAATGTACACGGTGCTCCATTTGGTTTCCGAGTTGTCGTAATAGCAGTACACGTGATTGTTGCTTACATTTCCGAGACCCGGCAAATCGCGCCCGGGTGTGGACTCCATCTCCTCGTCTTCGGTGGAGACGCCTGTCCCTATGCCGTTGTCTTGCGAGAAATCGTAACCCTCGACGAACAGAAATTCGCCCCACCCGTCGGCGGCGCGATAGGCGTCAACCGATCCCTCAGGCACATATAGCTTACAAGTTACCTTGTTGATATCGGCAAGCTCGGTTGAAGACACTGATGGCGGGGTGGTCGACCGACAAAATATTTTCTCCAATGCCGAGCATTTCTCTAATCCGTAAGGGCTAATCTCGGTCAACCCGCTGCCTAAGGAGATCTGCTGCAGATTCTCGCACCCTTTAAGCCCGGATGCACGTATGGTAGTGCATTCATCGGGTAAAACGATGGTTTTCAGTGATTTGCATGGCCCCAGCTCTTCAAATGTTGTGCAGCCATCGGGAACCACCATATTCACCACTTTGGTCTCGTTCAAATAGAGGTCAAAGGGGGAATGCAAGTAAAAACCATAATCGGTTTCAACAAACTTTTTGAGATCCTCAATATAGATTTTCTCCAAATAGGTATAGCTAAAGATTGAGCTCGCAGCTGGTTGAACCCCACTGGGCAAGTAAATTTCCTTAAGGTTAGAGCACTCCCCAAAGCAGTTTCTGCCCAAAGTGACATTACCCTGAGGCAATCTCACGCCTTGTAGCTTTAGGCACTCGTTAAAAGCCCCATTCCCAATGACCGTTACCCCATCGGGAATATAGATCGACTCCAAAAGAGTGCAATTGGAGAAGGCGGCGTTCTTAATCTCCACGATTGTGGGTGGCAGTTTTACCCCGATAAGCGAGGAGCAGCAATAAAAGGCATAGGAGCCGATTGTGGTCACGGTAAACTCCATTCCACCATAAGTGGTTGTTTCGGGGATGGTGATCATTCCCACATAAGAGTAGTTGTCGCTCTGAGCCACCTCAACGGTGCGGTCGGTTGCCGACACCAGGTTGTAGTAAATCGTTACACCGTCCTCGTTGGCTGCCGAAAAGTCGTAGGCTCGAGCCGGGAACAGGAAGGATACGGCTAAGAGCAGAGTGGTAATTTTCTGTTTCATAACTGGTTACTGGGCGGCGGGGAGGTTGATGTTTTTGATCTCAATCACGTAGGGCGAGGGGTTCAAAGATAGTTTGAACAGGGCGATCTTGGTCGCGGCCTTGTTTACGTCAAAGGTGAAAACGGCCTTCACGGGCACGTTCTCGGGAAGCTTGCCGCTGTAGGCGCCCCACTGCTGGCCGCCGAGGGTCTGGCCCACGCGCTCAATTGTGTTACCCTCGTTATCGTAAACGGTCGCGCCGTAGCTGCCCACATCCGAGTCCCCGTTGATCGAGGTGATGGTCATCGTAAGTGTAATGGTGTTGCCGTTGCGGGAAATCCCCTTGTAGGCCACGGCCAGGTCGGGGCAATTGCAGCTCACGTTGCTGCCCGATGTGTTGTCCAGCTCCTGGATGGGATAGTTGGAGTAGGCATATTGGAAATAAGTATAGCGATCCTTGGACGATTTGGCTTTAGCGTTATATTGGTTACCGCCTAAGACGAGCGACTTGAACTTGGTGACGCTTGTGGGCACGTCTTCTATTGTGAGTGTTCCCTTGAGGAGTACACCTGCAGGATAAGTGTTATGCGCGGTCGAGACTTTGCCTCCCAATTTCCCGGGCTTTACCGTGAATACCGTGCCGTCGCTGCCAATCGCTTGGGATGGGGCATTCTTTTCAGTTGACCGGCTGATGGCTATAGGGATATCCGAACCCGAGTTGTTGATCATCGTGTACTCAACAGTCACGCCGTTGCCGTCGCGGTAGGCCTTGGTGATGTTGAAATCATATCCGCTCAGGCCGCTATACGAGGACGACACGCCGTCGAGGGCTTGCGACACTTTTTCGAGCTTTTCCTGGGCCTTTTGGAAGAAATTCTTGGCCGATGCCTCCGGGGCAATCGCCAGGAGGAGCGCCAAGGCGCCGATTGATAAGGTTTTGCGTAGCATAAGTGATGAGGTTGGGGTGTTGTCGCCGCGTGTTGCCCTCGCTTCGGCTGGTGAAAATCTAAGGTTTTTATAATCAACATATTACAAGACGTGGGCAACGCATCCTGCTTACCCCGCTTGTGAAGGCCCTGAGACTGCCTATCGTGGAGGAATAAGCAGCCGGTCAGCCCACGTGTGATGGCACGGGGCGGTTGCCGCTGCGCAGTCTTCCTCCTCAATGTTCAGAATTTCTCAGGTTCTCACAAGCAGAAGACAGCGTTATGGAAAACGCCTTGATAGATATGTATATATACCACATCTGCCACGGGCAGTTTTCCCCGCGCCGTCCTGGCGCAAGGTGGCTGACCGATCAGCGGCAGATGCGGCCCGCTCGCTCCAACTCTATGGTCGAGCGCGGCTATGTACGCCACAAAGGTATAAAAACTTTTCCGAACCTCCAAAAATCCCCATAAAACCTAAGAAGAGTTTTTGTTAACCCAGGTGCCTTTTCCCCTTACTGATAAAATTCTTGATTTCTTTGTCGCCTACAAAATCATTGATTTTTGGCAGTTACCGAAATAAATTACCCCAGTTCGGGATAAAAAAGTGGCATAATTATTTGATAATGTG
>CAZLSW010000063.1:0-19610 GCA_964562375.1 uncultured Muribaculaceae bacterium | reverse complement strand
ATTTCACCTCTTTTGTTTTGGGGGAGGTCAACTCCCACGATTCTTACTGCCATATTTCTTTATCTGAATTTTTTTGCAAAATTAAGAAAAATATTTAACCTTGACGTTGTTTGTACTTGGGGTTTTTCTTGTTGATCACGTAAAGGCGTCCCTTGCGGCGCACGATCTTGCTGTCGGGGGTGCGCTTTTTGATTGAAGCTCTTACTTTCATATTTCCTTTAGTATCTTGAAGTTGAATTATTTGTAACGGAATGCTATGCGCCCTTTCGACAGGTCGTAGGGCGACATTTCGACGCGCACCTTGTCGCCGGGCAAGATCTTGATGTAATGCATACGCATCTTGCCGGAGATGTGGGCTGTGATCTCGTGGCCGTTGGCGAGCTCCACGCGGAACATCGCGTTGCTCAACGCCTCGACGATCACGCCGTCCAATTCAATCGCTGCTTGCTTTGCCATATCGTTTCTTCTTTTTAAGTGTTACGCTTTTAGATCTTGCGGTCACCCAGGGCGGCCTCGATGTAGTCGAAGGTCGTCAGGATACGCGTCTCGTCGTTGACCAGGGCCACGGTGTGCTCGAAGTGGGCCGACGGCTTGCGGTCGCGCGTGCGGCAGGTCCATCCGTCTTTCTCGAAGGTGACATGGCGGCTGCCGAGGTTGACCATGGGCTCGATGGCGATGCACATGCCGTTGCGCAGAAGCGGGCCTGTGCCTTTTCGGCCGTAGTTGGGCACCTCGGGGTCCTCGTGCATGCTTTTGCCGATGCCGTGGCCACACATCTCGCGCACGAGGGTGTAGCCGCGCGATTCGCAATAGGTCTGGATTGCGTTGGAGATGTCTCCCACGCGTTTGTCGACCTTGCACGCGGCGATTCCGCGGTAGAGGGCTTCCTTGGTGGTTTTCAGAAGGGTCATCACTTTGGGATCGACATCTCCGACGGCGAACGTGTAGCACATGTCGCCGCAAAAGCCGTCAAGCTCGACGACGGTGTCAATACCGACGATGTCGCCCGAGCGTAGGGCATAGTTGGAAGGGAATCCGTGGACCACGACCTCGTTGACCTCGATGCACAGGGTGCCGGGGAAGCCTTGGTATCCCAAGCAAGCGGGACGTCCACCGCCCGCGAGCATTGTTTCGCGGGCGATGGAGTCGAGCTTATGGGTGGTGACGCCCGGGGCGATAGCCTCGGCCACTGCTCCCATGGCTTTGGATACCAGGGTGCAAGCGGCTTGCATTTTTTCGAGTTCCTCGGGTGTCTTTAGGTAGATCATTTTGCGTTGTTAAGCGTTACGGGGTAAGCTTGCGGTTAAGTTTAATAGGCGCTGCCTGTGGTGCGGCCCTTGATTTTGCCGTCCTTCATCAGGCCATCGTAATGGTGCATCATCAAGTGGGACTCAATCTGCTGCAGGGTGTCGAGCACTACGCCCACCATAATCAGCAGCGAGGTGCCACCGAAGAATTGCGCGAAGTTCTGGCTGATGCCGAAGAAGCGCGCGAAGGCGGGGAGGATAGCCACGATACCAAGGAAGATGGATCCGGGAAGGGTGATGCGCGACATGATCGAGTCGAGATACTCGGCCGTCTTCTTGCCGGGCTTCACGCCGGGGATGAATCCGTTGTTGCGCTTCATATCCTCGGCCATCTGCGTGGGACGCACGGTGATGGCGGTGTAGAAGTAGGTGAACGCAACAATCATGATGAAGTACACGAAGTTGTACCAGAATCCATTGATGTCGCTGAAGGCGGCGAAGAAGCCTGAGGAGTCCTCGCCGGCGCCGAATCCTGCCAGGGTGATGGGGATGAACATGATCGCCTGGGCGAAGATGATAGGCATCACACCGGCGGCGTTGACCTTCAAGGGGATGTACTGGCGGGCGCCACCGTACTGCTTGTTGCCCACGATACGCTTGGCGTACTGCACAGGCACCTTGCGGGTACCTTGCACGAGCATCACGGCGCCGATGGTTACGGCGAACAGCAGGATTACCTCGACGATGAACATGATCAAGCCGCCCTCGCTGCCGGTCGACCCGGGCAGACGCGAGGTGAACTCGTAGAAGAGTGCCCCCGGGAGGCGGGCGATGATGCCCACGAGGATGATGAAGGAGATACCGTTGCCGATGCCGCGGTCGGTGATGCGCTCACCGAGCCACATGATGAACATCGAGCCGGCGGCCAAGATGATCGTCAGATAGCAGACGGTCCAGAAGCCCATGTGGGCCGCGCCACCGGCGGCGCTTACCTGCACCTGAAGGTTGACCAGATAGGCCGGACCTTGGAGCAACAGGATAAGCACGGTGAGGTAACGGGTGTACTGGTTGAGCTTTTGACGGCCCGACTCTCCTTCGCGCTGCATCTTCTGGAACGAGGGTAGCACCATGCCCAAGAGCTGTATCACGATCGACGCGGTGATGTAGGGCATGATACCCAACGCGAAGATTGAGGCCTGGGAGAAGGCGCCGCCTGAGAACATGTCCAACAGCTGCATCAGGCCGCTCTTGTTGGTGAACTTCGACAGGGCGTCAAGGTCGTCGGGCGAGATGCCGGGAAGCACCACGTAGCAACCGAGACGGTAGACGAGCACCAGCAGGAGGGTGATGAGCAGTCGCTGACGCAGCTCCTCAATCGTCCAGATATTTTTAATCGTTTGTACGAATCTCATTATTGCAAGTTATTTTCTAGATTTTTGTGACGGTACCGCCAAGGTCCTCGATGGCCTTTTGGGCGGCGGCTGAGAAGGCGTTGGCCTCGACGTTGAGCTTGCGGGAGAGCTTGCCCTTGGCGAGCACCTTCACGAGTTGCTTGCCCTTGAGCCAGCCGGCTGCGCGGAGCTCGTCCAAGCCGATCTTCTCCAGCTCCTTCTCGGCGGCGAGGGCCTCGAGGTCGCTGAGGTTGATTGCCTTGTACTCAACACGATTGATATTCTTGAAGCCCCATTTGGGGAGACGGCGCTGAAGGGGCATCTGGCCACCTTCGAAACCGATTTTGCGGCTGTATCCTGAGCGCGACTTGGCGCCTTTGTGGCCGCGGGTAGAGGTTCCCCCCTTGCCCGAGCCCTGGCCACGGCCGACACGGGTTTTGGTTCTTACCGACCCTACGGCGGGTTGCAGATTACTTAAATCCATTTTTGCTTTCGTTTAAGGGGTTGATTATGCTTTGGTTACTTCCACCAGGTGGTGCACTTTCTTTACCATGCCGAGGATGGCGGGGGTGTCGTCGTGCTCAACAGTCTGGTGCATCTTGTGCAAGCCGAGGGCGTCCAAGGTGAGCTTCTGCGTCTTGGGGCAGTTGATGCGGCTCTTTATCTGGGTGATTTTGATTTTTGCCATGATCGTGAGTTTTAGCCTTTGAACACTTTTTCTACTGAGATGCCGCGGTTTTGGGCAACCTCGGCCGGGGAGCGCATCTCGCCCAGGGCGGCGATGGTGGCCTTCACCAGGTTGTGGGGGTTGGACGAGCCCTTGCTCTTGGCCAGGACGTCGGTGATGCCCACGCTCTCGAGCACGGCGCGCATAGCGCCACCAGCCTTCACGCCGGTACCGTGGCTCGCGGGCTTGAGGGTGATGCGGCTGCCGCCGAACTTGGCCTCTTGCTCGTGGGGGATGGTGCCTTTGTGGACGGGCACCTTGATAAGGTTCTTCTTGGCTGCCTCCACGCCCTTGGCGATGGCGGCGGTCACCTCGTTGGCTTTACCCAGGCCCCAGCCCACGATTCCGTCCTCGTTGCCTACGACTACGATGGCGGCGAAGGTGAACGTGCGGCCACCCTTGGTAACCTTGGTGACGCGGTTGATAGCCACCAGGCGGTCCTTCAACTCAAGGTCGGTGGTGGTCTTTACTCTATTGTTCTTTGTTGCCATGATCGATGATTAGAATTTAAGACCGCCTTTGCGAGCGGCGTCAGCCAATGATTTCACTCTACCGTGGAAGAGGTAGCCGTTGCGGTCGAACACCACTTCCTGGATACCGCCCTCGAGGGCTTTCTTGGCGATTGCCTCGCCCACCTTGGCGGCGATTTCACACTTTGTGCCTTCCTCGATGCCCTTGGAGGACGCGGAGGCCAGGGTGGCGCCTTTCAGGTCGTCAACCAGTTGAACGTAGATCTGCTTGTTGGAGCGGAACACGGTCATGCGCGGACGGGTTGCCGTGCCGCTGATGCGGCCGCGGATGCGCGCTTTGATTTTATTTCTTCTTTTTTGCTTCGAAAACATGATAGTGACGGTTTTAATTATTTGGCACCAGCCGATTTGCCTGACTTGCGGCGAATAACCTCGCCGACGAACTTGATACCTTTACCCTTGTAAGGCTCGGGCTTGCGCAGGGAGCGGATCTTGGCGCACACCTGGCCGAGCAACTGCTTGTCGTCGCTCTCAAGGATGATCAGGGGGTTCTTGTTTCTCTCAGTCTTGGCCTCAACCTTCACTTCCTTGGGAAGCCGCAGATATATGGCGTGGGAGTAACCGAGGGCGAGCTCCAGCACCTGGCCGTTGGCCGTGGCGCGGTAGCCTACGCCTACGAGCTCCATCTCTTTCTTGTATCCTGTTGACACGCCCACAACCATGTTGTGGATCAATGCGCGGTACAGGCCGTGCATCGAGCGGTGCTCCTTGTCGTCGCTGGGACGGGTAACGTGCACGTGGCCGTCCTCGACCTTCACCTCGATGTCGGGGTTGACGGCTTGCTCAAGCTGGCCCTTGGGGCCTTTCACTGTCACTACGTTGTCCTTCACCGTCACGGTTACACCGGCGGGAATCTCAATGGGGGCTTTACCTATTCTTGACATTGCTTTTCTCCATTAAAGATTAGTAAACATAGCACAGTACCTCGCCGCCAACTTTCAGCTCTGAGGCTTTCTTGTTGGTCATCACACCTTTGGAGGTGCTCAGGATGGCGATGCCTAAGCCGTTCAACACTCGGGGCATGTCCTTGTAGCCCGTGTACTGGCGCAAGCCGGGACGGGAAACGCGCTTGAGGTTCTTGATGGCGTTCACCTTGTCCACGGGGTCGTACTTCAGGGCGATCTTGATAGTGCCGGCGGGGGTTTCACCCTCTATAAACTTGTAGTTAAGTATATAGCCTTGTTCGAAGAGGATCTTGGTGATCTCCTTCTTCAAGTTTGAGGCGGGGATCTCAACCACGCGGTGGTTGGCCTTGATCGCGTTTCTCAATCTTGTCAGATAGTCTGCTATTGGATCAGTCATTTTTGTTTTTGTTTTTAAATTGATTGGGCCCTTCCCAACAATATTTAATGTCGCCCCCTTGACGCGGGGCGGCTGGGGGGAGAGGATTACGTCTTACCAGCTTGCTTTCTTCACGCCGGGGATGAGGCCTGCCGACGCCATCTCGCGGAATTGGATACGGGAGATGCCGAACTGGCGCATGTACCCCTTGGGGCGGCCGGTGATCTTGCAACGGTTGTGCAGGCGCACGCTCGAGGCGTTCTTGGGAAGCTTCTGCAGGCCCTCGTAGTCGCCCTCGGCCTTCAATGCGGCTTTCTTGGCGGCGTACTTGGCAACGAGCTTGGCGCGCTTAACCTCGCGGGCTTTCATTGATTCTTTTGCCATATCGCTTTATTGTTTTGCGTTTTTGAACGGAAGCCCGAATTGCTTCAACAGGGCGTAGCCTTCGGCGTCGGTGTTGGCCGAGGTCACGAACGTGATGTTCATGCCCATGAGCTTCTGGATGTTGTCGATGTTGATCTCGGGGAAGATGATCTGCTCGGTGATGCCAAGGGTGTAGTTGCCGCGGCCGTCGAGCTTGCCTTCGATACCCTTGAAGTCGCGGATACGGGGCAGGGCCACGCGCACCAGGCGCTCCAGGAACTCGTACATCTTCTCTTTGCGCAGGGTCACCATCACGCCGATGGGCATTTTCTTGCGCACCTTGAAGTTGGAGATATCCTTCTTCGACAGGGTTGCCACTGCTTTCTGGCCGGTGATGGCGGTGAGCTCGTTGAGAGCCGTCTCGATGATCTTCTTGTCCTGGGTGGCTTCGCCGAGGCCCTGGTTGACGACGATCTTCTTCAGACGGGGCACCTGCATCTTGGAGGTGTACTTGAACTCTTTCTCAAGAGCGGGGACGATGCGCTCGGTATAGTCCTTTTTTACTGTCTCAGTGCTCATTATTTGATCTCCTCTCCTGATTTTTTAGAGTAACGTACCTTTTTGCCGTCGTCGCCCACGCGGCGGCCGATACGGGTGGGCTTGCCGGTCTTGGGGTCGATGAGGTTGAGGTTGGACACATGCACGGGGGCCTCCATTTTGATCAGGCCGCCCTGGGGATGCTTGGCGCTGGGCTTGGCGCTCTTGGTGACGATGTTGACGCCCTCGACAATCGCGCGCATCTTCTTTGGCTCGACAGAGAGCACTCGCCCCTGCTTGCCGCGGTCGTCGCCCGAGTTGACGTAGACGATATCGCCTTTTTTGATATGAAGTTTAATCATTTCTTGTAGCTTTTTGGGGGTTAAAGTACTTCGGGGGCCAAGGATACGATCTTCATGTTGGTGCCGCGGAGCTCGCGTGCGACGGGGCCGAAGATACGGGTGCCGCGGAGCTCACCGGCGTTGTTGAGCAACACGCAGGCGTTGTCGTCGAAGCGGATGTACGACCCGTCGGGACGGCGGATCTCCTTCTTGGTGCGCACGACAACGGCTTTTGACACAGTGCCTTTCTTGACATCCGATGATGGGATGGCGTCCTTTACTGTCACAACAATAATGTCGCCAACCGACGCGTAGCGACGGCCGGTGCCGCCGAGCACGTGGATGCAGAGCACTTCCTTGGCTCCGCTGTTGTCAGCCACGTTCAATCGAGTTTCAGTCTGTATCATTTTATTTACTTAGCTTTTTCGATTATTTCTACCAATCTCCATCTCTTGGTCTTGGACAAGGGACGGGTTTCCATCAACCGGACGGTGTCGCCTACGCCACACTCGTTTTTCTCGTCGTGGGCGTGGTACTTCTTGGTCTTGTTGACGAATTTGCCGTAGATCGGGTGTTTCTCCTTGTACTTTACGGCGACAGTGATAGTCTTGTCGCCCTTGTTGGAGGAGACTACCCCGATACGCTCTTTTCTGAGGTTTCTTTTTTCTTCCATTGTGGTTGTTGCGGGGTTTACTTGTTGTTGATCTCGCGCCAGCGGAGCTCGGTTTTCACGCGGGCGATGTCGCGGCGGTCGGCCGTGATCTTCGCCGGGTTGTCAAGGGGTGACACCGAGTGGTTGATCTTGAGCTGGAGGTAGTCCTTCTCCATTTGGGCCAAGCGGTCGCGGAGGTCCTTGGTGGGGGTTTGCTTGATTTCTTCTTTAGTCATGGCTGCTTACACGTTTTGAGTTGGGTCATAATCGCGGCGTACCACGAACTTGGTGATCACGGGCAGCTTCTGGGCGGCCAGGCGCAATGCCTCTTTGGCCAGCTCGTAGGGAACGCCCTCTACCTCGATGAGCATGCGGCCCGGGGTGACGGGGGCCACGAAGCCCTCGGGTGAACCTTTACCTTTACCCATACGCACCTCAGCGGGCTTCTTGGTGATGGGCTTGTCGGGGAAGATGCGGATCCATATCTGGCCCTGGCGCTGCATGTGGCGCGTTACGGCCACACGGGCGGCCTCAATCTGGCGGCCGGTGATCCACTTCGACTCCAACGTCTTTATGCCAAACGATCCGAAGGCGAGCTGGTTTCCGCGCTGGGCGTTGCCCTTCATGCGACCTTTCTGCGAGCGGCGAAATTTGGTTTTCTTTGGCTGTAGCATTGTTGAAATTCAGTTGTCGGTTTAACGATTGGTTTTGGGTTTGCGGAAACCGCCGCGGCGTGCGGGACGGTCCTCGCGGGCGGGGCCGCGGCCTTCCTTGGCGTTCGACGTGAACGAGGGGGCCAGGTCGCACTTGCCGTATACTTCACCGCGGCAGATCCACACTTTCACGCCGATTACACCCACCTTGGTGTGGGCCTCGACCAGAGCGTAGTCGATGTCGGCGCGCAGGGTGTGCAGCGGGGTGCGGCCCTCCTTGAACATCTCGGAGCGGGCCATCTCGGCGCCGTTCAAGCGGCCTGAGATTTGCACCTTGATGCCCTCGGCGCCCGAGCGCATGGTGGAGGCGATGGCCATCTTCACCGCGCGGCGGTAGGCGATCTTGCCCTCGATCTGGCGGGCGATGGTCGAGGCTACGATCTGAGCGTCGAGCTCGGGGCGCTTAACCTCGAAAATATTGATCTGGACGTCCTTGTCGGTGATCTTCTTGAGCTCTTCCTTGAGCTTGTCGACCTCCTGGCCTCCCTTGCCGATGATCAGGCCGGGACGGGAGGTGCACACGGTGATGGTGATCAGCTTCAAGGTGCGCTCGATGACGATACGCGACACTGAGCTCTTGGCCAGACGCACGTTCAAGTATTTGCGGAGCTTAGAATCTTCGAGAAGAGTATCTCCGTAGTTGCTGCCACCGTACCAGTTAGAATCCCAGCCACGGATGACGCCCAAGCGGTTGCTGATTGGATTTACTTTCTGTCCCATTTCTTATGCTTCTCTTGCTTTAACGTTTTTGTCAATAGTGTCTACAAACAGAGTGACGTGGTTGGCACGTTTGCGGATGCGGTAACCACGGCCCTGGGGGGCGGGGCGGAGGCGCTTCAACATCGGCGCGGGGTCGACGTGGAGCAGGGAGATGTAGAGCTCGCCGGCCTCGGCCTTGCGCTCGTTCTTAGCCTCCCAGTTGGCGATGGCCGAGCGCAGGAGCTTCTCCATGCGTGCGGCGGCCTCTTTATTTGAGAATTTGAGGATACCCAAGGCGCGGAACACTTCCTTGCCGCGCACCAGGTCGGCGACCAGGCGCATCTTGCGGGGCGACGAGGGGATGTTCAACAGCTTGGCGAAAGCTTGCTCGCGGCGGGCTTCCTTCTTGAGTTCGGCTGATTGTCTTTTTCTTACACCCATTGTATTTTAATCTTTCTTGTTTCAAAAATTATTTATAACCAGGGCCCAGATTATTTCTTCTTGTTTCCGGCGTGACCGCGGAAGGTGCGCGTGGGGGCGAACTCGCCCAGTTTGTGACCTACCATGTTCTCGGTGACGTAAACAGGAATGAACTTGTTACCGTTGTGCACTGCGAAAGTGTGTCCTACAAATTCGGGGGCGATCATCGACGCGCGGCTCCATGTCTTGATTACCGCTTTCTTGCCGCTCTCCTCCATTGCGTTGACCTTCTTCTCGAGCTTCACGCTGATAAACGGGCCTTTTTTTAATGAACGACTCATAAGTTGCTTCTTTTTACGGGATTACTTTTTCCTTCTTTCGATAATGTACTTCGAAGACTGCTTCTTCGGAGCGCGTGTCTTAAGACCCTTAGCGTAGAGGCCCTTGCGCGAGCGGGGATGGCCACCGGAAGCGCGGCCCTCGCCACCACCCATGGGGTGATCGACAGGGTTCATCACTACGCCGCGGTTGCGGGGACGACGGCCCAGCCAGCGCGAGCGGCCGGCCTTGCCTGATTGCTCGAGAGAGTGCTCGCTGTTGCCCACAACGCCTACGGTGGCCTTGCAGGAAGCCAGGATCTTGCGTACCTCTCCTGAAGGAAGCTTGATAATCGCGTAGTCGCCTTCGCGTGACACGATCTGGGCGAAGGTGCCGGCCGAGCGGGCCAAAATGGCTCCCTGGCCGGGGCGCAACTCGATGTTGTGGACTACGGTACCCAGGGGTATCTTGCTCATGGGAAGAGCGTTGCCTACCTCAGGGGCGGCGTCGGGGCCGCTCACTACCGTCTGGCCCACTTCCAAGCCGTTGGGTGCGATAATGTAAGCCTTTGCTCCGTCCTTGTAGTAAAGAAGGGCGATGCGAGCCGAACGGTTGGGATCGTACTCGATCGTTTTTACTACGGCGGGTACACCGTCTTTGTTTCTCTTGAAGTCGATCAAGCGGTAGCGACGCTTGTGTCCACCGCCAAGGTAGCGAACGGTGAGGCGTCCCTGGGAGTTGCGTCCGCCGGACGATTTCTTGCCGACTGTAAGAGATTTCTCTGGCGTAGTAGCAGTGATCGTACCTTTAAATACGCCAATAACCTTGTGTCGTTGCCCCGGTGTAGTGGGCTTGAATTTTCTTACTGCCATTGTTATTTTTAGATGTTGCTATAAAAGTCGATTGTCTGACCGTCGGCTACGGTGATCACGGCTTTCTTGTAAGCCGCGGTCTTGCCGCGGAGCAGGCCGCTCTTGGTGTAACGGCTCTTGTTCTTGCCGCGCTGCACCATGGTGTTGACGGCTACTACTTTCACCCCGTAAAGCTTCTCCACCAAGTCCTTGATCTGGTACTTGTTGGCGTCGGGGGATACGCGGAACGTGTAACGGTTGAGCTTGTCGGTCAACCGAGTGGCCTTCTCGGTCACGATGGGTTTGATCATGATGTCCATTGCTTTTTCCTCCTGTTGCTTTAAAGGTTATTCACACAGTCAAGGCTACCCTCAGTCAAGAGGATCGCCTTATTGTTCATCACCCAGTAGGTGTTGAGGTCCGACGCAGTCATCACGCGTGTGTCGGGCACGTTACGAGCCGACAAATATACGTTTTTATTTTGGTCGGGTAAAATCAACAGCACGCGCTTGCCGTCAACTTTAAGATTTTTAGTAATATTTACGAAATCTTTAGTCTTCGGTGCCTCGAAAGTGAAGTCCTCGACCACGATGATCTGGCCGTCCTTGGCTTTCTGCGACAGCGCGCTGCGGCGGGCGAGTTGTTTGAGCTTCTTATTGAGCTTGAAGCGGTAGTCGCGGGGACGGGGACCGAACACGCGGCCGCCACCTACCAATACGGGCGAGTTGATGTCGCCGATACGGGAGCCGCCGCCACCTTTCTGCTTGTGAAGCTTACGGGTGGAGCCGGATACCTCGCTGCGCTCCTTCGACTTGTGTGTGCCTTGACGCTGGTTGGCAAGGTACTGTTTTACATCGAGATAAACGGCGTGCTCGTTAACGTCGATGCCGAACACCTCGTCGTTAAGCTGGGCTTTGCGACCGGTGTCTTCTCCTTTTATGTTGTAGATTGCGAGTTCCATTATTTCTCAATTAAAACGATTGAACCTTTACATCCGGGAATAGATCCCTTGATCATCAAGAGGTTGTGGTCGGCGATTACCTTCACAACGCGGAGGTTTTGCACGGTGACGCGCTCATTGCCCATCTGGCCGGCCATACGCATGCCCTTGAACACCTTTGCGGGGTAGGAGCAGGCGCCGATAGAGCCGGGGGCGCGCAGGCGGTTGTGCTGGCCGTGGGTGGTTTGGCCAACGCCGCCGAAGCCGTGGCGCTTTACAACGCCCTGGTAGCCTTTACCTTTGCTGGTGCCCACAACGTCGACGAAGTCGCCGTCGGCGAACATCTCGACGGTCATGGTGTCGCCCAGCTTGTGCTCGGCCATCTTCTTGAGCTCTTCCTCACCTTTGTACCTGAACTCGGCCAAGTAGCGCTTGGGGGTGGTACCGGCTTTCTCGAAGTGGCCCTGCATCGGCTTGGTGGTGTGCTTCTCCTTCTTGTCGGTGAAGCCGAGCTGGAGAGCGTTGTAGCCGTCGGTCTCTTCGGTTTTAACCTGGGTTACCACACAAGGGCCTACTTCGATAACAGTGCACGGCACGTTCTTGCCGTCGGCACTGAAAACGGATGTCATTCCGATTTTCTTTCCTAATAATCCTGGCATTTCTTGTGTTATTTTAATTGGTTGGATTTGTTGTTGTTAAGGGTCTCAGTCGGGTGATTACACCTTGATCTCTACCTCCACGCCCGAGGGAAGCTCGAGCTTCATAAGGGCGTCCACGGTCTTGGCGGTGGAGTTGTAGATGTCGATCAGGCGCTTGAACGACGAGAGCTGGAATTGCTCGCGGCTCTTCTTGTTGACGAAAGTTGAGCGGTTGACGGTGAAGATGCGCTTGTGGGTGGGCAGGGGTATGGGGCCGCTGATCACCGCGCCGGTAGCCTTCACGGTCTTGACGATCTTCTCGGCTGATTTGTCCACCAAGTTGTGATCGTAAGATTTAAGCTTGATTCTGATTTTTTGGCTCATATTTGTGATGTTTTATTTTTTACTTCAAAAGGTCGACGCGGCCTTGGCACTCGGTGAGCACCTGCTTGGCGATCGAGTTGCTTACCTCGGCGTAGTGGCTGAACGACATGGTCGACGTGGCGCGGCCCGAGGTGATGGTGCGCAGGGCGGTCACGTAGCCGAACATCTCGGCCAGCGGGGCCTTGGCTTTCACCACGCGGGCGCCGGAGCGGGATGTCTCCATGCCCTCTACCTGGCCACGGCGCTTGTTCAAGTCGCCGATGACGTCGCCCATGCTCTCCTCGGGGGTTACGACCTCGATCTTCATGATAGGCTCAAGAAGCACGGGGCCGGCCTTCTGGCAAGCGTTCTTGAACGCGCCGATGGCGGCGAGCTCGAACGACAGCTGGTCGGAGTCAACCGGGTGATAGCTACCGTCGATTACGGTCACCTTGAGGTGCTCAACGGGGTAGCCTGCGAGCACGCCGTTCTTCATCGCGGTCTGGAAGCCTTTCTGGATGGAGGGGATGTACTCCTTGGGGATGTTACCGCCCTTCACCTCGTCGACGAACTGGAGGTTGCCCTCGAAGCCCTCGTCAACGGGCTCGACGCGCACGATGATGTCGGCGAATTTACCGCGACCACCGGTCTGCTTCTTGAATACCTCGCGCAGCTCGACGGGCTTGGTGATAGCCTCCTTGTAGGTTACCTGGGGACGGCCCTGGTTGCACTCTACCTTGAACTCGCGACGCAGACGGTCGATGATGATATCCAAGTGGAGCTCGCCCATACCCGAGATAACGGTCTGGCCGGTCTCCTCGTTGGTTTGCACGCGGAAGGTGGGGTCCTCCTCGGCGAGCTTCTGCAAGCCCACGCCGAGCTTGTCGAGGTCCTTTTGGGTCTTGGGCTCCACGGCGATACCGATCACGGGATCGGGGAAGTCCATGGCCTCGAGCACGATGGGGGCATCCTCGGCGCACAGGGTGTCGCCGGTGCGGATATCCTTGAAGCCTACGCCCGCGCCGATATCACCGCAGCCGATCTGCTCCTTGGCGTTCTGCTTGTTGGAGTGCATCTGGAACAAGCGGGAGATACGCTCCTTCTTGCCCGAGCGCGAGTTAAGCACGTAGCTGCCGGCAACGACGTCGCCCGAGTACACGCGGAAGAAGCACAGACGGCCCACGTAGGGGTCGGTAGCGATCTTGAACGCGAGGGCGCACATGGGAGCGTCGCTCGAGGGCTCGCGGGAGATAATCTGGTCGGGGTCGCCGGGAACGTGTCCCTCGACGGCGCCGGCGTCCAGCGGGCTGGGCAGATAAGCGCAGACAGCGTCCAGCAGGGGCTGCACGCCTTTGTTCTTGAATGATGAGCCGCAAATCATGGGCACTACCTCCATCTTCAGCGTGGCCTTGCGCAGCGCGGTGCGGATCTCGTCCTCGGTGATGGTCGAGGGGTCGTCGAAGTACTTCTCCATCAGCGTGTCGTCGTACTCGGCGATCTTCTCCAGCATCTTGTCGCGCCATTCCTCGGCCTCGGCCTGCAGGCTGGCGGGGATGTCGTCGATCTCGTAGTCGGCGCCCATGGTCTCGTCGTGCCAGAAGATGGCCTTCATGCGGATCAGGTCGACCACGCCCTTGAAGGTCTCCTCGGCCCCGATGGGAATCTGGATGGGGCAAGGATTGGCTCCGAGCACCTCTTTCAACTGGCGCACAACCTCGAAGAAGTTGGCACCCGAGCGGTCCATCTTGTTGACATAGCCGATACGGGGCACGTTGTACTTGTCGGCCTGACGCCATACGGTCTCCGACTGGGGCTCAACGCCGCCCACGGCGCAGAACGTTGCCACGGCGCCGTCAAGCACGCGCAGCGAGCGCTCCACCTCGACGGTGAAATCGACGTGTCCCGGGGTGTCAATAAGGTTGATCTTGTACTTGTCGTCGGCGTATTTCCAGAAGGTGGTGGTGGCGGCGGAGGTGATGGTGATACCGCGCTCCTGCTCCTGCTCCATCCAGTCCATGGTGGCGGCGCCGTCGTGTACCTCGCCGATCTTGTGGGTAAGACCGGTGTAGAAGAGGATACGCTCCGAGGTAGTGGTTTTGCCGGCATCGATGTGAGCCATGATGCCGATATTGCGGGTGTATTTTAAAGCTTCGTCTGATTTTGCCATTGTTCGAAAGGTTGGGATTCAATGAAAAAATTAGAAACGGAAGTGAGCGAATGCGCGGTTGGCCTCGGCCATCTTGTGCATGTCTTCCTTACGTTTGAATGCTCCTCCCTGGTCGTTGAACGCGTCAACGATCTCGGCTGCCAGCTTGTCGGCCATGGTCTTGCCGCCGCGCTTGCGGGCGTAGAGGATAAGGTTTTTCATTGATATCGATTCCTTGCGGTCGGGGCGGATTTCAGTAGGCACCTGGAAGGTGGCGCCGCCCACACGGCGGGATTTAACCTCCACTTGAGGGGTGACGTTCTCGAGAGCCTTCTTCCAGATCTCGAGGGCGGTCTTCTCCTCATTGGGCATCTTCGACTTCACAGTCTCCAAAGCCGTGTAGAAAATGGTGTAAGCGGTGTTCTTCTTTCCGTCATACATCAAGTGGTTGACGAATTTCGACACTCTTACGTCGTGGAATACGGGATCCGGCAGGATCACACGTTTCTTTGGCTTAGCTTTTCTCATTTGTTTAAGTCCAATTTGTGTTTTGTCTTTTGGTTGCTTGCCTCTTGTGTCTTCAGCCCGCCACTCTTGGGGGCTTACTCAACCGGGGTTTTAGCTCCAATAAACAAAAGCGGTTGATTGTAACTGGTTTTTGTTTATCTCGTGGCGCGTTCAGTTGTACGCTTCACCTCGTGTCTTGCGACGCGGGATTACTTCTTGGCTGCGCCGGCCTTGGGACGCTTCGCACCGTATTTGGAGCGACGCTGAGTGCGGTCTTTTACACCCGACGTGTCGAGGGTGCCGCGAACGATGTGGTAACGTACACCGGGGAGGTCTTTCACACGACCGCCGCGAACGAGCACGATCGAGTGCTCCTGCAGGTTGTGACCCTCGCCGGGGATGTAGGAGTTAACCTCCTTGCCGTTAGTCAATCTCACGCGGGCTACCTTACGCATAGCCGAGTTAGGCTTCTTGGGAGTAGTCGTGTACACGCGGACGCACACGCCGCGACGCTGCGGGCAGCTGTCCAACGCGGGCGACTTGCTCTTGTCCTTCAAAGCCACACGTCCTTTTCTTACTAATTGCTGAATAGTAGGCATCTTAGTCTTTTTGGTTTCTAATGGGTTTCTTTTATCTCTTGTTCTGTTATTTTTACTTCACGTCTTACGCCACACATTACCACGCCTATCCGCCTAATCGTCAACCGATTAGCGACAGGAGCAGCACAATGCGGGCTCAAAAACTTTGCAAAGTTACACACTAATTTTCTAATTTCCAAACATTTCCGCTTTTTTCTTATTCTTTAAGACTATCGAGATCGCCACCGCCGCGGCAAGCGCCCACGCGTAATACATATAGGGCAACGCCCCCACCGGCGAGATCCCCGCCAGCGACGCCGCAAGCAGCATCTGCGCCCCATAGGGTATCAGGCTCTGCACGATGCAAGAGCACGTGTCCAAAATCGACGCGCTCTTGCGGGGATCCACCCCGAAGCGCTCCGATATATCATGCGACAGCTGTCCAACGGTAACGATCGCCACCGTATTGTTGGCCGTGCACAGGTTGACCAGCGACACCAGCGCCGCGATGCACGCCTGAGCCCCGCGAGAGCCCTTAACCCACCGCGTCATCACCCGCAGCGTCCAGTCGATACCCCCCAAAGCCTTGATTACCCCCAGCAACCCTGCCGCCAGCAACGTCACCACAATCAGGTTGCCCACCGAGTCGATCCCCTGCCCCATCGACATCAACATATCGGCGCAGCCCTGGCCGAAAACAAAGCCAAGCACCAACGTCGTCACTATCCCCAGCGCCAGCACCTTCGTCACGTTCATCCCCGCCAGCGCCGTCGCGATCACCACCAAATAAGGCACCACAAGCCAATAATTCACCCCCTCCCTCACGGCCACATTCTCCACGCGTGTACCTAATATTATATACACCGCTAAGGTCACCAACGCCGCCGGTAGCACAATACGAAGGTTGGTCTTGAACTTATCGTTCATTTTCACCCCCTGCGTCCTCGTCGCCGCAATGGTCGTATCAGAGATAAACGACAGATTATCACCGAAAAACGCGCCGCCCACTACCACCGACACCATGAACGGAAGCCCCGCTCCCCCAGCCCCCTCCGAGGCCAGCTCGGCCGCGATCGGCACCAGCGCCACCACCGTGCCCACCGACGTGCCTATCGACAACGAAATGAAGCACGCGGCCACAAACAATCCCGGCACAAGCATCCCCGCCGGCAGATACCTCAACGCCAAGTCGACTGTCGCCTCCACTGCCCCCACCTGCCGGGCCAACGCCGCGAACGCCCCCGCCAGGATGAAAATCCATATCATATATAGCACCGACGACCTCCCCGCCTCCCGAGAAAACGTCTCCACACGCTCGGCGAACGGCACCCGGCGCATCAACGCCAAGCCCCAGGCCGTCGCCACCAAAAAGGCAACAGCCAACGGCATCTTGTAGAAATCGCCCATCCACAGCGACATCCCAAGATAAAACACCATAAACACCACCAACGGGCTCAGCGCCATCATATCTTTTCTCCTTTTTCCCGCGAAGTTAGCCAAAATCCCCCAATATTTTAATATCCGGCGATTCAACAGCCCCTATCAGAAGGATGAAAATCGGCCCTCCCGCTCGCGACACAAGGGAATGCTGACTACGAATCACACTAATTGAACGAATGGTGAAGAAGACGAATCGCGCTTGCGCTTAGCGAATCACAACGAATGCCATCCGGATGGATTCGTTGTCATTGGTTAAGCGTAAGCGCAAATTGCTACTCTATGGGGGTAAATTCGTTGAATTCGTAAGATTCGTAGTCATTACTTCAAAGCTTATCATGAATAGAAATGTTAATTATAGTATAGAGAGGTTAAATTTGAGTTAATGGGGGGGGGTAAAACCTGCGGAAGTAGTAATTTTGTGACATGAAATACACGCACGTGTATAGGAAATGTGAAACGAAACTCAACACAATACCCAAAAACACTCATGCAAATGAAAAAATTTTTCGCAATGGCGGCTGCCACGCTCCTGCTGGCCAGCTGCTCCAACGACGACTTCAACGTGGCCCAGGACGGCCAGGAAGTGACCGTTAACGTTACTGCGACCCTCCCCGCCGACATGCAGTCGCGTGCATTCTCCGATGGCGAGAAAGCCCTCGACATGTACTACGCGGTATACGAGGACGGAGTCGACGCCCCGATCATCGCCCTGAACAAGCACACCCAGCAGTTCAGCGGCCTGCAGAACACCCTTACCCTCCACCTTGTCACCGGCAAGACCTACAACGTGGTGTTCTGGGCCCAATCCCCCAAAGCCAAGAACTCCGACGGTGACGAGTACTTCACCCTCGACACCCAGAACTCCACCGTCACCGTCAACTACGACGCGATCAAGTACCTGAACGTGGAGGACGTGGACGCGTTCTTCTGCAACAAGTCAATCCCCGTCACCGGCGCTGCCTCCATTACCGCCGAACTCAAGCGTCCCTTCGCGCAGATCAACGTGGGCACCAGCGACATCAACGAGGCCGGCCTCAGCTCCAAGACCCTGTCGACCACCATGTCGGTTAGCTCGGTTTACGAGTCGTTCGACCTCAAGGACGGCAAGGTGATCGGCAACCCCACCACCACGGCCGTGCCCTTCGCCGAGACCGTGCGCCCCAACCAGGGCAAGGGCAGCTCGGACACCGACTACGAGAATTTCCCCGTAGGCACCCCCGGCCAATACGAGTACCTGGCCATGGCCTACGTGCTGATGGGCACCGACAAGATGACCACCGACGTTGAGCTGGCCTTCTACGACGGCGGCACCAAGTTCCACGAGTTGAGCGTCCCCGGTGCGCCCGTGCAGCGCAACTACCGCACCAACATCTTCGGCGCCCTGCTCACCTCCACCATCGACTTCACCATCAACATCAACCCCATCTACGACGGCAACTACTTCGAGGAGATTACTGTCGAGCCCCTTACCCCGGATCCCGTAACCGGCATTTACACGGTAAGCACCGCTGAGGAGCTGATGAGCCTTGGTGTTACCTTTACTGATGATATCGTAGCAGGCAAAAGTAGCACCGTTGAAATCACCTCCGACATCGACATGAGCGGATACACCTTCGTGCCTCCCTTCGCTTATTTGGTAAACATCAAAGGCAATGGCCACACCATCAAAAACCTCAACATCACCCAAAACGAGAACGGCCGCGCTGGTTTCGTAGCTTACCTCGGCGGTGGCTCAATCAGCGACCTCGTTCTCGAGAACGTGACCGTTGAGGGTCGCGAGGCTGGTATCATCGCAGGCCAGAACGAGGGCGGCAAGGTGAACAACGTCACCATCAAGGGCGACTGCTCGGTATCGTTCCTTGACGAGGTACCCTCCTCCTGGTATGACAGCGAGTGGGATGGTATCGGCGCTATCTTTGGTCTCAACGCCGAGAACAGCTCGGGCTCGATTACCATCGACTCGGATTGCACCATCAAGCTTTACCATAACGGCTTGAGCAACACCACTTCTCGCGTGAACGCCTACGACGAGTACACCTACTACCTCGATGGCAAGAAGAACAACCCCACCATCACCAACAACGGCTCGATCGTCAGCGTATGGGATGGCCAGCAGGTTACCGCCCTCGTGGTTGACGGAGCTTATCAAGTGGTTTGCCCTGGCAACTGGGCTTGGCTCGCCGCTAAGTTTGTCATCAAAGGTATCGACAGCAACATGAACATCCTCTGCGACCTCGACTTCAACGACGGCGTAGTTCAGCCGATGTTCCACGGCAAGACTATCTACGGCAACAACAAGACCATCGCCAACTTCTCCCTCGGCAACAAGGGCGAGGGCCGCGCCTTGTTCACCCACTTCGGCTTCACCATCAGCGACCTCACCATCAAGAATGTAACCTGCAAGCAAGACCTCTCCGGCGGTTATAGCGACCAATGGATGGGTGTTCTTGGCGGTATTATTCAGGACGGTTGCACCATCAACATGAGCAACATCGTCGTTGACGGCGCCGACCTCAATGGCACCCAGTCGGTAGGCGGTTTCATTGGCAAGGCAGTGGCTCGCACCACCATCACCATCAACAACTGCGTGCTGAAAAATTCTACAATCCAAAACCAGTACCGAGCTGACGAGAGCGGCTTTGTGGCAGCATTCGTTGGTTGCAGCAAGGGCGTTGTTCAAGGCTCTAACAACTCTACCCAGAACGTGGCTGTGAAAGGTATCTACTGCGCTAAGCGAGGCGAGCAATCGATTCAGAAGTTCGTTGGATACTACTCCACCGACGACATCACCTCGATCAACCTCCTCGACAACCCCGTATGGGGCGCTGATTGCACCTTCGAGGTTATCAATGGCGACGCCCTCTAACGGGAGATCGCTGAGTCGACGCAACAATAGCCCCACGCATCGGGAGCCGCCAGGCTCCCTGC
>CAZLSW010000062.1:0-19625 GCA_964562375.1 uncultured Muribaculaceae bacterium | reverse complement strand
ATTAGGTTGATACGGCCGGCCGAGGCGTAGAGAGTACCCTCGGTGCCGAATACTTTGCGGAAACGCTCTGTTACTTTATCTTGTAATTCCATGATTTATCAGTTTACTGAGAAGGTTAATAAAGGAGATGTTGAGGCGTCGTAGAGGCCGTTTTGACCGGCGTATACCCAGTCACCGTCGCCAAGGCGGAAGCGGAACGTCCAGTAATAGGTGCCCGGGGCGTCAACAGCCGGTGTTGTGCCTTGGAAGTAGAAGTTGTCGCCCCAGTCGCCGTTCCACCATGCGTCGTTCCAAATCCACTCGCCAGTGGTGGGATCAGAAGATGAGGAGTAGCCGATTTGAGCCTCGATGCCTGAGGCGTCAACACCCGGAGTTTCAAGGTTGGTCAAACCGTCGACATATACGCACGAGCCTGCCTCAAAGTAATTCCCGGCCGAGATAGCGTCGGAAGCCCACCATTGCAGATTAGCCCAAGTAATTTCCAGACCGTCGATCTCGGGTGTCTCGGGCTTAATCACCTCGAAAGTACCACTTACGTTCTCGATTCCATCCCATAGGCCGTTGGTGCCGGCATAGCGCCAGGGAGCGCTCTCGCCACCGTTGCGGGCGCGGAATGTAAAGTAGTAGGTACCGGCAGTGAGTTCCTCCTCGATGCGGCCCTGATAGTAGAAGTTGTCGCCCCAGTCGCCGTTAAACCAGCAGTCAAACCATCGCCAGTCGGCACCGTCGGGATTGGTGTTGTCGACGCAGTAACCGATTTGGGCCACGATATCCTCGCCTGTGGTGCTCTCCATGGCGTTGGTGACACCGTTGGCGTAGACACAACAGCCGGCCTCGAAGTAGCTACCCTCGGCAATCGCGTCGGCAGCCCACCATTGGATGTTGGCCCACGTGATAGGATACTCCTCCTCGGGACGATCCTCCTCATTCTGAATATCTTGCGAGATTATTACTTTGGCAAACTCCACATCACCCACGAAGAATGTTACATAGCCCGAGCGTGGCGAGGAGGTGTCGTTATCGGAGACAGTGATGGCCACGTTGACCACGAAGTGCTGGCCAGCCGAGGGATAGCCGTCGGGGGTCACGGTGATCCACCAATCCGATGCCACAGCGCTCCAGCGGCGTGTAGCGTCTACCTTTATCGCCTGGGTTGTCTGATAGCCGGTGAACGAGAGTTCGGTGTGATCCACTACCAAGGATTCAGCCTCGGTTGCAGGGTCGTCGTCGCTGCATGCTCCGAGGATGAACAGCGAGCTGAGCAGCAGTATATATTTGTAAAATTTCATGGCTAATTATCTGAGATAGGTTGAAACATGGTAAATTCCAGGACTCCACAGGGCTTTGTAGCTCTCAGGAGAGTAAACGAAGATAGCGTCGGAGTGGTCGGCCGCATAGTTGTTGGCCAGCTCGTCGGTAAGATGTTTGCGTCCCTTGGCGATAAGCACGGCGTTGTGATAGGTCTCGTCGCCATTGAGCAGTCGCGTGGGCACCCATTCGCCGGCGGCGTTGTAACCACCCTCCCACACCTGGCGGATGTAGCCGATTCGGTTTTTGCGGTTGGAGGAGAAGAACACGCGGAAGTTGATACCGGCCACCACAAACTCTCCAGGCGATGTTTGAATCACCAATCCGTAAGCCTCGGGAGCATCGTATTGGATGTGGAGGTTGTAGTCGCCCATGTTGATGTCGCGGTAGTCCTCCCCCTCGGTGCGCATCACCCCGGCGAGATTGTCGGTGCCATGCGCGGCGGTGATAAGCGGCATCAGTTCACCCAACACCTTGTAACTCTGAGCAAAAGCATGGTTGGCCACCCCGTCCTCAATGCCAAACGGGGAGTAGCAAATAGCGTCGTGCTCGGCGAAAGCCCAGAAGGCTCTGGCAGGATCCATTGTCGATTCGGGAATCAACAAGGGGTTGTCGTGACGGCGATAGTCTGCGGTAATCTCCTTAAACTGAGAGAGGTAAATATCGGGGCATAGCACGTCGATAGCTGGAGCTGCGGCTTTCCACACGTCGAACACGCGGCTCACAGGACCACCGTTGGGGTAATCACCTGGCTTCTCTTGGTCGTTTTGCACAATCCAACAGTTGCAGAACGTGGGCAGCGGATACACCTCCTTGCCCTGCTTGGCTACCTCATTGATATATGAGGCGTATTGCCACGACATGCAGAAGGTTTTGCCCCACTGGTTATCCCCAAACAACTCGCCCCACGTGCCTTTTTCGCGAGAGCCATTACTCTGCCAAGCCTCCAAAAGCTCAGGGCGCAAGGTTTTCTTGTTGGCTTTCATGTACTTAACCAACTCTGAAGGGACTTGCGAGGAATAAACCTTTTGGCAAGCGGCTGAATAGTCGATGTCCTGAAAGACCCCCACCTCGTTCTCGGGTTGGATGGCGATAACGGTGCCATGGTCGGCGTCGATCTTGCTGATATGCTCCACCATCGCGCGGTAGGCTCGGGCATCGGCGTCGCGGGTGGCGTCGCAGAAGGGGGAGAGGGTTTCGATCTCCTTGCCGTCGGCGCTGAGCACGCGGCGGAAGCGCTTGGTGTCGGTTTTCACCCATCCCGGAGCATAGCTCGACTCGCCGTTTTTCCAGCTACCGAACCACAGAATCACGACCTTCAAATCGTTCTGTCGTGCACCCTCGATGAGGTTGTCAACCAATGTGAAATCGTATTTTCCCTCTTGGGGCTCAAGCTGTTCCCAAGCCACCGAGGCAAGCACGGTGTTGAGGTTGAGGGCTTTCAACGAAGGCCACAAGCTGTTCATGTACTCGACGGTGGAATTGGAGGAGTTGTGGAGCTCGCCGGCGAGCATGATGAACGGCTCGCCATTTACCTGAAGCTGCACAGCCCCGTTGGCCGTCGTCACCAATCGCGACGGCACAGTGGCTCCCGCGGCCAACGCCGCGCTGAGCATTATGGTTGAGAGGATTTTTTTCATCTTGTAAGGTCTTAGCGTAAGGAAACAGAAATGGAATTAGAAGAGCCGTTGGCTTCGCTGATGGTGAGGGTGTACTTCTTGCTGCGGATTATGTCGCTGTCGAAGAATTGCACCACGTTGGCTCCAGCGCTGAGCGACACCTGTGTGGTGTAAGCCACTTCGCCGTTGGAGTTGGCGAGGGTCAAGGTAGCGTTGCCGCCAGTGGTAGCCCAGTAGTCGATCTCATAGCACTCATGGTCGGGGTGACGCATCATGTCGTACACGTTGGTTTTGGTGTTGACAACCGCTTTATAGAAGCCGGTCATACCCGTTGGCTCAGAGATTCCAGCCTTGGCCAGGCCCTCCTGCACATGCTGGTTGCGCATCAACAGGTTCCAGATCAACCCCGAGCGATAGTTCTCCATCATAATGGCCATGGGAGCGTGCTCCATGCCGAGGTAGTCGGAGCCAACACTATGGTCGGCTGGACAGTAGGAGGTGCCGAAGCCGTAGGTGCCGTTGAGCTTGGGATAGTTGCTCTCGAGGTTGAGCAACACCTGGGCGCTGTAGAACGGCGTGTAGGGGAAGGCCGAGATGGCGGCTGTAGGGGCGATCACGCCATCGTCGCTCTCGGGGTCGCGGCTTAGGTAATCGGGATTGTCGCCACACCCTGCGCAAGCCGTCAGGCCCCAATCGTTCACCGAGTAGGCGTAGGCCGTGGGAGCCTCGTAGACGCAGTAATGGCGGTTAATCATAGTGTGGCTTTGGTTCTGCTGCCAATAGTAGCAGTAGCTGTCCTGCATCTTCGCCGGATCGAGGCCGAGGAAGGAGTATTGCGAGAGGAACAGTGCCCCGCCGTAGGTGCTGCCAAGCGGTAGCTTGTAGCCGTAGGTCTCGCGCGACGGGTAGCAGAAGTTGTATCCCTGCCAGCAGTTCTTGTAGACATCCACCGGGATGTTGTGGCCCTGGGGAGCGGCCATGCCAAGAATGTAGACAAGCAAGGTCTCGTTCCAGCCAATCAAGGGCAGTTCATACTCGTCGCGGTCGCGGTGCCACACCCAGTACATGGTGCCGTTGTCGATAAACGAGCTCCAGTCGATCTCCTGCCAGAAGCGGTCGATAGTGGAGCGGATTTCTTGCTCCTCGGCAGTGTCGCCGGTGAAGTACTCGTAGGCGGTGAGCAAGCCACCCATCATAAATGCGGTCTCAACCACCTCGCTGGCATCGGTCTGCTCGCCGAACGCGAGGATGTCGCCCTGCGGATTGTACCAGTGGGCCCAGGCTCCGTTGATACGGTTGGCGCGGTCGAGGAATCGCACGATTTTCAGCACTTGGCTGATGGCGGCGTCGCGAGATACCCATCCGCGTTCCACGCCGATTATGATGTTCATCACGCCCATGCCCGAGGCTCCTACAGTGAGGGTGGTCTTGTCGGTGGAGCTGTTGTAGGCCATGCCTGTGGAGCTGTTGGCCCCTGTGGTAAAGTATTTGATCACTTTCTGCTCATGCTCGTCCATGATGTTGCGGAGCTTGGCGGGAGCGAATGTGTTGTCGTTTTCAGTGAAGTCGTCGCCGGTGGTCGATGTATCGTCGACACATGCCGTGGTCATCAAACCCAGAGCCACGGCAAGCGGCAGTATTTTATATAGCGGTTTCATTAGTATCCGGTGTTTTGTTTGATTTTGCCGTTAGCCTTATCAATCTCCGATTGAGGGATGGGGAATAGCTCGTGCTTGCCAACAACGAAGTTGGACAGGCGGTCCTTGGCCTCGCCCCAGCGCACCAGGTCGAAGTAGCGCTCAAACTCGAGGGCCAACTCGATGCGGCGCTCGTGGTGGATGAGCGTGCGCAGGGCGGCTTGGTCGGTTTCACGGATTTGTGGCAGGCAGGTCAATGGGGAGTTGTTGCCGCGGGCGCGGGCACGCACCATCTCTAAAGCGGTGAGGGCATTGTCAGTCTGGCCCAATTCGTTGGCGCACTCAGCGGCCATCAGCACCACGTCGGCATAGCGGATGATACGCAGGTTGGCCCAATAGCCGTAGCACCAGTCGGCGCGTCCGTAGAGGCTGCGCTCCGAGGCCGGGCAGTAGCATTTGCCGTTGAAGTAGGTGTAGTCGCTGGCGTTGATCAGCTCGCCGTCAACGCTTTGCCCGTCCTCAAGCACGGTTACGTCAAAGCGGGGGTCGCCGTCCTCAAAGTCGGCCATCAGATCGGCCGTGGGTGCGTTGTGTCCCCAGCCAAGGTTGGGATAGCCGCGCACGCCGCACATCATGTTCCACTGGTTCCACATGTCGATGTTGAGGTCGGGCTTGTAATCGGCGTTGATCTCCCACACCGATTCTGAGCAGTACTCGTGATCCTCGTGCCAGATGTCGGAGAAATCGGTGGTGAGGTCGTTGTCGCCCGAGGTCATGATGGCTTGGCAGTAGGTAAGGCAGTTGGCCCAGTCGCCCTCATACATATAGGTTTTGGCCACGATAGCGCGGGCAGCGTTTTGGGTGGCGCGGCCAAGGTTGCCGGTCGACACCATCTCCTCGCGGGTCATTAACGCGCCTATCACAGGGATAAGGTCGTTGAGGTATTTGCGGCGAATCTCCGAGGCCGAGAACTGGTCGGCCACGTCCTCGTCCTTGTCCATCACTCGGTCCACGTAAGGCACAGCGCCAAAAGCTTGGGTGAGGCGGAAATAAGCGGCTGCGCGGATGAAGTAAGCCTCAGCTATCAGCTGCTCGGTGGTGGCGCTGGTGCCTTCCACATCGATCCACTCCTGGATCATCTCCAGGGCCTCGTTGGCCTTAGTGATGGCGGTGTAGTTGCTGCTATAATAGGAGTCGAAATGTGAGTTGGACGCTGTGAACGACAGCGTGGGAAACTGATTGAAGTCCACGCCACCGTCGCCTGCGGGACCGCCAGGATGGCTATTGTCGGTGGTGTGGCAGTGCATGGCTGTGACGGGCCACGTCTGCTCACGGAAGCAGTTGTAACCGTCGAAAAGCTTGGATATGATCATCAGCTCGCGGCTGCTGTCCATGTCGTAATTGCCAGTATGGTAGGTGCCTTTAGGCTCCTTGTCGAGGAAGTCGGAGCACGAAGTCAACATTAAGCCTAAGACAACCGCTATAATTGAAATATACTTTTTCATCTTCAAGGGGTATTAGAAATTGACAGAGAGTCCGAATTGGTAAACCGAGGGAATCGGGTAGGTGTCGCCCTGGTCGGCGCCTCCGGTGAGGGTGCTGCCGTAGATCTCGGGGGTGTAGCCCGAGTTCTTCTTCCAGGTCCACACATTCTGGGCGCTCACGTATACTCGCAGCATTGAGATATGGGCTTTCTCGGTAATCTTGCGGGGAACGGTGTAGCCAAGGGTGATGTTGCGCAGGCGCAGGTAGGCTCCGCTCTCGAGCAGGTTGGTCGACGACAGGTAATTCTGGCCGCGCGACTTGTCGAGGATAGGCTCGGTGTTGGATGTGCCCTCGCCGTGCCAGCGCTGCAGGCTCTTCTCATAGAAGTTGACGTTGGTCCACGACACGGTTTTCTTAAGGTCGAGAATCTTGTTGCCGCTCACGCCGTTGAAATCGGCAGCGAAGTCCCAATCGCGCCAGTTGAGCGAGATGTTAAAGCCGTAGGTGAATGTGGGCAGCGGCGAGCCGAGGAATGTGCGGTCGGCATCGGTGATCTTGCCGTCGCCATTAAGGTCGGCATACTTGATGTCGCCGGGCTGCGCGTCCCAGCTCATCGTGGGCCAAGCGTCGATCTCGGCCTGGTTCTGGAAGATGCCCGCTTGCACGTAGCCGTAGTAGGAGCCTACGGGGTGCCCAACCGACGTGCGGTGATAGTCGTCGCTGATGATGTCGGCATTGTTGTTGCCGAGCTTGGTCACCTTGTTTTTGAGTGTGCCACCGTTGAAGCCCACGGTGTAGTTGACGTTGCCTATGCGGTCCATCCACGTTGCCGAGAACTCAAAGCCGCGGTTGTTGATCGATCCGGCGTTGGTGATTGCGTAGCCAGCGCCCACCGATGATGAAGGCTCCACGTAGGCCAGCAGGTCGTTGGTGGTCTTGTAGAAGTAGCCCAGGTCGAGTTTCAACCGGCTATTCAGCAGATTGGCTTGCAAGCCGTAATCCCAGCCACTCATCACCTCCCAGTGGATATTCTCGTCAACCTCGGTGCTCTGGGTGGGAATCCACACGGTGGAGCCGTTGATCACCACCTGCTTGCCCATAGGGTTGATGGTGGGATAATAGAGGTAATTGCCAATCTTGTCGTTGCCGAGCTTGCCCCAGCTTACGCGGATCTTGGCGAAATCGAGCCACGAGCGGGTGTCAGCCATGAACGACTCATCAGAGATCACCCAGCCGAGACCTACCGATGGGAAGTAACCCCAGCGGTTCTTGGGAGAGAACTTTGAGCTGCCGTCGGCACGGAACGTGGCCGTCAACAGATAGCGGGAACGGTAACTGTAGCTCACGCGTGCGAGATAGGAGATGAACGACTCATCCTGCCACCAGTCGCTGGCGCTCTGGTTGTTCTTGGAGCCCATAGAGAGCATCCACAGGTCCTCGGGCACTACCGACATGCCGCTGGCCAATGAATCGACCTGTGCGCTCATGCCCTCGGAGCGAGCTTCGCGGGCGGTGAAGCCGGCGGTGGCCTCCAAGCGATGCACGTCGGTGGTCTTCTTGTAGGTCAAGAGGATGTCGCCCTGCAGGGTGCGACCCTCGTCGCTCTTGCGGTAGAACACGGTCTTGTCCTGGCGATGCGACGACGAGCTGGTGGCGTTGTTCACATCGTACATCGGGGTATACGCCTCGCCGCGGTAGATGCCGATGTCGGCATAGCCGGTGGCACGCAGGGTGAAATCCTTCAAGAAGTTCCACTCGCCGTAGAGGTTGCCGAGGATGCGGTAGTCGTGGTACTTCTCCTTGCCCTTGAACATCTCCATCTGGGCCACAGGGTTGGCCACATTGTTCTGAATGTTGGCCGAGGGATGGTAGTAGGAGCCGATGTTGGTGGGATCCCAATCCTCCTCAGGGGCATAAGGCACATAGGTAGGAACGGCCAAAACGGCATTCTGGATATCAGCCGATGCCGGGCGGGTGTCCATGTAGGAGATATTGGCGGTGCCACCGAATTTCACCGTGGGACTCACGTTGAAATCCTCGGTGAAGTGCACGTTGAATCGCTCGTAGGAGTTGTATTTCAACACGCCGTCCTGCTTGTAATATGTCAACGATAGCAGAGAGTTGCTGTTTTTGCCCTTTTGAGAGATCGAGAGGTTGTGATTGGTTACGAATGCGCGCTCGCGCAGCACTTTCGACTGCCAGTCGGTGCCCACGCCGAGCATATCCGGCACCCAAGCGGCGGCGTTAGGATCCTGGTTGGTGAGCATCTCATTGTAGAGCATGGTGAACTCGGTGGCATTGGTGAGCTTCACTCGGTCGCGTTTCCACACGGTCTGGAAGCCCACATAGCCGTCGTACGACACCTTGGGAGTGTCAGAGTCGGCGCGCTTGGTGGTGATGATGATCACACCGTTGGCTCCCTGCACGCCGAAGATGGCCAGCGACGACGGATCCTTAAGAATCTCAATCGACTGGATGTCGTTGTTGTTGAGAAACTTGATGTCGGAGCAGAACATGCCGTCGACCACATAAAGCGGATTGCTCGACGAGTTGAGCGTGCCCACGCCACGTATCTTGATGTCAGGCTCGCCGCCAGCCGAGCCGGTGTTGGTGACCATCAGTCCCGGCACCTTGCCTTGCAGGGCCGACATCACATTGTTGCCGGGGGAATTTTCCACGTCGTCGCCCGAGATGGAAACGATTGAGCCGGTAAGGTCGCGCTTGCGAGCCGTGCCATAGCCGGTTACCACCACCTCGTTGAGCTGGGTGGCATTGTCCTCCATCTTGATTTCCAGAGGGGAGGAGATATTAGCCGAGGTAAGTTTGAGTGTCTGCTGCTTCATTCCCACGTAAGAGAACTCCAGCACGTCGCCCACCTTCACCCCTTCGAGCGAGAACTCGCCATCGATATTAGTGGCGGCCACATTGGCCGTGCCTTGCACCTTCACCGTCACGCCGATCAGAGGGTCGTCGGTCGAGGCTTCGATCACCACGCCCTGCACCGTCTGCGTCTGGGCCTGGGCTGTGATGAATGTGAGCAGGATTGTTAAAATGATTATTATATGTTTTTTCATGATTTCTAATGTTTAACACTTTGCTTGTTTTTCAGGCATCCGAGTTGCAAATATAACGTTTTTGCCCAATCCGAGCAACGTAATTCGCTGATTGTAGCCAAAGTGGGTACGCCACGAGGGCGGTGAGGGAGGGGTTGATGTTTCATGTCTTTATATTTTTATGTTGTTGAATAATCGAGTTAAAAAAGCAAACCTAAATACAATCTTTCTACCGGTTGAAATTGTCCCTGTTTGTGAGATAGAAAATAGGAAAACTAACCTTAACATGTTACCTTAACCTTATGAGCAATTATGGAATCAGTCGTATGAAAAAACTTTTACGCTTCATGTGTCTTTCGTCGCAAAGGTAAATCTCACGAGGAAGGGATTGCAAAAATTAGGGTGCTACAAAGGTTTCACCGAAAATTTGCCCCATCTGTGGAGATACATCATTGCTACATCATCGACAATTAAAATGCTGATTCATTTGAGGGTAAATCTTGATGAATTGTTGGTGGTGCTGTCATGACCTATGTGCACCACAAATTCACCCGGCTCGGCCACATATTCCATCCGGGCGTTGTAAAAGGAGAGCAGTTCGGGGGTGATGTCGAAGGTTATGCGGCTACTTTCACCAGGCTTGAGGTGAATGCGCCGGAACCCCTTGAGCTCGCGCACTGGCCGGGTGATGCTGGCCACAGGATCGCTGATATACATCTGCGCCACCTCGTCGGCCTCCACCGAGCCAGTGTTGGTGACGGTAACTGAGGCTTTCACGTTGCCATCTGAGGTCAATTCTGTTGCCGACAGCTCCACTGGAGAGTAGGTGAATGTGGTGTAGCTTAAGCCGTAACCAAAGGGGTACAACGGCTCGTTGCTGCAGTCAATGTAGGCGCTCCGGAATTTCTCAAACCAACGGCCAGGATCCTGCGGGCGGCTGGTCTTGCGATGGTTATAGTAGAGAGGCTCCTGCCCAACGTTCTGAGGGAATGAGGTGGTCAAGCGGGCCGAAGGGGAATAATCGCCAAACAGCAAGTCGCAAATCGCCGCTCCGCCCTCACTGCCGGGATGCCACACCTGCATGATGGCCGGAATGTTTTCTTGTTCCCAAGTCAGTACTGTCGGTCTCCCCGAGAAGTGAAGCAACACTATTGGTTTGCCACTGGCAACAAGCGCCTTGAGCAAGTCGCACTGGGCGTCGGGCAGGGTAAGGTCGGTGCGGCAACTCGACTCGCCGCTCAAGTCGCCTGGTTCGCCCAAGCAAGCCACAACCACGTCGGCCCAATCAGCCAGTTCCTCGGCCTCGGCCAGCATCACGGCATCGTCGCCATGGGGCTCCTCGCCGAAATTCACCCAGCAGCGGCGCTCCATCTCCATGTCGTAGAAGTAGTTGCTACCGCGCACTGTTTTTACCTCGGCCTGAGTATCCAGATACTCCTTCATGGCCTCATAAACAGTAGTGTAGCGATCGTTCTGAGCGGCCACAGCCCAATTGCCATGCATCTGTGTGCGGGCATGCGCCAAGGGACCGATAAGAGCGATTTTACCATGCTTGGCAAGGGGCAACAAGCCGTCAGCGTTTTTCAGCAACACAAGCGACTTCCGGGCCATGCGCCGTGCCGACTCGCGTGTCTCATCATTATATGTGTTCCGTCGCTCCCGCTCCTCGTAGAGGTAGCGATAAGGGTCATCAAATAGTCCCAAGCGTTTTTTTGCCAAAAGAATACGACGACACGCCTGATCTATCTCATCCTCAGTGACCAACCCCTCGGCCACAGCCTTCTCCAAGGTGCCCACGTAAGAACGTGAACCCATATCGAAGTCAACGCCGGCTTTCAGTGCCAATGCCGCACATTCCTCCTCGGTGCCAAGGCTATGATTAGTCAACTCAAATATCGCAGAATGGTCGGAGGTGATGATCCCGTCAAATCCCCATTGCTCTCGGAGCAAGTCGTGGAGCAACCAGCGATTGGCGGTCGCGGGGACACCGTTGATGTCGTTGAACGACACCATCACCGACGCCGCGCCCTCATCAACCGCGGCCTTGTAGGGTAGCATATATTCGTTGAACATGCGGTTCTCGCTCATATCCACCATATTGTAGTCGCGGCCACCCTCCGAGGCTCCATATAGGGCGAAATGCTTCACGCAAGCCAGCATCTGATCATCGCTCGTAAGGTCGCCCTGGTATCCTCTCACCATCGCCCTGGCAATCTCGGCACCAAGGAATGGATCCTCCCCCCCACCCTCGCTGATGCGGCTCCAGCGAGCGTCCTTGCAGATGTCCACCATCGGCGAGAAGGTCCACATCCATCCACTAGCGGTCGCCTCCCGGGCCGACATGCGGGCCATCTCCTCGATGGCGGGGATGTCCCACGAGCACGACATCCCTAAGTTCAGAGGGTAGATGGTGACGTAGCCGTGGATAAGATCGCCCCCGAATATCAAGGGTATGCCCAAGCGGGTGCTGTCGACGGCAAGTTGCTGCATACGCGACACGTCCTTTACCCCGCGCAAGTTGAACACACCGCCCACGTCGCCAGCCATCACCTCGTCGAAGATCTCGCGGTTCTCCCCGGCGGCGGTGGTCACCGGGCCGGTGGGCAACAGGTTGAGTTGGCCAATCTTCTCCCGCAGCGTCATCTGTCGCATCAGCGAGTCGACAAACGCCACATCGTCGCGGGCTACGAGTGCTGCCGGCGCCAATATAGCCGCCGCAACCAACACAGTTCTAAAATTCACAATATGCTTCATGGCTGAAAAAGTTTTCCTCAAAGTTACTCTCCCCATCCCCCTCTTTCTGTCGTTCCCCCCGCAACAAATTCCCTCAAACCTTCCACCCTCCCCATCAAATCCACATCACTCGGTATTATCCATCTGAGAATCAAGTAAAAAATTCTTTTCCTTGCCATCGGTAGAAGGGACAGCTTCCTATGGACACCGAGGAGGAGAGGAAGACTGTTTTTTCGCTGATTTCGGGAAATCAAAGTTATTGTAGCCTCACAATTTCACGATTTTCACGGCTATACCAGTAAATTTGCGCCAGTTTTCACACTTAACACAAAAAACAATATTATCTATGAGAAAGCTTTACACGTCGATTAAGGGCAGTTTAGCGATTTTGTGCTGCCTGGTATCCGTCAACTGCTTCGGAGGAAACGTTAACACCCAAGCGGCTTCCCCGGCTAAACTTCCGTATCAACTTCAGAGCATGGTGAGCGGCGACATGGTTATGGAGGATCTTGGACAAGGCATTTGGCGTAGCCATCCCCGCAACAAAGCGCCCGAAACGACAGCCGAAACCGTGTCGGTCACCACAACCTCCCCCGATGGGTCCACCACTTTCGTTTTTCCCAACGGGGTATTATTCTTTAACAAGGACTTCGTCAACTACGACGGGTCTAACATGCGCATGGCTAGCGAGGCCACTTTTGAGATTCCAAAGGGTACCTACGACGTAATCATGAGCTATTACGATTACATGGATTTCAAAAACGTGCTTGTGGTGCGTGAAAACGTCACTCTCGAGAACGATACTACCATGGCTTTCGATCCCGCTGAAGCCACCGTTCACTTGAAATTCCGCGGCCAAAGCCCCGACGGCGAAATGTGGACAATGGACCACTACGACTCCAATTACAACTATGTGGAGGGCAACATACTGCAGATATGTTTCGGCTCATCCCTTCACGTGATTGACAGCTACGACGGCCATGACATGCAGCTCGGTGGCTCTTACACGGTAAGCGCTTCACAGCTGGGTAGCGATTACAACAATAACACCGACTTCTTTATCAACCCCGTAAGCGACCGATATGTGTTCACCCAGCTGCGAACAATCATCGACAAGGACTACAACTTCTACATCAACAGCATGAAACTCGTGGGCGTATCGACCGACTCTATTTGTGCTCTTGGCGAGAATTACAAACCTTACTCTGAGACCATCAAGGTAGTGCCTACCAATTCCGACCAATGGCGCGCCGGCCACCAATGCTATGGAATTTATAATGGTATTTTTGACCTTGGCACCAGTGGACGAAATGGATGGCAACCTATCGAGGCCGATCAACCCATCACTTTTTACATTGACGCCGAACAGGACACCTCTAACGAGGATTGCGTTTTCGATGTAACCACCGGTTGGACCAAATCCAATCCAGTGCTCACGGGCTATGACATGTATGGGGACCCAGTCTATGAGTATTACCCCACCAGCACTCCCGCCGCTGTCATCAGCAACGGTCATCGCTATTACCGGTTTCTGGGCCCGTACAGTTACCAAGGCCTCTTTACGTTCAACGCAAGCGCTCCCCAATTAGACTGGAGCACGGGGTACGCTCTCTACTCCTTCGACGAGGATCAGAAAAAAGGCACCTTCGGAGACTGTACTCCTGTAATGCGTCTTGAGAGCCGTTACGACGGCATCGTTAATCCTCCCCTCAACTCCTACACTCTCGACGTGAGCTACTATGGACGCTTGGGAGAAGTGATCGACAACAACCTCTACACCATGGCGGTTGATCTTACAGTTAACGATGTCGCATTCCCTGAGATCGACACTTACGCACTGCTCAACGAATTTATCGAACGCTGGAATTTCCTGAGTGAGCGCGACAAGGCTAAATTTGAAATCAAAATGACATCCACCAACGGCACAGTCGACGACCTTGAGAGCCGCAACGTCACCGAAATCGTGCTCGACGAAAACAACGACGACGCTGTACCCCCTACTCTTACCATGCTCCAATTCCGCGACAACCTCAACAACGTTACCGACCGATTCGACACCAAGGACGACGCCAATGTCTTCCTCACCGTGGCCGACTACACCATCGATTGGACCGACGCCGAGGCTGTGCTCCAGAACGCTCAGGTGACTGTAGCTTATGCTCCCACGGGATCAAGCGATTTCAAGGACTTGGCCGTTGATCGTCTGGAGGATCTTACCATAGCGCAGATGGGCTATGCCTATACTGGCAAGCTCGCCAATGTAGATGTTACAAGCCCCACTGGATGGTACGACATGCTTATCACCGTTACCGACGACGCCGGCAATTATCAGCGCCAACTCGTGTCGCCCGCTTTCCGCCTCGACGACATGGCCTCGGTAACTTCCATTCAAGCATCCTCCGAGCAGGGGCCAGTGGATGTCTACGACTTGAGCGGACGTATCGTGCGCAAAGCCGCTTCTTCCATCGATGGTCTTGCCAAGGGCCTATACCTGGTAAAGGACCTCTCTACTGGAATCTCTATGAAAATTACTGTTAAATAACAAGCAATCTGTTGAAAGACAAGGGACAGGCGTTGCCTCGTCGGCAACGCCTGTTTTTTAATCGATTTTCCGACTCTCTCGCTTGTATTCCGAGGGGGTCATGCCTATGGTCTTGCGGAAAGCCAAGACTAATGATGATTGAGCCTTATATCCCACGCTCTCGGCAATGGCGCTGATTGTGAGATTGCCATAATGCTCCTCATCGACAAGGCGCCGGCATGCTTCCCTTACGCGGCATTCGGTAAGGATCGTCTTGAAATTCTTGTTATATACGCTGTTGAGCGCCAAGGATACATACTTAGGATTGGAACCCACTAACCCCGCAAGCTCGTTAATGCTGAAATCGGGATTGGAGATTACATCTATATCCTCCATCACCCTGTTGACATTGTTGATAATCTCCAGGCTCTGCTCCTGGTCGAGCTCAACCGTGCCCGATGACGGCGCCTTCTTTTTCAACTCAAGGATTTCTTGTAATCGCTGGCGGTTAAGCTCGTTCTGACGGGATATCTCATCATGGTTTTTGATCAGCGTCTTAAACGACAATTTAAGCTTGCGATTGTAGCGCACTATCACACAAAGCATCGCCACGAAAACACACAAGGCCACCAAAGTGATTATCAGCCACATTGTGCGTGAGTCAATTGTGGTTTTAAGCGTACTAATATGGTGGTCGTTCATCTCCTTCTCGTAGCGGTTGATCTCGTCGCTCGCCATCACGTAATCGTGCCACTCCGATGAGGTATCGGTTGTCTCCACAAAGAGATTCCGATAGCGTTCGGCCTGTTCGCTATCGCCACTCTCTTGATATATGGCAGCCATCATCTTGTAAAGCTCCGATAGTCGGTAACGATCACAGCTATTGGCAATATCGATTGCTCGTTGTAGGCTTGCGGAAGCGTTGTCGAATTGGTGTTGCAGTCGGTAGATATCAGCCTCCTCTTGATGGATGTCGATAAGCGTCATAGGGTCGAGATTGTTTATCGAAACCGTCTCATTAGCCTTGCTCAGGTAAAAAAGAGCCACGTCATAGTTACGGTCGACCTTACCTATCATCCCCAGCGCATAGCTCCGATAGAAATTGTTCTCGGCTTTCGACGGCAACGGATAATGTTCGTTGAGCCACAGATAACGCCGGGCCATAGTCGCATCCTGGCTTTTACAACTGAGCAGTAGAAGATTGGATATCGCCACAGCCGCCCTTACGCTATCCTTTTCATTGATAGCCTTATCCATTGCTCCCGAGAAGTAGCGGCGTGCCTGCGGGTAATTGTTCATGCGGGCGTATAACACCCCGATATTCGACATACAGCTGTTCCACACCTCGCTATTGTCAACGCGCTCAGCCTCCTTGAGAGCTAAAATGTAAAATTTTATGGCCTCGAGGTAGTTGTTGAGAAGCATGTAGCAGTTGCCTCCCCGCAGGAATCCCTCACACATTGCGGCATCGCGTTCCCCCTGATTGTAAAAATCCACGAGCTTGTTGTATTCCGATAGAGCTTCCTGATAATGATGTCGCTCCACCTCTATCTGGGCCGATTGAATAATATCCGTTACATCCCTTGCCGTGGCCGACATGGAAAACACAATTATATATAGTAAAAGGGAAAGGATTATGCGCATACAGTTGAGCTTTTTGTAATGCAAAAGTACATAAAAATCGTGATTTTTTGTACCTTTGCAATTCAACCAACTCTACCATGAGACTCAAAGTGACAAGATACATTCTCAACCTACTGCTTTGCTGCATCGCCATGATTGCGCGGGCATCCAATCCCAGCGTCACCAATTACCCCGAGCTACTTCCGGGTGCCGGAATACAAAATTGGGGACTGACAATCTCCGATTTCCAAGGTCCCGAGATGCTCTACGTGGGCAATTCACGGGGCGCGTTGTCGTTTGACGGCAACGACTGGTCGTCGCTCGCTGCCGTAGGTGGGCGCACATGCCGCGCGGTGAAGGCCGTGGGCGATACGCTGTTTGTCGCTGGAAACAATGTGCTCGGTTTTTACACCGCCAGCGGCGACGGACGCCTCAACTACCACTCCCTGCTCGATGAGATACGTGGCGACGGGATTGAGTCCGACGAGTTTTGGAACATCGCCTATGCCGATGGGCAGGTATATTTCCATTCCTTTGGCAACGTGCTCAGCTACGACGGCTCAACCCTAAGTGCTATCGTAAAGGGCGACCACTACAAGTCGATGTGCCAAGCCGGCGATGAAGTGTTCTTGCAGAAAGGCGACGGGACGCTCTACCTGCTCAAGGGCGACAAACTGGTAGTGCGCTCCGACAATCCGCTGATCACTGCCGCCTATATCCGCTTTATCGTGAGCCATCCATCGGGAGTGCTGCTCTTAGTGTGCGACGACGGCACGTTGCTGTCGCTCGATGGTACCGACTGCTACGTCGCTGCCCAGCTACATCAACCCGTCAAGGTGGAGTGCGGCGGCATCTACGGCTCTACCCTCGCCATCGGCACCATCGGCCGGGGACTCCTGCTTTTCGATATGGACGCGCGACGCAAGATTGATTTTGACAATTCCCTGCTGGCCGACCGCAATGTCCACGCTCTCGCTTTCGACAGCCGGGGCAACCTGTGGTTGTCGCTCGATTACGGCATGGCTCACGTCGATCTTCATCCTTGGGCCTCCCTTTGGCGTTCCACCTCGGATATCGGCATCTTCTTCGACACCGCCGATTTCAACGGAGCGTCGTGGATCGCCACCAACCGTGGATTGTTCCGTTCCACTTCCCCCGGCTCAGCCTCCCCGGTGGAAATCATCGGCTACCCACTGAAACTCGACGTCATCAAGGACGAGATGCTTTTGGGCACCACCAACGCCCTGTTCAACCAACGCCCGGGGCAAGACACTTTCACCAAGATCGCCGACGCCAATGGCGTGAGCCAAATGGAATACGTAGCCGATGCCGACGGCAAGGAGTACATCATCACGCGCGGCTATTCAGGCCTATCCTATCTCGCAAGGGACAACGGAGGCTGGCATTGGCTCACCAACGTGGCTGGCACACCCTTCCTGCAGTTGATTGTCCCCGAATCACCCACGCTGATTTGGGGTATCGATCCCAACACGGGGGTCAAACGAATGGTTATCTCCCCCGACTTGGCCTCGATGCAATCCCAGAAAGTGTTCACCGACATTGACGGATGTACCGACTTCTCACGTGTGAGCTTGTTCCGATTAGGCAACCAAGTGCTGTTCGCCACCCCAAATGGAGTATACGAGTACGACCGCGACCATCAATCGTTCCGTCGTCGCGAGAGGTTGAGCGCGTCGCTCCCAAGGCTTGAGGGCACCCGCACCATCACATCCTCCAACAACCGTCTGGCCATTGCCTCAGCCGACGAGCTGGCCTTCTTCACCATAGCCGACGACTCGCTACGGCTCGACAAGCATTACCACCTCTTCGCCAACCCCATGCTCACCTATGACGGCCACCTCTGCTACCGCGAGCCAAACGATTCCACAGCTTTCGCCGCTACCGTCCAAGGTATACTGAAAATCGACCGAAACGCGACTCCGCCATCGGCCCCCACCAAGATTTTCCTGCTGAAATGTCGATACAACGCCGGCGACACTGTCCTCTATGCGCCCATCGAGGATGGCAGAATCAATCTTCCGCATAAATCCTCCGACATCCTCATTCAAGTGGCCTCGGGTATCAACCATCCCGACATCTACTTTAGTTATCGCCTCGACGGCGACGATACCCCATGGTCCAACTGGCAGAAGTCGGGACGCTTCACCTTCCCCATTCTCCCATCCGGCAAACACTCGCTCGACATCCGCGACTGCGAAGGAAACACCCTGTCGCTAACCGTCACCGTGGCACCTCCATTCTTCCGCAGCACTTTGGCAATCATTATTTATATAGTAATTGTATTGGCTCTAATGGCTGCTCTGGTATGGTGGTTGCAACGCCGCGCAGCCAAGAAATTGGCCCATGAGCTCGCCGAGCAGCAACGACAAATGCGAGAGGAGCAACAACGCCAAGCCGTCGAAAATCTCTCCTTAAAAGTGAAAGACCAGGAAACCGAATTGAAGAACAACTTGCGCTTCCTCACCCAAAAACAGGAATTGCTCGACGAAATCTCATCGGAGATCAACTCCCAAAAGAAAGAGCTGGGCGACCGTTGGCCCAACAAACTCTATTACCGCCTTGTCAAAATCCTCGACGACGGAGCCAGCTCCACCGACAAGTTCCTGTCGTTTGAAAACTACTTCGTGGAGATCCACAAGGATTTCATGGAGCGAATGGCCGCGCGCCATCCCGAACTCACACAATCGGAACTACGCCTGTGTTGCCTTATCCGCTCCAACCTATCCACCAAGGAGATAGCCGCAGTGATGGGTATCGCCACCCGCTCGGTCGACCTCAAAAAATACCGCCTCAAAAAGCGCCTCCCCCTCGATGCCGACGCCTCCCTCACCTCCTACATCTTCTCCATCTGACCATCCCCAAAACAGTAACCCCTATGGAGGATTGGATTGAGTCTGTAGGCGGAAGGGCGTTGGTGGACAGGGAGTATCTTTACGTTAACTATTATTTTACTTCCTCTCATCTAACGGCGTTGAGCAACAAGCGTTTAAATTTCGCTGATGCAAATTTGCGGCGCAAAACCGACGTAAAACTCAAAAGTAGGTTGGTAGGCTTATCCTGTTGTGCGTGCTCACCGGAGACGAGCGAGCCACCCGCCCCGACGGCACACTCCTTATCGACATCCTCACCACTTTGGCGTGGCTCGGGGCGCTCCTGCTCATCTACATCGTGTTGAAATTTGTCGCCCAAGGTACATTCTATGTGTGGATTAAAGGGGACAAACAATACCCCCGCAACCAACGTCGGCTCTCCGCCCTTAAGCAAGAATGGCGAGATGCCCGCAATGAGCCGAACGACGAATCAGCGGCAATTCCTGAATACAAGCCCATGCCGGTAGTGGTGTCGGGAGCCAATGCAGGTGAGCGTCAAGCCGCTAAAGCCGCCTTCCTCGCCTGGTTTCCCAACGCCATCCACACCCTCGAGCTCCACCACCAACCCACCCCCGATAAGCCGAATGCATAAGTTTCTTGGTAGAAGATCCATAAATGCGTTATTTTATTGGCATCAGGTGGAGTTCCTGGTGGGTACATCCTTTGATAGCATACTTAGCAGGTATGTTATCGGGGTGAGGGGGTATTTGATACCTTAATCCTCTTAATCCTCTTAATCCTCTTTGTCCTCTTTG
>CAZLSW010000061.1:0-19916 GCA_964562375.1 uncultured Muribaculaceae bacterium | reverse complement strand
GGCCTTCGGCTTCCCGCCAAGATGGCGGCAAAATCTCGAATAGATTCGCCTCTTGGAAGAGAGGAGGGAGCCTGGTGGAATCCACGGGTTCCCTGCGGTCACCCGCGGTTATTGCCACCATCGTCGCCATGGGTTCCCTTCGGTCACCCGCGGTTATTGCCACCATCGTCGCGTTGCGACTTCCAGGATGGTATCCCGGGATAGCAAATGCCGAGGCCTTTTCTGTGGATTCGTTGTTCTTGATTGATGATTTCATGCTTTGTGGTCGTTAAAGGAGGAAAGGGAGAAAGGATGACAGACTGCTCATAGTGAGACCTAATTTTCTTGCTCCATTTCAGCTTTCCTCTCGGTTAATTGATTGTTAATAATTGGTTTATTTCTGAGCTAAGCTATGAGTGATTTTCATTTCATCAGGAGGTCCTTCGGAAGTGGAGGTTGCGGTAAGTCGCATATCGCTGATGAAATCGTCGAGCTCGGGATGCAACTGCTTCATTTGCTCGATGACCATCCCTACAGTGGGTGTCATAAGGATAAAGTCGGCGATGTCGAGACCTCGTTGTCGTTGTTCCTGGGTGGCTATTCGCGACAGGAAATCGGAGAGGCATACCGAGCGGCAGACGGACTTGAACGCGGACATCTTCGCTCGCCATGTCTCCTCGGCTCCGAGGTCGGGGATGAGAATAACGTCACGCCCGCGCAACGCCTCGCTGGGTTTCAGCATGTGGATACCCCCGGTGGCGAGCCAAACATATTCGGGCATCTTCCATGCGCCAATCAACGCCGACTTCTCGCTCTCGACGATCACCACTTGTTGTGCTCCCGAATCCCGCAGAGGATGCTCGCCGAACAGACACTGTTTCAAGTCGAGAGGGATTTTCAGCAGCGAATGCACCCACGCCACCTGCGACTGCGGCTCCTTGACGCGATGCCCGGTCGTGGGGTCATAACCCATCACTTTGCCCGCACGAACACGACCTTTAAGGTCAACCTGCCAAAACACAGTCGAACCACCCCAAGCTTTCGATGTTCCCACATTGTATAATAGAAACATCCGTTTGGCCTCATCCTTGCCCATCACCGTGCAGAAGAATCTGAACAGCGGGTTAAGGTGATATGCGGTCAACGACCTCTCCATCAATGTGGTTTCCATCACCGTCGGCAAAGTGGCCTTGGGAGTGGCAACTGGCTTAATGACCGGTGCCTCGCCTTTAGTCTTCTCCACAGGAGTCTGGGCGAAGTATTCACGGGGCGAGAAATGATATCCGCAAGAGTTTTGGTGGTCACATCGCCCTACATGACTCGGAAACTCTACCAAGCCATCTTCGTCGACATAGCGCGTAAAGCACCGGTGACGACCACATCTGGGACAAGCAATCTTGCTGCCCGGACGATACTTCTGAAGGTGGAATCGGTAATCACTCATGACTTCCCACGGTTACTTGTCCATCGTCATTTCGTTTCTCGGAAGGGGAAGAAGGGGATAAAGAGGAGGAAGAGGATGAATGGGATTGTATGTAATGCCCCTTTTTCGGCGAGGTCAAGCGACCATCATCGAAGAGACGGCGAACTAGTTTCTTCACTGTGTCTTCTTGAAGTTTGAACAACCTCTTGCCCACCTCGATAGCTTGAGCCGTGGTGAACTCCTTGGGCAGCTCGCTGAGTAGCCTTTCGTCTCTCGATAGGGGTACGTCCGTGTTGATCCCAAGGTCGTCCATTAGTCGTGAGTAGCAGTCTTCATAATACTCGTTGAGGGCGATGGCCGCCTCGACCGATTGCAGGTCGATGTGCTCCTTGTGGGATTCCGCGCAAGCCCAACGAAGCAGCTGCATCGTCAACGCCAGGTGGGCGGTGATTTGGAATCGCTTTGGCATACGATAGTCCTCCTTGTCGAGATTCTCGTTGAGCTTGGTAACCAAATCGTTATGCCAAGTGTAGAAGCGGTGACGAGCCTCGGTGGAGAATTTCAACACGGTGGGTGTGGAGTCCTGGTTGTAACCCTCCTCCAACAGTTTCCTTACAATTGTTTCCCATCGTTCCGCGGCTGAGGATGTCTCGGGTCGTGCCACCTCATCGAGCGACCACAACGCCACTCGGCGATTCTTAGGGTAGACGAACAACACGCGCGCCAAGAAGCCGTTGTTGTCTAACCCCTTGCCTAAAAGTTCGGGCACACGGCTCGTCTGAATCGTGCCGATAAGGTTTACGCAAGGTTTGGTGACATAGCAAGGTTTGTCGTCACTTACCCGCACCTTTTTCAACGGCGAACCGCTGAACGCACTGAGCAACAGTTCGATAAGATTGCTCGAGTTGTAGCGGTTGACCGTGTTGATCATGCCCATAAACTCGTCCACCTTGACCACAACCCCTTTTGGGTTGTCGTTGTGAACCTTGATCATCGCCTCGGGGGTAAAGTCGTCGAGAATCACCTGAGCGAGTTTTGGCTTAAGCTCCACGTTTTCATCCTTGGCCTTGCAGTATCGGGCGATGCTCTCGATGTCAAGACGTTGGATTGGAGCGAACGCCGCTTGCAATGGAGGAGTTTTGCCGAGGCTCGGTGGTCCCACCAACAGCACAAACAGCGAAGGATTGTTGATCCACCCGCCACGCACATGGATGTGGTAGGTGTTGCCGATGGCCGTCGATGCCGCCGACAACATCGCCGACGCCGCGAACTCAGGCCGATAATCATCTTGCGCGAGCCAGTCGAGAACGATTGACTGCACCTTTTGCGGGAACACCTCCAGCGGGAACCCTTCGAGCTGAGCTGCGTCTCGCCGCAACCCATTCATTGCCATCTCAGCTATCATCGCTTGCCGTCGATTATGTCCTGGACATCACCAAGACGGTACATATTGCGGGAACCAACCTTTACAGGCACCAGGTACCCTTCCTTTTCCCATCGCCACAGAGTGGTGGCGTTCTTCCCGAGCATCTCACAAGCCTTGGCTTTGCTCACCTTGGAGTTGCGTTTCTCGTCGTCACGCTCGCGGTTCTTGTCCTGCATACGCTCCCAGAGTTTATCGACTATGTAGTCCAACTGAGAATCCTTGATCACGATTTGAATGTTATTGTCTTCATTTAAAACTTGTTTGAACATAAAATATAATAGTTAGTTTTCGAGGTCCTCCCCGACCATGTGCGGTGGTCATCGTTCTCCTCTTGGCAACCTTCCGCCGGCGTGCACTCGCCCCATCAGGTTACACCGCGAAGTTAGCGCGTCGCGGTAGGGGGCTATTGAGGGAGAAACGGGGAAAAAGCAAAAACGCATGATTGCGTATCTCGTTGTCAATCTGCGAGATAAAGCGAGAGTAAAAACTAAAAGAAGTTAATATCGGGGGTATGGGGTTTTTTCAGCGGGACGCTCTGAGCCTCTCGGCCTTGGAAATGGCTTTTTCGATGGATTTTTTGAATTCCACGTTGTGGTCATAGGCATAGTGGTCATCCATAATTTCCGAGCGATGACCCTGGTAATATTTGAGGGTGATACCGCATTGGTTCAAGAATCTTTTGAACCACTCATTGCCTGTGGCGCGCGGATAAATGGTTTGGGAAATCTTCTCAGCCATATAGCCGATGCGCAACTTCTCACCGGCTCGCGGTACCACCGGTTCGTTGGTTGGGCGAAGATTCATGAAGTTGACGAAATCGCCGTTGTTGACGTAATGGAACTGGATGTCATTCACCTCCTCATAGAGGTACATGCAGATCGCCAGGTCGAGGTAATCAACCAACTTGGCCAACTCATCTTTGAGAACGAACCGTCTCATACGTCGCCCCCTTTCTCCACCACCTTGACCACAGTCTCGGCGATGGCCTTAAGTTTGTCCAAAAGCACCTGCAATTGGCCCCACTGGAAGAAATATAGGCACAGCGATCGGCGTTCTTCGGCCTTCATCTCCTCAAAAGCCTTGTCGGAGCGAGGCTTGGCCACATTATAATACTCGTCGTGAGCCTTGTCGCAAGCCGCCGACAATGCCTCATACCGCTCATCGTCATAGGACATGAAATCAATCTGATTGCTAAGGCGTTGATACTCACGCCACAACCCAGTGGCCACCTCCCGCAACCCATCCCATCGATCTCTCCACCCCTTGATGTGTCCATCGAATATTTTCTCATAGTCAGCGGATTCCCAATCAGCGACATCCAACACGCTTATCTGGCCTATCACCGACAAAATCTCCCTTGAAATTATAACCGCTTTTCCTGGCTGCTCGTTGACATCCCTCTCGACACCCTGTATAACCCGATTGATATCCTCGAAGTCACGGAAGAATGCGGCCACTGTGAAAGCGTTGTCGAAATCCACGCTCTCACCGACAGCTGTCTTGACCTCAGCCAAACGCCTGGCAACCTCTCTAAGAGTCAATTCTTCCATCGTCTTACATTATAAATATAGAACAACGTTAGGCTGAAATTGTGCGTTTGAGAGAAGCTCTCCCAAATTTCGCGTAGGGTGTCAGTGCAGTGGTCGCCTGGCTTAAATTGGGTTATAAAGTTGTCCATGCAACAGCCTATTAGCATAGGAATGTCGTAGTCTTCAAGATCGTCAGCATAAAATGCGCAAGTTCCATAATTGAGCCATCCTGATATAATGATAGATACTAAAGGGGAATCGCTTTTTAATCGCTTTTAAATCGTTTAAGTAAAATGGGTTCTTTGATATATAAAGAACAATGACTATCAACGAATTAAAGGTGCTAAGGAAATAATTTAATGGTTTACGAAAGGCAAAAATCGCTTTTAAATCGCTTTTAATTTTGATGGTTTAAAAGCGACCACTCTGAGATATTACCCTTTGTCGTGTTATGAAGTTTATCCTTCATTCGCGTTAAAAGATTAGAGACCTTAGCCTTCTTCTGCTTGTCGGTAAGATTGTCCGACAATATCGGGAAGAGTAATCGGTCAATATCCTGCCGTGACAATGAGCCATGATCTTTAAGAGCCTGCAACACCATATGTTCGCATGCCGTAACGTCGAGCCCTTTGTGTTGTGTATACTCTACTTGGGTGCCGGTGGCATGGGCAAGATGTTTTGACACAAAAATATTGGGCTTACGGCCCTCGATGCGGTGGTGTTTGCGGAGCAAGGCGATAGCCTCGTCGTTGATGGGAAGATGTTTCTGCACGTGGTCGAGAAGTACGGCCTCGGTGAGATCCATATCGGTGTTGGCAATGAGTTGGAAGCTATAATTTTCGTCTATCACATTGCCAGGCAATTGAAGCACAACCGTCGCATCGGTTGACTTATCGTAATCGGGCATCGGCAGATAGCGATCTTTCTGCCTAACATACAAACTGTGGATGCCATACCCTTGTGAATCAATCATTTTGATATTCACCATAGCTTTCACCAACGCTGGATTACGATATAGTTTGGGGGTCTTTAGTCCGTAAATATAATCCTCATATTGGCCGCAAAAGAACCCACCTGTGCTTTCAAAAGTCAACCCATCCATGCGCTCATAAACGAGGATACGCGCATTCTGGGTGTAATCCTGATGGGCTACAGCATTATGCAGTCCCTCCAAGATGCTTCGGGAATCGTATTTCCACACCTCCGCGGGAATCATCGTGTCAGGGGGATAAATCTTGAAGCGATAGTTACGGATGCGACCGAGGATAGCGGATGTGGCGAGAATAAAGGGAACGGTATAAATGTCCCCGAAAATCTCGCCGTCTTGATAGCACTTCCAGGCAATCTGGGCGATATGAGGAACTTTGTGAGCCTTCTCCTCTTTACCCAACAACAAGATCGTGGTGCGTGTGATTTGACCGTCGATGGTCAGAGCAGCTCGGTCGAGGAAAACCTCATCCGACCACTTATCCGATTCATCAGCCAATTCGGGATAACGCTCTTTATACCCCTCCCGAGCTTTCTTGATGGCGCGTGGATCAAGGTCGTCGATAGTGGCACCTTCTATCGGCACGGCACTCCAATCGGCTTTCGACATATAGATTTCACGCATCCAGTCGGGATACTTCTCCATAGAGGTCGTGTGGCTATCCACCCGGATGTAAGCCTTCCAATTGAACATGGTTGGCTCACCCACGGCAGCGGGAATCTTGAATCTTACAATCTTCTTTTCGCCGTGGTACATGAATTCCTCAATAGCGAAACTGATGCGGGGAGTAATCTGCTGACGAAGCCAAATCTCCAAGGATTGGTTTCCTTTGGCATACTCCTCCGACGGATTAAAAGTGGTTCCCTTTACTTCCAAGGTTTTATCAGTCACCCCGAAATAGAGATAGCCAAAATCCTCATGGTCGAGACATGCCCCGTTTGACAAGGCCGAGATATACTCTCCGAGCTTGTTAGGGTCTTGATAGTTGGATTTGAATTCTATGAAGCGATTCTCACGGCGAGCAGATGCTATCTGCTCGTCAAGGAGTTGGGAATATTTCTCGTCACGACTCATGGCTTTGGGTAATTCTATGGCAAAGGTAGCACATTATTCTATGATATTCAAATCCTTGTCAACCTTATAGAGAGGTTGGCCGAAGGCCACGCACATCAATGCGAAACGATCTTGTAGCTCATTCTCAGTGTAGTGGTGGACGGCGTTAGAACCAACATGGTGCAAGCCCGATGCATAGAGATTAATCTGCTCCTTCGACATCATGGACACTCTTTCCAGGAGGCAAGCGATTGACATTCAATCGCTTGCCTCTTTTCTTATCCCCATTTGCCCAAAAATTGCCCAAAAGATAAAGCTATCCGAGATGGGATTGGTGGTGGCAACCTCGTCTCGGATGGATTGATTGTGAGAGGATTAGCGGCGGCGACCTCGGGAGACGGTCTCGATGCGCTTGGGAGCTGCGGGTTTCATCATCTTGTGGGCGTGATGGAGGCACTTCAATGTCCAGATGCGGTCATCGTCCTTGGGGTCGCGCCCCCAGGGAGATTGGTCGGTGCTGCCACCGCCACCACCAGAGGATTGGGCGAATTGTGTGGCTTCGTTGAGGTAGCCCGCAAAAAGCAAGCCCGCATAGGCCGTCGAGGTGGCACACGAACGAGACCACATTCTGCCCGCCCCACTCCTTGCAGGCGAACCGGTAGATGTCCATCGCCCAACGCTCGATCTCGGGCTTGCATTTCACCTTGGAGTTGTCGCCTCCAAGCTCTATCTCTTGGTTGCCGAAGGCTATCTCAAGCATGCGCTCCCGGGAGCCGCCAAAGATGATGTTAGCGATGGTGCGGTACTTGGGTTCATTCAAACCAATATTGCAGTCGGTCAAGCCACGCTCCTTCACCTCCTGGCCTATTCGCTTTGGGATTGAACGCTTGGTGTCGACGGGCTGGATTTCACGGAGGTTCTTTGCCGATGGCAAAGCGCTTGTGCGATGAGCTCCTATGTGGTCAGCCGCTCCCATTTTGGCGACAGAATGTGAGAGTAGGCTAATTTGTATGCCTATTTAATTAAAAAATTGAATATTTGAGATATAATTTAAGGATGTGGTGAGTGGATTAACAAATTGGTAAAACATTTGGAAAGAGGTGATAATTTGGTAAGACAGTTTTTAGTGGAAAAAATCGGCAGGATTGCTTTGCAACGAAATTTGTAGTCCCGTTGGGGGGGTATGGACGGAAGATTGTCATATGAGGAGCTCTGGGCTGAGAATCAAAGATTGGCCGCGGAGAATCAGGCACTGAAGGAGAGAGTGGCGAGGCTTGAGGGGATTCTCAAAATTGACTCAGGGGAAGAAGCGGTTGGATTGAACCGTATATCAAATAGTAATTGCTCGGAGAATATAAACGTGGGGGAAGACCTGGCCGTGATGACAAGTCAACAGCCGAGCCTGTCCCTGGAGGAGAAGGTGGCACTGTTCCGGGGGCTCTTCCGGGGAAGGGCGAGCTGCGTTCGGATCAGCAAGACGCGGTTGAGGCGCTTTTAGTTCATACCTCGGGTATCCTCCATGCCACGACCGCCTTTGGCAAAACTGTAGCCGCCATCGGGCTCATCGCCGCGAGGAAAGTGAACTCGCTTATCCTTGTTCACAACAAGGCTCTCCTTGACCAGTGGAAGCAACGATTGGAAACTTTCCTGGAGTTGGAATTTCAAGCCGAAGAAGCAGAGAAAAAGCGAGGTCGCAAGAAAGCGTTCTCACCGTTTGGGACGCTGGATTCCACGGGAAATTCCTTGCATGGGATGGTTGATGTCGCGCTGATGCAATCGTGCTTTGAGGATAATGAGGCGGGGGTAAAGCCGTTTGTGCGGGACTATGGGATGGTGATCGTTGACGAGTGCCACCATATCCCGGCCGTTACTTTCGAACGGGTGTTACGGCACGTCAACGCTCGTTGGGTCTACGGCTTGACTGCCACCCCTACTCGCAAGGACGGCTTACAGGGAATAATCTACATGCAATGTGGAAAAATCCGATACACGGCCGACGCGAAGCGACAAATCGCATCACAAACGTTTGATCCCTTTGCCGTTGTTGACGGCGTCACCACTTGGTATGGCGCAGTCAACTACCTGGCTCACACCAGCACCGAGGAGTTCGCGTTGCGTGTCACGGACTCGGCCATCGCCGACAGCCTCATGACGAAGCTACTTGGCGACAAGAGGTCGTCGAGTTTGCTGTAACATTAGTTAGAAAGGAAGTTGCCTAAATCAAAGTGGAAGCGAAAAGGAATTGACAGTGTCGGAATATAGTACCATGGTGGTGTCGTTAAAGACGGCTTTGACACGAGCGAGGCACTCCCTGGCCCGGTTGCGTAGCCACGAGGCACCGCCGGGCGTGGGGGCGTTATATGCGATGGCGTCAATGCCAAGACGCTTGGCTTGATAGAGAGCGCGCTCGTTGTGGTACTGCTGGGAGATGATGATGACCGAGTCGACGTGGTATATGTCACGCAGTTTGGCTACAGAGCGCAGCGTGTTGGTGCCATCGTAGTCGAGAACTATATGTGCGGGTGACACACCTGCCTTCACGAGCGAATCGCGCATGGCCACAGGCTCGTCGTAACCGCGATTGTCCTTGTAGCCTTTCTCCTTAGTGTAATCGCCTCCGCTCACGATGATTCGTTCCACTTTCCTTGCCCGATACAGGTCGGCGGCTGCTCGGATGCGATTGTCGAAGTAAAGGTTTCGGTGCCCGTTCCAAGCCGATACCGGCGACGTGCCCAGCACTACAGCCACCTTGCGGGAAGGCACATCTTCCACCATGTCATACATTCGCCCTTGAGCGGCTCGACTCACCACCCAGTAGCACCCGCCAACAGCCACAACCATCGCCGAGGCGATGCACGCGCTCCATAGAAGAACTCTTATCAACGTTTTCATGTAATTATTTTTTTTGCAAAATTACAATTTTCAGTGAATTAATATTGAAGAGCTATTTAAGCTCACGCAAATAAAAAACTTCCTGCCGCCAAAAAATAAAGCCAAGCGCAAGCCTGACTTTTCAAAATGCGATAGTCTTAAACAGATTCTCTTAAGTCTACACGATGTTGTCCTTGATGATGTCGACGATGCGGCGGGCGTGGTCGAGGGTGACGTAGGGACCTGAGGGGAGGCAGAGGCCGCGGGCGAATAAACTCTCTGAAATTGACCCCCGAAGATCACGGCCCCCCAAGCCCCCCGAACGGTGGGGTGTGCCATCCGGATGGGAAGCCCCCGTTTCGGGGGTTTGGGGGCCGTGTCCGTAGAACGGAGCGTCCTTATATACGGGTTGTTTGTGCATAGGTTTCCAGAGGGGGCGAGACTCGATGCCCTCACGGTCGAGGGCGAGGCGCAGGGCCTCGACGTTGCGGTTGGGCTCGCAGTCGGTGTGGGAGGATTTGGCGGCGTGAGTGACGCCAGCGGAGCCACCAACCGCGCCGGTGATAATCTGGGCGTAGGCTTCCTCCTCGCCTTTCACCTTGATCGATGGGTCGATAAGGATCGTGTTGAGCCAGAAATTGGAATCGTATACAGGTGTCGGCCCCCCAAGCCCCCCGGAGCGGGGGGTGTTGCCATCCGGATGGGAAGCCCCCGTTTCGGGGGTTTGGGGGCCCGGATTTCCGTGGAAGGTAATGCCAGGGATTTCCGCGAAAGCTTCCTCATAGAATTTGGCCAGCATCTGGTGGTGGCGGATGTGATCGTCGAGGATGGTCATCTGGCCGCGACCGATGCCCGCGCAGATGTTCGACATTCGGTAGTTGTAGCCAATCTCCTCGTGCTGATAATATGGATACGATTCGCGAGCCTGCGTGGCGTAGAACATGATGCGCTGCTTGGCCTCCTTGTCGGGGCAAATTAACGCCCCGCCACCCGAGGTGGTGATCATCTTGTTGCCGTTAAACGACAGCACGCCGTAGCGGCCAAACGTGCCACACACCTGACCCTTGTACCTCGAACCCAGGCCCTCGGCGGCGTCCTCAATCACCGGTATGTCATATTTGTCGGACACCGCCATTATCTCGTCAATCTTGGCCGGCATACCGTAAAGATACACCACGACGATAGCCTTTGGCTTCTTTCCCGTCTTCTCAATCCTGTCTTTGATGGCTACCTCGAGCAACTGGGGATCCATATTCCACGTCTCCTCCTCGCTATCCACCAGCACCGGCTTCGCCCCCAAATACGTAATAGGGTGACAGCTCGCGCAAAACGTGAAACTCTGGCAAATCACCTCATCCCCCGCCTGCACTCCGCACCCCACCAAAGCGAGGTGCATCGCCGCGGTACCGGTGACGAGGGCAGCGACCTGTTTGTCAGCCAATTTGTCGTTCACTCGTGTATTCGTGCACTCGTGCACTCGATTTTCGAATACACGATTACACGAATCCACGAATGCACGACCTGAGGTCGACGTCACGAACTGTCGCAAATCTTCCTCGAAACCATCCACAGCTGGTCCCAGCGGCACCACCCAGTTACCCTCGAAAGCCTCGTGTATGAAGTCGAGCTCGCGACCCGACATATGATTCAAGCAGAGCAGTACCCGCTCTTTCTTTTCCATCGTTTTTGCGATTTAGTCTAACGTATCAATTTTATTATATCCATCATTGCATCATTTACAGCATCGACCTCAAATTTTTCCTTGCACAGTTGATATGAGCGTTGCCCCATTTCCTGTATTTGGCTGGAATGATTGATAAAGTATTCCATTTTAGACGCGATAGCTTCTACATCCTTGACACGTGTGAGAAAGCCTGTCTTGCCGTCGATCACGGTATTTCTACATCCTGGAGCGTCACTTGTGATTATCGGTCGTCCCATTGCCATGGCCTCCAACACGGTTCGGGGGGTTCCTTCACGATAAGATGGAAGCACATACACCGAGCATTGAGCAATGTAATCCTGTACGCAATTGGTCTCTGGATAATACCCAATCACCCCGTCTCGGATGTATGCTTGGATTTCCGCCTCAGATAAACAATCAGGCATTTCCTCGATTTTACCCAGATACATTAGCCTTGTCGCGGGATACTTTTGTTTGACTATGCGTGCCGCCTCAAGGTATTCTCTCACCCCCTTGCTCAAAAGTGCTCGGGATATCATAAGGAAAGTGGTGATCTCAGGAAATTCAGCCACGGTGAATTTAGCCATATTCACGCCCGACCCGTTTACGCAATAGCATTTTTGCGAACCTACCAGCCCATTTGCGACAAATTCGTCCCTATCATCTTGGTTTTGAAAAATTACCTTGTGAGCACATCTTAAAGCCGATTTGTACAACCTTTGTGCTACCGAGCGAAGTATTTTGGCTTTGCGGTCGGTGGCTGTGAACAGATACCCCACGCCGGTAATCATAGCGTTAATATTCTTACAACCCGCAAGTTTGGCCGCTATTGAGCCGTAAATAACGGGCTTAATCGTATAGCCAAGCGTGGCGTCAAATCTTTCCCTTTTAATCAATCGATACAAGCGCGACAGATAACGTAAGTCGTCCAAAGGGTTAATGCCATTTTTATTCGATGGGATTTCCACAAACTCTACCCCCAGTTTTTGGATCTCCTCGATATTGTCTTGATTGGGTCCTGTAACCCAAACATCGTATCCTTCCTTTTGCAACCGTCGGATTAAGTCGCCTCGGAAATTGTAAACGGTGCGATTTTTTGGGGATATAAGTAATAGTTTACTCATCTCAACAATTCTTGCAAGTTATTATAAATCAGCGCAGAAAGCCGTTCGCCATTATTGTCTCCAATGAAGGAGTTATGGGGAGTCGCCAATACATTGGGACGGCTCCAAAGAGGGCTCTCGGAGGGAAGGGGCTCCGTTTCAAACACATCGAGGGCCGCATATATATCCTCTCGTTCTTGGAGAAACCTAATCAACCCTGCCTCGTCAACTACTTTTCCGCGCGACAAGTTCACCAACATTCCATCTTGCTTCATGCGGCTTAGTAAGGGATAATCAAGCCGATGATATGTGTGATCGTTCAACGGCAACGTGGAAATCACGATGTCATAATCACCTATACAACGGTCTATGTCCTGTATAGAGTACACGTGTTCAAAATTCGATAAATCCACTGAGGTCACGTCAAACCCGTCAACTCTTGCGCCAATCGCGCGGAAAGTGGCGGCGACAGTTTGCCCAACGCTGCCGGCTCCAAGCACAGCCACTCTACGACCAATGATCTCCCGGGAGTGTCGATTCTTCTCCCATCGGTGATTACGCTGGTTATCCAACATCATAGGGAGGTTCTTGTATCGGGATAACACCATCATAAGCGCCCATTCGGCCATAGGAGTGTTATAGACGCCTCGCGCGGTTTTTAATATTATCCCTCGTCGAGTAATCTCGTCCAACGGTACCCGATCAGTGCCCGCGCTGGTGAGTTGGATAAACCTCAGGTTGTCAAATCTTTCTATGTCATTATACAGAAAAAGGCCATTACAGATAATGGCCTCGTAATCATAGGATTTCAATGGGGTGCTCTCATCGTTATGAAAGTCAACCTCAAACCCCAAATCCTCGTATCGGGGAATTTCCCTCCGAGCCTCGGAAAAGGCTCCTGTTACCAACAATTTCATCATCCAACGATTTGTGAAACGGCTTTTTCCACAAATGAGCGATTTTCCAAAAAGTATAGCTTGTGGGTCATGATCTCCTCCTCCAAACGTCGAATCTCTTCCACGCCCGACTTGAAAATTCGCTCCACCTCGTCGAGATCTGAGATCAAGTCGGTGTTGCAAAAACTACGCGAAAGGATGGCGCGGGTTGAGTCGAGTCGATAATGCTCTTTAATCACCGCCTCGGCCGGTAATGCTCCGTAACCCAAACGCGCTATTCCCCCGAACCCGTATGGCAGCCCATGAGCCAATATCTTACGCCCTATCCGTTCAACCGTGCCGTCGGTGAGCAACTGGAACATAAATTTCATTCCATAGGACAGATGCAAGTCGTTCAAGCCTATATGAATTTCATCTATTCCATCGAGGTCGAGGATGGAGTCGAGATGTTGTACAGCCTCCTTGGTTTCAACCAATAGGCACGTCTTACAGCGACCACCTACCATGTCGATGAATTTGGCGGCCGTGTTGACCGTCTTGAAATAAGGGAGCATTATAATGTCGGCCCCGTTTTTCACAATCGTATCGATCTCAGTAGCGCTTCCAGTATGGATGGGATTAGATCGCACCAGCAATTCCGACTTGTGCAAACACTGCCTAATCTCAGACACGTCGTCGAGGGTGTGGTGGGATTGCACCGTGTCCATTCCTCCCTGGCGCTCTGCCTTGCCGATCTGCTCAAGGTCGATAAATATACGATCTACACCCGAGCGCTCGGCGATTCCTGCTATCTCGGGGCGATTGGTGATATACATTAATTTTAGCATGGCTACTGTTGCTTTAAAGTGGGCGTGACATTATAATTGTCCTCGTTGGCTACCACCTTGAAGATGGTCATCCACAAGATTTTAAGGTCTAATTTCATCGAGAGATTGTGAACGTAATAACGATTCAACTCGATTCTTTCGGGCCAAGGCACCTCCTTACGGCCGTTCACCTGCGCCCAACCCGTTATGCCAGGCCTTACGTCAAACATCTCTCGCTGTTGCTCGGTGTACTCATCATAGGGCCAGGGATGATATGTAAGAGCCGGGCGAGGGCCAATCAACGACATATCGCCCTTGATGATATTCCATAGTTGCGGCAGCTCGTCGATGCTCGTGGCGCGGATGAACCTTCCTACCTTGGTAAGCCGCGGGTCATCCTTAAAGCTGTATACACCCGTACCTTTCTTCTCGGCATTTTGACACATCGAACGAAATTTATAAATCCAGAATGGCTTGCCTTTTCGGCCCAAACGTTGTTGACGGAAAATCACCGGCCCGGGGCTATCCAACTTGATTGCTATCGCTGTGAGCAACAAAATTGGAGAGGCCACAATCGTGGCGCACAAAGAGGCACCAACGTCAAGGCACCGTTTAACGACTGGATATACTTTCATTTGTACACGTTTTTTCTATATCTTTTTGCAGGCCATCCCGAATATGATCCAATTGGTGATTTCGCCGCCCGCACTCGAATGCCTTTCGGGCATACTCGTTGATTCTGGCAGGATTGTTCACAAGCTCCTTAACCGTATTTTTTATCTCCTTTTCATCGGTGATGGTGACAGCCGCGTCGTGGTCCGAGAGATACTCTATTCCTCCCGTTTCTTCCCAGCCCGCGGCAAGGATACAGCGACTGGAGGCAAGGTAATCGACTATCTTGGTGGAGAAAGATAGACGCGCCTTGTAGCGATGTGCGAGTTGGAACGACTCCACGTGTATCAGGATGTCGGCTTGGGATTGAATCGCCGGGATTTCTCTCGCCGGCACACTGCCATGGAAATGAACAGCCGGGAAAGCGGTCAATTTCCGTAATTGCGACTTAGATAGTCCGGTTCCGCTGTATATATGCAGGTTTTGGCTCTGGGGGTCGAGCGCCTGCCCAATTTCAGCCAAAACTTTCCAACGACCGCATCCGAGATTACCTGTGTACGTCAAATTTATATTATTGATGTCAACCTGTTTAGGCGTGTACTCGGAAAAATCCCCTCCCTTGTACAGGACTTTGCATTTATGGGAGAAAATCGCATTGTACTCTCGACGTTGTGTCTCGGTGATCACATACAACTTGTCAAGGGCCAATATGGCCTTCTTGACGTATCTGCGTTTGATCAAACGGTCAATCCAATAAAGTGGGGAAAGCGAAAATTGCCGCAAGGTGTAGCAGTCGTCACTGATGTATCCGATCATCGGCTTGCCGGTCAATCGTTGGAGATAGCAGCCGATACTGTTCAGATAGGTGGAATAGTAGACTGGCAGCACTATTAGATCTGGATCGAAATCCTGGACAAACTCGTCCAATTCTTTGGAGCACCACCTTCCAGTTGCCCAAATCATATCGCGGCCCCAGAAAAGAATCTGCCAACGCAGGATTGACGCCTGCCGACGTACCGCCCCATCGTGGTTGCCTTGAGCGGGATGGTTGTCGGTAATTACACAGCCCGAGGGAGTACCATGCAGAATATTTTTGATGATACTCTTCTCTGATATTCGGAAAAAGCGACTCGCGACATCGGTGTTGGGAAGTCCGGGACGACAATACACGTTGGCAATCTCGTAGCGGTCGCCCCCAAAGATATTGGAGAACGACGAGCCGAAACTGTTGCAGTCGTCCCAGGGGGTGTCAGATAAAATTAAAAGTTTGATTTTTTCCACGTTAAATTATCTTACCCGCAGATAATACCCCAATAACCAGGAGGCACGCTTAAGGCCAACCATCCGTATCAGGGTTCTCACCTTGCGGAATTTACGGTTGCCTTTGTAATAAGTCAGGAATTTTAGTCGCTTGATGCGACGCCATTGCTCGGTTGTGTACCGATCCTTTCCTTTAATAGTAACTCTCTGATACAGTGCCAGAAGTATAGACCATTGGTAAGCCACATAGCTCATCAGCGCCCTTTTGCGCTGTTCCGAGACGTCAGCGTCGGGAATAACCATTATCCATTTCTCCAACACGAATAGGAGATGGTCGATATTGCGCATCGTCATCGACCGTGTAATACTTCCTTTACGCTTGCGATAGCAGTAAAGGAAATCATTGCATGCCGCTATCTGGCCTTTGGCTTTCAGCATAAGCGCGAAGTTCCAGTCAATGTCCTCGCTTACCAACCCCCTGGTGAACTCAATTCCATTGTCCTTGAGAATTGATGTCCTTATCAATTTCCAACAAGAAGATGGTATCAAATTCCCGGTTTCCACTAAATACTCTACTTGTGCATCAGCATCCAAGGAATCCAATGTCGACTGGCTGATTTCTCCTGACAATGTTGAAGGGTGTTCGTCTTCCTCCCAAAAAATCTGGTTACGGATATACACCATATCGGCATTTGGATGCTGATCCAGAACTGTAATGGCCGATGACAGGGCTGTGGGGCTTGCCCAATAGTCGTCGCTATCAAGGCATATCAGCCAATCTCCAGTGGCCATAGCGATACCGGAGTTGCGGGCGTCGGCCAACCCTCCATTGGGTTTGTGAATCACCTTAACTCGTGAATCCCGCTCGGCATACTCATCGCATATCGCGGAGCATCTGTCCGGCGAACCGTCGTCCACCATTATCACTTCAATATTACGATAATCCTGGCCCATCACGCTATCCACGCATTGACGCAGATACCGCTCCACGTTATAAACTGGGATTATTACACTCACTAAAGGAGTTGATGACTTAGTCGCTTGCATGTGCTTTATTCCGATAATTGGGTCATTCGTTGATACCATTTTTGGAACACATAAATCGTCCATAGCATTGAGGCGTGATTCTCTTTCTTGGAGAGATGCTTTCGGAATAAGTTTTCCAACATTTTGTAATTGAAAAGGCCCTGCGACTTGATAAAGTCGGGCGAGATCAATTGCTGCATCTCCTCTTGCAGCTCCGAGCGAAACCAGTAGTCTATCGGAATCGAGAAGCCTTTTTTGCTTAACCCTAAAATCTCGGAGGGTAGAATATCGGCGAACGCCTGCTTTAACGCATACTTTTTCTCACCTTTATGCAACTTCCACTCGGGATTTATGCTAAACAAGTACTCCACCAGTGGCCTCGAGATAAATGGCGTGCGATTTTCCAGTGAGTTGTGCATGCAAGCTCGGTCGACTTTCGGATACATGTCGCCCTCGAGGACGAAGCGTAAATCGGTATAGAGCTCCTTATCCAAAATCTCTTCCGAGGGCATTTCATCATAGCGTCGCCTGATGTCATCCGACACGTCGACGTACCAGTCGTTTTCTAACAGCATCTTACGGTCCCGGTCCTTAAAGCCAAGACACATCATATTGAAATATCTCCCAAATGCGTCCATTTTTGCCACGGCCAACAGTTTCTTGGCTTTGCGCAATCGAGCATTGGTTTTGTGGGTAATGGGGCATAGGTTGACACCAATCTCAATCGCTTTGCGTAGCAATCTCGGAAGGCGGTTAAAGCGGCCTACAAATTCATGTATTTTGTATTTTTCATATCCAGCGAACAATTCATCGGCGCTATCGCCCGTCAATACCATCTTAACGTGTTGTCGGGCCAATTTGGCCACATAGAAGGAAGGAAGTGCCGAGGAATCGGCAAACGGCTCATCGTAATATGCCACGATACTGTCAAGGTCGGGTATAATATCCTGGAATTTGAGGATATGGGAATGATGATTGGAGCCTACTGCCTCGGCAACGATTTTGGCTCGTGGCGACTCGTCATATTCCTCCTGCTCAAATCCCAAGGAGAATGTGTCAAAGGTCTTGTCGCTTAACTTTCCCATTAGGCACGTAACCACGCTGGAATCGATACCTCCGCTGAGGAAAGAACCTATCGGCACGTCGGAAATCATTCGCGACCTTACCGAGTCCTCCATCAATTGCTTGATCGTGGACGTTACTTGCCGCATGTCCTCCTGACGGCGGTTTTTTATATGATTGAGTAGGCTGTAATACTGGTGGAAAGACACATCGCCGTCCAACGATATTTTTGCATAATGCCCCGGTTCCATCTTTCTCACCTCGTTGTAAATGGTATAGGGGGCCGGGATATAGGTTAACGCGAGGTAAAAGTTGAGCGCTCGCCGGTCGATGGAGTATTTCTTCAAATTGGGGCTGAAGGCCTTCAACTCCGAGGCAAACATAAAGTGACGCTTGTCACTTACGTAATAAAGTGGCTTTTCCCCAAACCTATCGCGCGCCAAATACAGCACGCTTTTCAACTTGTCGTAGAGACAGAAAGCGAACATTCCTTCCAATCTATCCAGTACACCGTTGATGCCCCATCGCTTGTATCCGGCAATAATTACCTCGGTGTCGCTGTGGGTGGCGAAGTGGTATTGCTTCTGAAGCTCCTGACGCAGTTCTTTGAAATTGTATATCTCACCGTTGAACACAATCGTCACTGTATTGTCAGGGTCGCTCATGGGTTGGTTGCCACCCTCCAAATCGATAATCGACAGTCGGCAATGCCCCAACGCCACCTTTCCCTCCACTACATAATCCATGCTGTCAGGCCCGCGCCGCTGCTGCAACTGGCACATCCGCTGAATCGACTCCTCGTCAGCCTCCCGTTGATACTCTATTATCCCAGAAATCGCACACATAGGGGGTTATTAATTCAACTTTCTCGAGTTTTGAAACCACGAATTAACACTAATGAACACCAACAAATTATCAGGGAATCTAAGAAATTTTAGAGAGCTTACGCTCTTTAATTAACACTAATGCTGATAGCGTTACGTTATAGAAATTCGTGTTAATTCTTTGCGAAGCAAAGCTTAATTTTTGAATGAAAACAAAGATTAATCGCTGAATTAGTGAAAATTAGTGTTTATTAGTGGTTTCTTGGATAACTTGCGAAACTTCGGGTATTAAAATGATTGTCTCCTCTGCTTGACCTGCATAAAGTCTATTTACCTTTACGAAGTCTGACTAATTTGGCCATTGTCGTATAGTAGAAGCGTATGGGTAAAAATAAGCAAAAGAGGTTGTAAACAAGGTTCCTTTTACCGAATTTCAAATTGATGGTATCCCAGAAAATAGGATAAGGATATAGGCCATTAGCTTTGAGAATTTTTATTAGAGCCTTTTGCTCTTGGGAAGTTTTACAAAACAGGGAATGGAAAAGAAGATGTTGGGTGGCGAAGCGTAGACGGGGTAGCACTATCGACATGTTAACGCTCGGGTCATTTTTGTAATTATCCCGCGCACGCGTATACTCTTCAATCATTTGTGACATTGCCTTGTACCCTCTCTCGCTCAACACCTCGCGACTCTGCCGACTGCGGGTAATCGAACCGGGCCTTTGTCTAATTGCGTAAATCTTATGAGAAGTTTCCACAATCAGGGCATTAAAGAATCTAACCCAAAAAATGTAGATAGTGTCATCCGGGCCAAGAACTTCCTCTTTCCATTTTATTCCCCTCAACCTGACAAATTCGCGTTTTAGCAGGGAACGCGAAGGTATCAGCTGAGCCGGGAAAACTGGCAACGCGTTATATTCATCGGCTGAGAGCAAAGGGGTATCGTCTTCAACGCTGACAAAATTAAAAGCTAATACGTCCGCTTTGGATTGTTTGGCTTGTCCATAAAGAGTTTTGAGACAATTTGGCCGAATCATATCATCGGAATCAACGAACCATAAATACTCTCCTTTGGCCACATCAGCTCCATGATTACGAGCGGCTCCACAACCAGCATTTTGTTGGTTGACCACTGTAACTCCTTTTTGCTGGTAGTCTTGAAGTATCTTTGGGGATTCGTCGGTTGCGCCATCGTTTACACAGATGATTTCGTAGTCTTGGCCAATCGTCATGTCTTGGTCCAGACAACTATCAAGGCATCTTTCTAAATATTTGGCTGTATTATAGACTGGGATAACGATCGAGACCTTGAGGGTCCTGTCCTGTCCTGTCCTGTCCTGTCCTGTCCTGTCCTGTCCTGTCCTGTCCTGTCCT
>CAZLSW010000060.1:0-20236 GCA_964562375.1 uncultured Muribaculaceae bacterium | reverse complement strand
CTAACAACTAAAAACTAACAACTAAAAACTAACAACTAAAAACTAACAACTAACAACTACCGTATGCAACTCCAGATATTAAAATCCAAGATACATCGCGTCACCGTCACCCAGGCGTGCTTGGAATATATAGGCTCGATCACCATCGACAGCGAGTTGATCGAAGCTGCGGGGATCTTCCCTGGCGAGCGCGTGTTCATCGTCGACAACAACAACGGTGAGCGCTTCGACACTTATGTTATACCGGGAGAGGCTGGCTCGGGCGTGATTTGCGTCAACGGAGCCGCCGCGCGCCGCGTGCAGCCCGGAGATGTGATTATCATCATGGCTTATGCGCTGATGACACCGGAGGAAGCCTCTACCTTCAAGCCGAAGGTAATCTTTCCCGACACCGAAACCAACACCCTAATCAAGTAAAAGAGCACTTATGTTTGAAAACCTAAGCGAACGATTAGAACGTAGCCTTAAGCTCCTCAAGGGCCAAGGCAAAATCACTGAAATCAACGTAGCCGAAACCTTGAAGGACGTGCGCCGCGCCCTGCTCGACGCCGACGTCAACTATAAGGTGGCTAAAACGTTCACCGATACCGTTAAGGCCAAGGCCCTTGGTCAAAACGTGATTAACGCTATCAAGCCTTCGGAGCTGATGGTGAAGATCGTCCACGACGAATTGACCACCCTCATGGGCTCGGAGGCCGCTCCGTTGAACCTCTCCGGCAACCCCACGGTAATACTCATGTCGGGCCTGCAAGGCTCGGGTAAAACCACTTTCTCGGGCAAACTCGCGCGCAAGCTCAAGAGCGAGAAGGGCAAGCGCCCCCTGCTTGTGGCTTGCGACGTGTACCGTCCAGCCGCCATCGAGCAGTTGAAGGTGTTGGCCGGCCAGATTGAAGTGCCTGTCTACACCGAGGAGGGTAACAAAAATCCCGTGGAGATCGCCCAAAACGCCATCGCCTACGCCAAGGCCAACTATCTTGATCTGGTGATTGTGGACACCGCGGGCCGTTTGGCTGTCGACGAGCAGATGATGAACGAGATCGAGGCCATCAAGAAAGCAATCAAGCCTCAGGAGACCCTCTTCGTGGTAGACTCGATGACTGGTCAGGACGCTGTGAACACGGCCAAGGAGTTCAACGACCGCCTCGATTTCGACGGCGTTGTACTTACCAAACTCGACGGCGACACCCGCGGTGGCGCTGCCCTGTCGATTCGCACGGTGGTCACCAAGCCCATCAAATTCGTCGGCACCGGCGAGAAATTGGACGCTATCGACCAGTTCCACCCCGCGCGTATGGCCGACCGTATCCTGGGCATGGGCGACATCGTGTCACTCGTCGAAAAAGCACAGCAACAGTACGACGAAAAGGAGGCCCTCGCCTTGCAGCGCAAAATCCAGAAGAACCAGTTCAACTTCAACGACTTCCTCAAGCAGATTGAGCAGATAAAGAAGATGGGCAACCTCAAGGATCTTGCCTCAATGATTCCCGGCGTGGGCAAGGCCATCAAGGATATCGACATCGACGACAACGCTTTCAAGGGTATTGAAGCGATAATCCACTCGATGACGGAGGAGGAGCGCCTTAATCCACAGATAATCAACGGCTCGCGTCGCCAGCGTATCGCTAAAGGCTCCGGCACCACCATGCAGGAGGTCAACCGCCTGTTGAAGCAATTCGAGCAGATGCGCCAAATGATGAAGATGGCCACCTCGATGAAGAACCCGATGAAGATGATGCGTGCCGCCAAAGGCATGCGCCGCTAACTAGAAACTAGAAACTAGAAACTCTCATGACTCTTATTGACGGAAAACAGACCGCGGCCGATATCAAGGCCGAGATAGCCGCTGAGGTGGAGCAGATGCTCGCCCAGGGCAAGCGCCGTCCCCACCTTGCGGCAATCCTGGTGGGCGATGACGGAGCCTCCCAAACCTACGTGAACAACAAGGTGAAAGCCTGTGAGGTGTGCGGTTTCCGCTCCACGCTCATCCGCCTTGATGCCTCCACCACCCAAGAGGAGCTGATGGAGCATATCCAGCGCCTGAACAACGACCCCGAGGTCGATGGTTTTATCGTCCAGCTCCCGCTTCCCAAGCACATCAACGAGCAGGCAGTGATCGAGGCCATCGACCCGTCGAAAGATGTCGACGGTTTCCATCCCGTCAACGTAGGTCGCATGTCAATTGGTCTGCCCTGTTTCCTTCCCGCCACTCCCGCAGGCATTATGGAGTTGCTGAAACGCTACAACGTGCCCACCCGCGGCAAGCGTTGCGTGGTACTGGGCCGTAGCAACATCGTGGGCAAGCCCATGGCCATGCTCATGATGCAGAAAGGCACCCCTGGTGATGCCACCGTCACCGTGTGCCACTCGGCCACTGAAAACCTCAAAGATATCGCCCGCGAGGCCGACATCCTTATCGCCGCGCTGGGCAAGCCTGGCTTCGTCACCGAGGACATGGTGAAGGAGGGCGCCACGGTGATCGATGTGGGCACCACCCGTGTGCCCGACGCCACGCGCAAGAGCGGCTTCCGCTTGAGCGGCGACGTCGACTTCGAGAACGTGGCTCCTAAGTGCGCCTTCATCTCACCGGTTCCCGGCGGCGTGGGTCCCATGACCATCGTCTCGCTGATGCTCAACACTCTCCGGGCGGGAAAGCAAAGGGGGGAAGTTTCGGGGTTCTAGTTTCTAGTTTCTAGTTTCTAGTTTCTAGTTCCTGGGAGACTTCCTTTCCTCTTTAATCCTTTAAAGTAATAAAGGAGGAAAGTAATAAAGGAGGAAAGTAATAAAGGAGGAAAGGAATAAAGGAATAAAGGAGGAAAGGAATAAAGGAGGAAAGGAATAAAGGATACTGAGCGCCATTAACCATTAACCATTAACCATTAACCACTAAGTTGTTGTCACTATTGTCGATCGGTGTGGCCGTGGCGATGTCAATCGCCGCGCAGCAACAGGCGACGTTGCTCTTCGCGGGCGACGCCATGATGCACCAGGGCCAGATTGACGCCGCAAAGCGTCAGGGTGGAGTGTACGACTATTCCGACTGCTTCGCGGCCGTCGCCCCCTTTGTAAGCCAGGCCGATTACGCCGTGGTTAACTTGGAGACGCCCTTGGGTGGCGCCCCCTACTCAGGCTACCCCTGCTTTTGCGCCCCCGACAGCTACGCAACGGCCTTGAAAGACGCCGGTTTTGACCTCTTCCTCACAGCCAACAACCACACCCTCGATCGCCACGACCGAGGGCTAAAGCGCACAATCCAGGAGCTCGACCGCCAGGGGATCGCCCATATCGGCACCTACCGCGACCAGGCACAACGTGACTCCCTGCTGCCCAAAATCGTCAACGTCAACGGCTTCAAGATCGGTATGCTCAACTACACCTACGGCACCAACGGCATCGAGATCCAGGGCGATTGCGTGGTCGACTATATCAACCGCGAGAAGATGGCCCGCGACATCGCTCAGGCCCGTGAGAAGGGGGCAGAGCTCGTCTGTGTCAACGTCCACTGGGGCGACGAGTACAAATTGTTGCCAAACTCCTCTCAGCGTGCTTTGGCCAAGTTCCTGCTCTCACAAGGCGTGGAGATGATCATCGGAGGCCATCCCCACGTGATCCAACCCATGGAGATGATCACCGACGAAAACACCGGCAAGCGCTCGTTTCTCGTCTACTCCCTTGGCAACTTTATCTCCAACATGAAGACTCGCGACACGCGGGGTGGGGCGATGGTCGAGGTGAAGCTGCGCCGCGACTCAGTGGGGGTGGCCTACGTGGCCGACGCTGGCTACCGACTGGTCTTCACCGTCCCTGGTCGACCGGCAGGCACTAATGTCGCTGCGGGAGTCTCGGGCTACTCCTTCACGATTCATCCCGTCGAGCACATCCTCGAATCCACCTCCACCACTCTCCCCGAGGCCATCATGCGCCAGTGGCTACCGGCCGCCCGGGCCTTCACCCAATCGGCCGAATCCATCTACCGCGTCCACAACCGCCTTTAACAGCCACGAAACTGCGCTCATAACCACAAAGTTCAATACTTTGACCACGAAATAGGCACTTGACCACGAAAAAACACGAAAAAGACACAAACCCTGTTTTTGTGTCCCTTTCGTGTCCTTCTGTGGTAATCATTACTCTTGAGGCTTGTGGCATTCTAAGGTTTTTGTGGCTTTAAGCCCCGTTAACAATGTTTTAGTGTTGCAATGTGGTGAAAAGTTTGGTAGAAAAGGATACATTTCGGGGAAAATTAGTAACTTTGTGGCCTGATTTTTCCGCGACGAGCGGAGGGGTCATAGAAAGCGAAATACCCAATCGACAGTAGAATCACATATAAAATGAAGCTATTACAAGCGAAGCTGGCGCAGTACACCGCCCCCCAAGAGGCAAAGGCCGCCGGCATTTATCCCTACTTCCGCGCCATCTCCTCAGAGCAAGATCCCGAGGTGATCATGAATGGCAAGAAAGTGCTCATGTTCGGCTCCAATTGCTACTCTGGCCTGGTCAACGACCCTCGCGTCAAGGAGGCCGCTATCGCCGCCACCAAGAAATACGGCACCGGATGCGCCGGGTCCCCATTCCTCAACGGCACCCTCGACCTTCACAAAAAGCTGGAGGCTCGCCTCGCCGAGTATATGGGTAAGGAGGATGTGATGATCTACTCCACCGGTTTCGAGGTGAACCTGGGCGTGGTCTCCTGCCTTACCGGCCGCGAGGATTACATCCTTTGGGACGAGCAGGATCATGCCTCGATCATCGAGGGCCATCGCCTGTCGTTCTCCCAAAAGCTCAAATACAAGCACAACGACACCGACTCGCTTGAGAAGCAGCTCCAGAAATGCGAGCCCGACAAGGTGAAGCTCATCGTCACCGACGGCGTGTTCTCCATGGAGGGCGATGTGGCCGACGTGCCCAAAATCGTGGAGCTGGCCAAGAAATACGACGCCACGGTGATGGTCGACGAGGCCCACGGCATCGGTGTCTTCGGCCCTGGCGGTCGTGGCGTGTGCCACCACTACGGCGTCGCCAAGGACGTTGACCTGATTATGGGCACATTCTCCAAGTCGTTCGCCTCGCTGGGAGGCTTTATCGCCACCGACAAGGAGATTACCAATTATCTGCGTCACCACTCGCGTTCCTATATCTTCACCGCATCGATCACTCCCGCGTCGACCGCCGCCGCTTTGGCCGCAGTTGATATTATGGAGAAAGAACCCGAGCGCCAGGAGAACCTTTGGAAACTCACCCACTATGCTCTCGAGGGCTTCCGCAACATGGGTTGCGAGATCGGCAACACCTCCACCCCGATTATCCCGTTGTTCATCCGCGACAACGACAAGACTTTCGCCATCACCCGCGACCTCTTGAACGAGGGTATCTTCGTCAACCCTGTGGTTTCGCCTGCGGTGGCACCCCAGGACACCCTCATCCGTTTCTCCTTGATGGCCACCCACTCCAAGGAGCAAGTGACCCGCGCCTTAGAGGCCATCCAGAAGGTGTTCCGCGCCTACGATCTTATCCCTTAATGATTTAAAGATTTAAAGCTATAAATCATTAAATCTTTAAGAGGAATAGGTTGAGTAGAATTCTTAAGATATTGAAGTGGCCACCACCGTACACGTGCACGGTGGTGGTCACTTTGGCTATTTTATACCTTACGCTGTGGCCCGATCCGGTGCCCGATCATCCCCGGCTCTTCGAGGGGGCCGATAAGGTGGTGCACGCCATCATGTTCATGGGCTTTTACTGGGCCCTTGGAGTGGATCGCTGGGTTAGGCAGGAGGTCGGGCCGTTTAGGCAGGAGGTCGGGCCGTGTCGGCCCGACAGTGACTCTGTCCCGCCGACACGGCGGGACGTCCTGCCTGACGTTGTCCCGCCGACACGGCGGGACGTCCTACTTGACTCTGTCCCGCCGACACGGCGGGACGTCCTACTTGACGTCGTCCAGTCTAATGCGGGGATTCTGATCGTCACGGCGGCTTTTGGAGGCCTCGTGGAGGTGTTGCAATGGTGGATGGGCATCGGCCGCTCGGGCGACACCCTCGACTTCGTCGCCGACGTCGCCGGCGGCCTTATCGGCGCTCTTACGTTAAATTCCATACTCCGCGGGCTCGGAATTTCTCCACCTGGGAGTTTACCTAAATCTCAATCGTTAAAAAGCTCGGAAAATTCGAAAAATCTTGACATTTAACGAAAAATGTACTAAATTCGCGGCGATGTGACTTGCCTATTTTTTCATTTCATCCCATGAAAACTGTCATAACCAACGCGAGACGAACAAATTTCATCACACAACTATCCATCCCGACACTTCCCCTGGTGCTGGCAACTATATTTTGCGTCCTCCTGATTCCGCAAGCCAAGGCGCAAAACGCCTCGATGAACTCCAAGGAGCTCCTACGTATGCTCGACACTGAGCTCAACCATTCCCATGATTATGCCCAGCAAAAAGAGGAACGCATCCTACGCCTGAAATCCCAGCTTGCCCAAAGCCACGACGACGAGGAGCATTACTGGCTTAAGCGCCGCATCGCCTCGGAATATTCCACCTACGACAGCGACTCGGCGCTCAAATACGGCACCTGCGCCCTTGAGCTTGCCGAGCGCCTCAACCGCTTCGACCTTGTAAACGACACCCGTGTCGACCTCAGTTACACTCTCACGGCCATGGGACTCCTCTCACAAGCGCGCCGGCAGCTCGAGGCTGTCGATACGGCCTATCTGACGCCCCGTTCACGTATCGACTACCTTGGCCAGCTCGTATTCTATCTTACCCACGAAGAGCAGTACAAGCGCGCCAATGTCACCTACTCGTTCCCCGATGACGCTCAGGTGATCCTCGACTCGATATGCTCAATTATCACCCCCGAGCACCCCGAGTACTATTATTATATAGGTTACCAGGCTCAAAATAAGGAACCGTTGCGCGAGCATGCCATCGATTTGCTTACCGAGCATCTGCGACGTTCCAAATTCGACACCCACACCGACGCCAAGGAGGCATGGACACTCGCCCAACTCTACGGTTGGATAGGGAAGGAGGAGGAAAAAAAGCGCTACCTGGCTCTCTCGGCCATCGCCGACATGCGCGTGGCCAACCGCGACATCGCCTCCATCGAGGAACTTGCCTCCATGGAGCACGCCGAGAACAATCTTGACCGCGCCATGACCTACATCGGCTACTGCTTGGAGTGCGCCGAGCTATACAAAAACCGCGTGCGCGCTTTGCGACTGGCCACACTCCAAACTGAGATTTCAAAATCTTCCCAAGCCCAGGTCGCGCGCCTGCAAGTGATCTCATGGATCGCCTACGGCCTTGGCCTCATCCTCATCGTGTCGCTAATCGCCTCATTATTTTATATACGTAAGCAGCGCGAGGCACTCAAGCAAAGCAACCGCCAGCTTGCCGACGTTAACACCGAGCTAAAGGACAAACTCACCGAGCTTTCCCAAGCTTACTCCAAGCTTGCGGAGCGCACCCAGCAACAGGCAGATCTCGCCGAGGATCTGCGCGTGAGCAACGACAAGCTCGCCCAAAGCGACGCCGGCAAGGAACGCTCGCTGGGACAGATGATTTCCATCAGCTCCTCGATTATTCACCAGATCGACGACTTCCGGCGCACAATCTCCCGCAAGCTCAAGGCCAAGCAGGTGGATGACGTGCGACGATTGGTCGACACTCCCGACCTGCCCCAATCCATCGTCAAGGATTTCTACCAGAAGATTGACCAATTGGTGTTTGAGATTTTCCCCGACTTTGTGGAGCAATTCAACACCCTTATGGAGCCGGGAAACGAGATAATCCCCAAAGAGGGACAGCTCAACACCGACCTTCGCATTTACGCCCTGGTGCGACTGGGCATCACCGACTCGGTCACCATAGCCGAGGTGCTTCACTGTTCCCCGCAGACGGTGTACAACAAGCGCCAAAAGGTGCGCACCGCCTCCCGCCTCGACCGCACGGCCTTCGTCGAGGCTGTCAAGGGCTTGTGCCGCTACTCCAAATAGTTGAGGACCCCTTGGGATACCCCCCCCTTGAGGGCACTCAAATACCCCTTACCGCAACTTACCTAATTTACAACTATAAAGATACATAATCGGTTGACAATCAAGGGATGTCGCCAATTTGGAACTTACCTAAATCGTTTACCGCGTGATTATAGTTAATAGATGTGATTTTAACTTTGCAGCAGATTAGTTTACCATCTTAAACAGTGTAAATTTTCATTTAACCCGTTAAATCATTTAACACCATAACCAATCAAACCTTAAATGAAACCCTTATCCTTATTAAAAACCTTATGTCTGTTGGCCGCGATGCTGATAGCGCTACCCTTAAGCGCTCAGCAGATTCAGGTCAAGGGCACAGTGCTCGACACCGAGGGCGAACCGCTCATCGGTGCCACAGTTCATGTCAAAGGCACGTCGGCAGCCTGCGCTACCGATATTGATGGCCAGTTTACAATCGATGCCCAAAAGGGCGCCACGCTTGCGATCTCCTACGTGGGTTACAAGCGCGTGGAGGTGAAAGCCGCTCCCGAGCTTAAGATCACGATGGAGGTCGACAACGCCCTCGACGAGGTGGTCGTAATCGGTTACGGCTCGGTGAAGCGTAGTGACGTCACCACCGCCGTGTCGACGGTAAGCTCCAAGGACATCGAGAACCGTCCCATCGTGTCGGCCGCACAGGCCCTCCAGGGAAAGGCCGCCGGTGTGGCTGTAAGCTCTCCTAACGGTGCTCCTGGTGGTACGATGACCATCCGCGTGCGTGGTACCACATCTTTTAATGGCGACAACGACCCTCTCTATGTAGTTGACGGCGTGCCCGTGGACAATGTGTCCTGGCTATCCCCGAGCGACATCGAGAGCATGCAGATCTTGAAGGACGCCTCCTCGGCCGCTATCTACGGTTCGCGCGCTGCCAACGGCGTTGTGCTCATCACCACCCGCGGCGCCAACACCCGCGACGCCAAGGTAACCTTGAACATTCAAGGCGGTTTCACCCGCGTGGCCAAAAAACTCGACGTGCTTAACGCCGCTCAGTACAAGGACCTGCAGGACGAAATCGGCCTCGTTACACTCCCCGACGGCTTGACCGACCAAACCGACTGGTTTGACGAGACCTACCGCACCGGTTCTACCCAAACCTATCAGGTATCTATCTCCCAGCGCGCCGACAAAATGTCATATTACCTCGGCTTAGGCTACACCAAGGAGAAAGGTATCATCGAATCCAGCTATTTCCAACGTTACAATTTCAGGGCCGCTGTTGAAGGAACCATTAAGAAATGGTTGAAAGTCAACACCAATATTGTTTATTCCGACTACTCCTCCAATGGCGGTGGCGCCATGGGTACCGGCTCCAACCGCGGAGGAGTAGTTTTGGCTGTAGTCAACACTCCTACATACGCTCCTGTTTGGGATCCTGAAAACCCCAACCAGTATTACAACAACTTCTACGGCGTAAACATCACCTCGCCGCTTGAGAACGAGGCCCGCCAGGAGAACAACCGCAACAAGGAGAACCGCTTGATCGCATCAGGCGAGCTGTTGTTCGACTTCCTGCCCGTGAGCAACCGCTTGACCTTGCGCTCGAAGCTCACTCTTGACCGCCGCAACTCGATCAACACCACGTTCCTCGATCCTATCTCCACCACCTGGGGCCGCAACCAGTATGGCGAGGCCAGCGACAACCGCGCTACCAACACCCTCCTCGTTTGGGATAACGTCTTGACTTGGGACCAGCAATTCAACAAGCACAAAGTGACCGTGATGGCTGGTACATCTTGGACCGATAGCGACTACCGCTACTCCTATATTAATGGCTCTCACTACCTGAGCGACGCCATCCAGACCCTCAACGCCGCCAACAAGATTTCGTGGGACGGCACTGGAACATCGGCCTCCGAGTGGGGCATCATGTCCTACTTCGGTCGCGCAAGCTACAACTTCGATAGCAAGTACCTGTTGACCGCCAACATCCGTATCGACGGTTCCTCGAAGCTTCACCCCGACCACCGCTGGAAAGCATTCCCCTCGGTATCAGCCGCTTGGCGTATGTCGCAAGAGAGCTGGTTGAACGACAAGACTTGGTTGAACGACCTGAAGATCCGCGCAGGCTGGGGCCAGACCGGTAACCAAGGCGGTATCGGCGACTACGCTTACCTGCAGCGCTACAACATCACCCGTCAGCAGTGGTTCAACGACGAGGTAGGCGAGAACGCACTCCCCATCCTCTCCCAGGCCAACCTGCGTACGACCGACCTTAAGTGGGAGACCACAACCCAGACCAACGTTGGTATCGACGTTTCGTTCTTCAACTCGCGCTTGACCTTCACCGCCGACGCTTACTACAAGAAGACCAAGGATATGCTTATGTGGGTATCCCTCCCCTCAGGCGCCGCTGCAGCAAGCTCTATCCAGCGTAACGAGGGCGAGATGACCAACAAAGGTCTTGAGTTCGCCGTTTCGGGTCACCCCTTCCAGGGCCGTGGCTTCAACTGGTCGATCGACGCCAACATCTCCTTCAACCGCAACAAGCTCGACAAGCTGGCACTCCAGCAAGTTTACTATGACGCTAAGACCTCGGAGACCGTCAACGAATACGCGGTGCGCAACGAGCCCGGACGCGCCCTTGGCTGCTTCTACGGTTACATCAGCGACGGCGTTGACCCCGAGACCGGTGAGCTTATGTACCGCGACCTCAACGGTGACGGCCGCATCTCCTCCTCCGACCGCACCTATATCGGCGACCCCAACCCCGACTTCACTTACGGTATGACCAACGTCTTCTCCTGGAAGGGCATCACCCTGTCGATCTTCATCCAGGGCAGCTACGGCAACGACATCTTCAACGCCTCGCGTATGGAGACCGAGGGTATGTACGACGGCAAGAACCAGACTACCCGCGTGCTCAACCGCTGGCGCATCCCCGGACAGGTTACCGACGTCCCCAAGGCTGGATTTGACATGAAGAACTCCACCTACTTCGTTGAGGACGGTTCCTACCTGCGTGTTAAGGACATCTCCATCAGCTATGATATCCAGGGCAAATGGATGAAGAAGCTCGGCCTCTCCCGCCTGCAGCCTTACTTCACCGCCACCAACCTCCTTACTTTCACCAACTACAAGGGCATGGACCCCGAGGTGAACCAGTGGGGCTCGAGCGGCGCCGTGCAAGGCATCGACTGGGGTACCTACCCGCAGTGCAAGAGCTTCGTGTTCGGTGTAAATGTTGAATTCTAACCTGTTGACAATCCAATGAAAACCAAAAATATATTTCTTAGCGCAGTAGTCGCCGCCGCTACCGTAGCTGTAAGCTCGTGCTCGCTCGACTACGACCCGATTGACACCTACAGCGACGTTACCCAGGGTGTCACCGAGGAACAGGAGGAGGTCGTCTTCTCCACCAAGGCCGACGTTATTAGCGCCATCGACGGCCTCTATACCAAAATCCACGACCGTCAGGAGCACTGGTACCTCGACAACCGCCTGATTGCCGAGTGCCACAGCGACAACGCTTACGTGGGCACCACCGGCGCCGAGGTTGTACCTTACGAGGACAACTCAATCGAAGGCTCCAACTCAGTGGTAGAGCGCGACTGGGACCGCTTCCTGGCCGACGCCGCCACCGCCACCAAGATTATCACCAATCTCGACAAGGTGCAGGACGGTTCCCTAAGCGTATCGGAGCAGAACCGCTATCGCGCCGAGGCCGAGATCTTCCGCGCCATGATATGGTTTGACATGGTAAGAATGTGGGGCGATATCCCCTGTATCCGCACCACCGCCGGCAACATCACCGCCGACAACGTGGGTGAGATGTACGACGCCTACTTCCCCGAGCAGATGCCCGAGGAGGAGGTTTACCAGAACATCGAGATGGACCTCCTGGACGCCCTCCAGTACGCTCCCGACAAGACTGGCGACAAGACCCTCTTCTCCAAGGACGTGGCTCGCGCTCTTCTGGCCAAGGTTTACGCCGAGAAGCCTATCCGCGACTATTCCAAGACTATCAAATATGTCGACGAGCTGATTGCCAACGGTTACGACCTTGTTGACGACTACTCCCTGCTCTACGGCATTGACGGCGCAGCCAAGGACGGCTACAACGCCACCCCGCTTGCCTCCAACACCATCGAGTCGATTCTTGAGGTACACTACGTGGTAGGTTCCGGCAACTGGGCATCCTGGATGTTCGGCCGATGCCTCGAGAACTGGGACGAGAGCTTCACCTGGGCAAAATGGGTGACCCCCTCCCGCGACCTGTGCAAGGCATTCACCGACGCTGGCGACACCAAGCGCTACGAGGAGTCGGTCGTATGGTACGAGTGCGCTTGGAGCAACTATTATCCCTCCGACAACTACGCGTTCATGTACAAATGCCGCTCGGGCTACGTCAACTGGATTAAATACCGCATGGGCGACCTGCTGCTCTTGAAGGCTGAGGCCCTGATCAACGGTACCACCCCCGACCTCGAGGCTGCCGCCACCATTATCGACAAGGTGCGCGCCCGTGTAGGCCTGGCCAAGCTCCCCAGCTCCACCCGTTCCTCCAAGGACGCCATGTTGAACGCCCTGCTTCTTGAGCGTCGCCTTGAACTGGCATTCGAAGGCGAGCGTTGGTTCGACCTCGTGCGCTTGGACAAGGTAGAAGAGGTGATGAACGCCGTGTACGCCAAGGATTCGGGCCGTCTTGCCCAGCGTAACGCTTTCACCCAGAACTCCTACCGTCTGCCTATCCCGCAGGCCGCTATCGACCAGAACGATAAGCTTATCCAAAATCCCGGTTATTAATCCATTAAATTGTCAATACAATGAAATTCAATATATTAAAGCTTACTCCGGCGGTTATCGCGGCCCTGTGCATGGTCACCATGTGCGCTTGCGACAACGACGACAAGATCGGCCCCCAGCCTGAGCCGGAACCCACCCCTGAGCAGGGCACCGACGTGCGCATGCTCACCACCAACACCACCCGCTCGCAGGATCTCACCGAGAGCTGGCTCAACTTCAGCGACCGCGACAACATGTCGCCCTCCTGCATCTACCTGATGCCCACCGAGCAGTACCAGACGATGGACGGCTTCGGCGTGGCTATCACCGGCGCCACCTGCTACAACTTGCTGAAGATGACCCCCGAGTTGCGCACCCAGTTCCTCAAGGAGACCTTCGACCCCTCCAACGGCTACGGGTTCTCCTACTGCCGTATCGCCATCGGTTGCTCCGACTTCTCGCTGAGCGAGTATACCTGCTGCGACACTCAGGGCATCGAGAACTTCGCTCTCACCTCCGAGGAGAACAACTACGTGATCCCCATCCTCAAGGAGATCCTCGCCATCAACCCCTCCCTGCGCATCATGGGCACCCCCTGGACTCCCCCGCGCTGGATGAAGGTTTCGGACATTACCTCCAAGACTGCTTACAATTCCTGGACCGGTGGTCACCTCAACCCCGACTACTATCAGGACTACGCTCAATACTTTGTGAAGTGGATCAAGGCCTTCGCTACCCAAGGCATCAACATCTACTCGATCACTCCCCAGAATGAGCCTCTCAACGCGGGCAACTCGGCTTCCTGCTTGATGTATTGGGATGAGGAGCGCGACTTCGTGAAGACTGCCCTCGGCCCGGCCTTCGCCGCCAACGGCATCACCACCAAGATCTACGCCTTCGACCACAACTACAACTACGACAACATGGACTCGCAGCAGCAGTATCCGTTGAACATCTATAACGACGCCGACGCTGCTCAATACTTCGCCGGAGCCGCTTACCACGACTACGGTGGCACCAACGACGAGCTCACCGTTATCCACAACGCCGCTCCCGGCAAGGATCTCGTGTTCTCCGAGACCTCTATCGGCACCTGGAACGACGGCCAGAACCTCTCCACCCGCCTGTTGGCCGACATGGAGAACGTTGCTCTCGGCACTGTTAACCAGTGGTGCAAGGGCGTGATCGTGTGGAACCTCATGCTCGACGAGAACCGCGGTCCCAACCGTGACGGCGGTTGCCAAACTTGCTACGGCGCTGTTGACATCAATGCCGACTACACCACAATGACCCGCAACTCCCACTACTACATCATCGCCCACATGGGTGCCGTGGTTAAGCAGGACGCCGTGCGTATCGGCACCAAGGGCTACACCGCCACCGGCCTCACCTACTCGGCATTCCAGAACACCGACGGCAGCTACGCCCTCGTGATGGCCAACAACTCCTCGGAGGAGCGCACCGTCACCGTGGACGACGGCAGTCACCACTTCACGGCCACAATTCCTGCCAACTCAGTAGTATCGCTCGGCTGGAGCTAATAATAAATCAGTTAAAAGTTTATAGTTTCTGGTTTCTGGTTAAATGCTAGAAGGTAGAACCGAAAAACAACCGATTAAAAAGGTATTAACTAGAAACTAGAAACTAAAAACTATAAACTTAACAACTTTAATTCAAGCAACAAAATGAAACTCACAAAATATGCTCTCGCCCTGCTCGCAGCCACGGCCATGTTGACCTCCTGCGACGATGACGACAACTGGGCTAAAGGCAACCCGCAAATGCAGGTGGGCGAGGATCTCGGCACCGCTTGTTTCGGCGACTCCCTGCGCTTCACTGTGAAGGCCAGCGATCCCGACGTTAACCTCTCCACGCTCAAGGCCCACCTCTACTTCGGTGAGGAACTCGTGTCGGAAACCACCGTTCGCACCAAGGTGAGCGGCGCCGACTACAAGGTGGCCGTGTACATCCCCTATTTGGCCAACATCCCCGACGGACGCGCCTATCTTGAGTTGACCCTCCAGAACGTCAACTTCACCAAGACCACCATGGCTTACCAAGTGGCTATCACTCACCCCGATTATGAGTACTTGACCTTCACCGCCCAAGAGGACGGCACCGAGTACCGCATGGAGCGCGTAAGCCAGTACAACTACGCTTTCACCGACAAGCTCCCCCAAGAGCTTAAGGGCTACATCACTGCTCCCGCTTACGGCGAGAACGGCAACGAATTGACTTGGGGCTACGAGAACTCTGCCATCAAGGTGGGCGCCGAGAATCCCATCCCCTTCTCCTCCACCGCCGCCGGCACCTACACCGTTGAGTTCAACACCTACACCTTCGAAGGCTCGCCTTTCAACCTCATGACTTGCAACGGCGAGACATTCGTGGGCAACGAGGACGGCACATCGCAAGTGGACATGACCCTCTCGCAGGGTGAGAACCTCTCATTCTCGGGCATCGTCAACTACGGCAGCTACTGGATCGACCCCGACTACTTCGAGGAGAACTCCGACGGCTCCCTGACCTTCCTCCCCATCTCCGGCAAGTATCGCATCATCGCTGATCCCAAGTTGCTCTACTTCCGCGTTTACTCGCTCGACGCTACCGGCGAGGCTCAGACCTTGGCCGACGACGGCTCCGGCGCCCTCTGGGTAATCGGCGAGCAAGTGGGCAAGCCCTCTGTTAGCGCCAACGCCGTGGGCTGGACCACTGAGAACGCCCTCTGCATGAGCCAGATGACCGAAAAGGTTTACCAATTGACCGTCGTTGGCGGCAAGACCGTAGGCACCTCCTCGATCAACTTCAAGTTCTTCGGCCAGATGGGCTGGGGCGTTGAATTGACCGGCGACAGCTTCACCTCCGTTAACTCCGACCTCGTGGGCGTGGGCGACGGCACCACACACGACAACGGTAACCTCTACCTCTTGGACGGCGTAACATTGCAGACTGGCTACGTCTACAAGTTTGTAGTCGACCTCACCGGCGGTATCACCGACGCCAAGTTCACCGTCACCTGCGAGGGCGAGCAAGCCTTCGAGGAGAAGAAGGTGTACATGTCGGGTGAGAAGATGTCGACCGTCGACAACATCGCCTATGAGCTCTCCACCGCCGTTAACCAAGGCGGCTCCATCTCCTTCACCGGCGTGACCGATATCGCCGACTACTATGTCGATCCCGACTACTTCTCGATGACCTCCAACGGCGAGATCACCTTCCTCCCCCTGAACGGCTACTATAAGATTGCCCTCAACACGGGTGCCAAGACCTTGGGCGCTTACCGCCTGAACAGCGACCTCACCGACGCCACCTACGATGGTGATGGACACGGTGTATGGTTGATGGGCTGGGGCGTAGGTTCTCCCGACCTCGACAACCAGCTCGGCTGGAATCCCGGTGCGGCCTACTCGATGGCCGAGATCTCCTCGGGCGTATACCAGTTCAGCGGTTACGCAGGACCCGAGACTGGCTCCACCACAGGTCAGCGCTTCCGCTACGACTATGTATCCATGAAGTTCTTCGGCCAGAACGGCTGGGGCACCGAGTGGGGTAGCGGCAAGTTCACCTTCACCGGTAACGCGGGCAGCTGCCTGAAAGCCGACGGTGACGGCAGCAACGTGGAGCTTGCTTCCAACCTCGAGGAAGGCGCCTTCTACGTGATGACCCTCGACCTCAACGCGATGACTATCAATCTCGACAAAAAATAATGAAGCTATTTAAATCAATAACCATTAGCGCCGTTATGGCAGCCTTCACCCTCACCGGGGTGAAGGCCGCCAGCCCGGCCTACCTCGACGACACGCAGCCCCTGGAGACCCGCGTTGAGGACGCTCTCCAGCGGATGACCACCGCCGAGAAGATCGCCTTGATACACGCGCAGTCCAAGTTTGGCTCCCCTGGCGTAAAGCGCTTGGGCATCCCCGAGGTGTGGACCGACGACGGCCCCCATGGCGTGCGTCCCGAGGTGCTTTGGGACGAGTGGGAGCAAGCAGGGTGGACCAATGACTCTTGCGTCGCTTTCCCCGCTCTGACGTGCCTCGCTGCCACTTGGAATCCCGACATGTCGCATCTCTACGGCGTAGTCGTAGGCGAGGAGGCTCGCTACCGCAACAAGAGCATGCTCCTTGGCCCCGGTGTCAACATCTATCGCACCCCCCTCAACGGCCGCAATTTCGAGTATATGGGCGAGGATCCTTTCCTGGCTTCCATTATGGTGGTTCCCTATATCCAAGGCTTGCAGAGCAATGGCGTGAGCGCTTGCGTTAAGCACTATTGCCTCAACAACCAGGAAGTCAACCGCCACACAACCAACGTGCTCATTGACGACCGTACACTCTACGAAATCTACCTTCCCGCCTTCAAGGCTGCCGTCAAGGGTGGCGCTTGGGCAATCATGGGAGCCTACAACCTATACAAAGACCAGCATCTGTGCCACAACGCAACCACGTTGAACGACATTCTCAAGGGCGAATGGGGATTTGATGGCGTGGTAGTAAGCGACTGGGGTGGCACTCACGACACCCATGAGGCTGTTACCAATGGCCTGGATATGGAGTTCGGCTCATGGACCAACGGCTTGACCAACGGCCAGTCCAACGCCTACGACAACTACTATCTGGCTCAGCCTTACCTCGACAAAATCGCCGCTGGCGAGCTCACCACCCAGGAGCTTGACGAGAAGGCCCGTCGCGTCCTCCGGCTGATTATGCGCACCTCCATGGACCGCAACCGCCCCTGGGGCTCGATGCTCACCCCCGAGCACTACGCAGCCGCCCGTCAGATTGGTGGCCAGGGCATCGTGCTGCTCAAAAACGACAAGGGCGTCCTCCCCATAAAGGCTGATGCTAAGAAAATCCTCGTCGTGGGCGAGAACGCTGTTAAAATGATGACCGTGGGCGGAGGCTCCTCCTCGCTCAAGGTGCAGCACGAAATCTCCCCGCTCGACGGGCTGAAAGCTCAGGCTCCCGCCGGTTGCCAGGTTGAGTATGCTCGTGGCTATGTGGGAGACACTGGAGGCGAGTACAACGGTGTAACCACCGGACAGGATCTCTCGGAGAGCCGCTCGGCCGACGAACTCATTGCCGAGGCCACCCAAAAAGCCAAGGATGCCGACTACGTTATCTTTGTGGGTGGCTTGAACAAAGCCGCCGGCCAAGATTGCGAGGACGCCGACCGTGAGTCGCTCGCCCTCCCTTACGACCAGGACCGCGTGATCACAGCTTTGGCCGAGGCTAATCCCCGACTTGTGGTAGTCAATGTTTCGGGTAACGCTGTGGCTATGCCTTGGGTTGACAAGGTGCCCGCTGTCGTGCAGGCATGGTTCCTCGGCTCCGAGGCTGGCAACGCCATCGCCGACGTTCTCTACGGCACGGTTAATCCATCGGGCAAGCTCCCGATGACCTTCCCCCGCTCGCTGGCCGACGTGGGAGCCCATTGCTTCGGCGAGAAGGCCTATCCCGGCATCGAGCGCAACGACGGCTCCAATATCCTCGACGAGGAGTACTCCGAGGGTATCTACGTGGGCTACCGCTGGGCCGACAAGAAGAAAACCAAGCCGTTGTTCCCCTTCGGTCACGGCTTGAGCTACACCACCTTCGCTTACGGCAAAATCACCCCCTCCAAGAGCCAAATCTCGGGCGACGACACCATCACGTTCACCGTCCCCGTCACCAATACCGGAGCGCTTGAGGGCGACGAAGTGGTGGAGCTGTATATCACCGACGTAAAATCCACTCTCGACCGTCCCGTCAAGGAGCTTAAGGGTTTCAAAAAGGTGCACCTGCTCCCTGGCGAGACGGCGCAGGTGGAAATCACCGTTGACCGCGACGATCTTAGCTATTTCGACCCCGAGGCTCATGCCTGGGTGGCCGAGCCTGGCGAGTTCAAAGCTCATGCCGCCGCCTCGGCGGGCGACATCCGATCCACTTGCTCATTCAAATTGCTTGATTAATTTGGTTAAATTAATAAATAATTTGTAACTTTGTAGCCGTTAAGGTCTTTGAGGGCCTTGCGTCCTTAAAGTCCTTAACGGCTTCCATTTATCCATACGATTGACCACGGGGTACCCCCGATATATTTACTCACATTATTAATCTAAAACCATTTTTTGACATGAAGAAACTTTTACTTTCTCTGGCCGTGGCTCTTACCACTGTTGCAGCAAGCGCTGCTGACTATTCGCTCACCGGCGGCTTCAACAATTGGGCCAACTCGGGCACCAACTTCACCGACAACGGCGACGGCACCTACACCGTGCAGGTAGCCAACCTCACCACCGGTTTCAAGGTAGTTGCTACCGGATCCTGGAATCCCCAATACGGCGGTTACTGGGACGGCTCGACCCTTACCCCCGGCGAGAAATTCCCCTTGCTCTGCAACCAGGACAACGGCGGCAACGACCCCGCTAACATCTCCTACTCCGGATCTATCTCGGCCGTGATCGACGCTACCGTAGTGCTTGACACCAACGACTGGACTCTCCTCGTTACCGGTACTATCGACCGCTCGCTCCCCAACTTGTGGCTCACCGGCGCCTTCTGCAGCTGGAACGGTCCTGGCGAGGGCGCTTCCGTAGCTATGACCGAGAGCGACGGCATCTACACCTGCACCGCTACCTTCTCGGGCGAGAGCGAGTTCAAGATTTGCGGCTCCGGCTGGTCGCCTGAGTTCGGCTTCGCTGGCGGCGAGGACACCTTCACCGTTGACAACCTCGAAGGCTATCTGGCTGGCACCTCCAACGCCAAGCTCGACCTCACCGGCGAATACAATGTAGAGTTCAACTACGAGACCCGCGCTATCAAGTTCACCGACGCCGCTGGTGTTTCCACCATCGCTGTTGACGACAACGCCGCCAAGGTTTACTACAACCTCCAGGGCCAACTCGTTGAGAACCCCACCTCGGGCCTCTACATCGTACGTCAGGGCAACACCGTCCGCAAGGTCATCCTCTAAGTAGGACGTCAGGCCGTGCCGGCCTGATAGAACAAGTAGGACGTCAGGCCGTGTCGGCCTGACAGAACAAGTAGGACGTCAGGCCGTGTCGGCCTGACAGAACAAGTAGGACATCAGGCCGTGTCGGCCTGACAGAACAAGTAGGACATCAGGCCGTGCCGGCCTGATAGATAAATTGACTTTATCTAAAATACCCTATTATATCTATCCTCTACAAGAACAAGGCAGCCGCGACGCTTGGAGCGCCGCGGCTGTTACGTTTGTTTTTTGATAGCGTATCAGAAGGATTTCAAAAAAAAATAATTACTTTTGCATATACAACAGCAAAATGTCTCCACCATGGAACAAAAAGTTAAACGCTTACCAGTCGGTGTACAAGATTTTCAGAAAATAAGGAAAGAAGGATTTCTCTACGTCGACAAAACTCAGCTCATTTACGACTTGGCGAATGAGAATGGTGTGTGTTTTTTGACTTATAGGTCATTTTGCAGGATAAAATAAGGCTCAAAGCTGTTGTGGG
>CAZLSW010000059.1:0-20261 GCA_964562375.1 uncultured Muribaculaceae bacterium | reverse complement strand
CCGCTCCCGCAAAAGCTTTGAGCCTTATTTTATCCTGCAAATTGACCTATAAGTCAATTTTTTCTTCGGTTTTCTTTAGAAATAATGGCCGCAGGCCCCATGGATTCGTGGAATCCGATGGGGCCTGTGGTCGTTTACCGGGAAAATCCCTATCTGGGGATTATTCGCCGGGGATGATAGCCTCGGAGGGGCAAACCTCAGCGCAGGAGCCGCACTCGATGCAGGTGTCGGGATCGATGTGGTAGATGTCGCCGGGAGTGATAGCCTCTACAGGGCAGACGGGCTCGCAAGTGCCGCAAGCCACGCATTTGTCGGTGATTACGTAAGCCATAGTAATGTTTGGTTTTAGATATTATACGATTTTACCGTGGCAAAGATACAACTTTTTCCCGAATCACGGTCATTTTATTTGTTTTTTCGCTTCACCCTCTATTAAAAGGGATGTTGAAAGGGCGTTTATGGCACCTTGGAAATCGAGCTTTTGGGCGGCGTACTGGCGGTTGAGGAGGTCGTCGGGGAGATACTGGTCCCATTTGCCGCGTTCTTTCTTGACGCGGGGAACGGATGAGGCGAGCTCGGAGGAAAGAGCGATGAGGTGATGGGCGTTCCTCCCATGCTGGGCATACGTTGTCGTTACTATATTCCGGAGCATGTCGACTTGCTCAGGGGATAGACCTGCGACGGCGATATGGTCATAGGGTGGATTCACGCCAAGGTATTGGTGGGCAAGCATTGCGATTACGCGGTTGGCTTTCATTCCGGCCCAGGTGAGCCAGGCGAGGGTGTCTCCTTGACGCACCCATGGCTGTTGGTCGAGGGCGTGAGCGCGATACCATTGGCGTGCCGATTCCAGTTGCTCGGCTGTTGCGGTAGCGGGATCCAAGTAAGGGAATTTCTGCTCTGTGGACAGGATTTCACGCATTTTGTGGACGACCGTGGGCGAAGTCTCAGGCCCAGTGCCCTCAAACATCATCTTGCCCTTGGAGTGGGTTTGGGATACCCAAGCGGTGGACGAGCGTTCCTCCACCGCGTCGACAATCCATTTCTCGCCGGCAAGGATGAACACTTCGCCGTAATAAGGCTTGTACTGCACGGCTCCAACTACCCGTTTGGAGGTGCGGTCGACTATGGTATAGTCGGCCGGAGTGGTAAAGGCTGAATAGAAGTCGCGAGATCCCATCATGCGCTCTCCTTCACGCGCCACAACGATTTGTCCGCTGTTGGTTCGGGCTATCAGTCGCTTGCTTTCCATCTGCGTCAGAAGCGAGTTGAAATCCTCTTCCGACAGATAAGGGAATGCGCCCTCGCCTCGGCAGAGGGTCATAAAAGCCTCGGATGCGTAGTAGCTGCCGTGCTCGCCAAGAAGCGACAGGAGTTGCTGCACGATAACGCTGAGATTGGCTTCGGCCGACGGTTTGGCCATTGCTTGGCAGTCCTGGGAGCGTAGCAGCTCGATGACGGCAATGTTTTGTAGGAGGTTGGCTCGAAGGTGGTATTTGTAATCGTCGCGTGCCTCGTCGACCGAGTAAACACGGAGGATTGAGGGCTCCCCTCGCCTACCCGACCTTCCCAGACGTTGGCGTAGCGATGCGGGGTCCTGTGCGGTGCCGATTTGGGCGATAGATTTCACCTTGCCTATGTCCACACCTAATTCCATGGATGCAGTGCAGATGGCTGTGACTGGGCGTTCGCCTTTCTGCAATTCCTGTTCCACCTCCGAGCGGTCGGCGCGAGAAAGGGAGCCGTGGTGTATGCGGAACTCATCGGGCACCCCCTGCTGACGTGATATCTCGCCAAGAGCAACGCGGAAGGCTTCGGCATCCTTGCGGGAGTTGGTGAACACGAGGTTGTTGGAGCCACGTAAGCGCGAGAAGAGGTCTTGTGCTATCAACGGCTCGGGCTGATGGTCGGCGTCGGCGATGATTTCCTTGACAAGAATCTGCACTGGATGTTTCTCGGAGCCTTGGATGACGAGAGTATTCTCTGACGTCTCCGACTGGGGCCGGTCGGAGTTCCATCCTTCTGATGTTGTACCAGCTGAGTTGAAACCCCGCGTTGGAATAGTAGCCGAGAGACCCACGCGGGGGATGCGTTGCCCCGCGATCATGTCGAGTCGGGTCATTAGTTGTTGAAGCTGGGTGCCTCGCTCGTTGCCTTGGAAGGCGTGGAGCTCGTCGACCACTATATATAATAGGTTGCGGAATGCTTTGCGTGCCCATGGGGAACGGCGCGAGAGGATAGCCTCAAGCGATTCAGGGGTAATGAGCAGCACTTCCGTGGGATGACGCAGGAATTCGTTTTTGCCTGATTGGGGTGCGTCGCCGTGCCAAGCGGTAACCTTGATGCCCAGGGGTTCGGCCATGTCCTCCAATCGACGAGCCTGATCATTGATGAGAGCCTTCAATGGGGCCACTGCGATTACCAATGGGTTGTCGCCTTGGGATTGGGCAAGACGGGTGAGAATGGGCAGGAATGCCGCCTCGGTTTTACCTCCTGCCGTTGATGCCTTGATCACGACATCGCCTTGTGGGTTGAGCAACACGGGGATAGCCTCGCGCTGTATGTCGCGCAGGTCGTGCCACCCTTGTCGGTGAATCCACCCCAAGAGCCGACGGTCGATCATTTCCTCTTCTTTCATGAAATTATAACAACGACATAATTTTTTAAGTTTTAAGATAATTGCGTAACTTCGCGTATCCATTAAGAACACAAAAAGCAAACATTATATAATGTATCGTACACACAACTGCGGACAACTCCGCCTGAGCGACGCCGGCCAAGAGGTAACTCTCGCCGGCTGGGTGCAACGCGCGCGTAAAATGGGAGGCATGACTTTTGTTGACCTCCGCGACCGCTACGGCTTGACCCAAATAGTGTTTAACGACGACACCGACGCTGCCCTCAACGACCGTGCCAACCATGAGCTTGGTCGAGAGTATGTGGTGCAAATCACTGGCACTGTCGCCGAGCGCACCAGCAAGAACCCCAACCTTCCCACGGGCGACATCGAGATTATAGCTCGCGACTTTAAGGTGCTGAATCCCTCCGAGATACCTCCCTTCACCATCGAGGACGACACTGACGGGGGTGACGAGCTGCGCATGCGTTATCGTTACCTTGACCTGCGTCGTCCTTCAGTGCGCAAGAATCTTGAGCTGCGTCACCGCATGACAATGGAGGTGCGTCGCTACTTGGATTCCAAGGGCTTCCTGGAAATCGAGACCCCGATGCTTGTTGGCTCCACTCCTGAGGGCGCCCGCGACTTCGTGGTGCCCTCGCGTATGAATCCGGGCCAGTTCTACGCCCTGCCCCAATCGCCTCAGACGCTGAAACAGTTGCTTATGGTATCGGGCATGGACCGCTATTTCCAAATCGTGAAATGTTTCCGTGACGAGGACCTGCGTGCCGATCGTCAACCCGAGTTCACCCAGATTGACTGCGAGATGAGCTTCGTGGAGCAAGAGGACGTGATCTCACTGTTTGAAGGCATGGCCAAGCACCTGTTCAAGGAGCTGTGCGGGGTGGAGCTCACCGAGCCTTTCCCCCGCATGCCGTGGTCGGAAGCCATGCGGCTCTACGGCAGTGACAAGCCTGATACACGTTTCGGAATGGAGTTTGTTGAACTGATGGACGTTCTTCAAGGTAAAGGCTTCGCGGTGTTTGACAACGCGGCCTACATCGGCGGCATCAACGCCAAGGGAGCCGCAAGCTACACCCGTAAGCAATTGGACCAGTTGACCGAATTCGTAAAACGGCCCCAAATCGGCGCCAAGGGCTTGGTTTATGCCCGAGTTGAAGCCGACGGCAATGTGAAATCGTCGGTAGACAAATTCTACACTCAGGACGACCTGCAGGCACTTAAAAAGGCCATGAACGCCGAGCCAGGCGATCTCATCCTCATCCTCTCGGGCGACGATGCAATGAAGACCCGCAAGCAGCTCTGCGAGCTACGCTTGGAGATGGGCAATCGCTTGGGATTGAGGGACAAAAACCAGTTCTCATGCCTTTGGGTTGTCGACTTCCCGATGTTTGAGTGGAGCGACGAGGAGCAGCGCCTGATGGCTATGCACCATCCCTTCACCCATCCCAAGGACGAGGATATCCCATTGCTCGACACCGACCCAGCGGCCGTGCGGGCCGACGCCTACGACATGGTTGTCAACGGTGTAGAGGTTGGAGGCGGCTCCATTCGTATCCACGACAGCGCGCTTCAAGCCAAAATGTTCGAGATCCTCGGTTTCACCCCCGAGAAGGCACAGGAGCAGTTTGGCTTCCTGATGAACGCGTTCAAGTTTGGCGCGCCGCCTCACGGTGGACTGGCCTACGGCCTCGATCGCTGGGTATCGCTGTTCGCTGGCTTGGATTCCATTCGCGACTGCATCGCTTTCCCCAAGAACAACTCGGGCCGTGACGTGATGCTCGACGCTCCCGCTCCACTCGACCAAAAGCAGCTCGATGAGCTGAATCTTGAGGTTTTACCTCAAGATAAGGATAAAGGATGAAGGATAAAGGCATGCCTAAAATCTCTGATATTGTAGAAGCTTTGGAGGCCTTCGCGCCTGCGGGCTTGCAAGAATCCTGGGACAACACGGGGCTTATCATCGGCCGAGGTGATCAGGAGTGCACCGGTGCGCTTCTGTGCGTCGATGTTACCCCTGAGATTGTCTCCGAGGCCATTGACAAGGGCTGTAACCTTATCGTGGCGCATCATCCGTTGATCTTCCGCGGGTTGAAACGACTTAACGGCAATGGACGTGTAGAGCGCACTGCCATTGACGCCATCCGCTGTGGTGTTGCCATCTACGCCTGCCACACGTCGGTTGACAACACTCCCGGCGGCGTCTCTTATACCCTCGCCCGATTGCTCGGGCTTAGGGACTTAAGGGTATTGGAGCAAAAACCGGGAGCCGAGTCGGGAGTTGGCTTGGGAGTGGTGGGAGATCTCCCCTACTCCATCTCCCCTGTAGAGCTTGTCGACCGTGTGAAGCATGTGTGTCACTCGCCCGTGGTACGTTGCACGATGCCCAAAAGCGAGCCTATAACGCGCGTGGCCCTTTGTGGAGGCTCCGGCTCGGAGTTCATTCCCCAGGCCATCGCCGCCGGGGCGCAGGCCTACATCACATCCGACACCCGTTACCACGATTTCTGCGACTACTCTGATGAGATTTTTCTCATCGATATCGGCCATTTTGAGAGCGAAGAGTGCACAAAAGAAATTTTTTATCAAATAATTAGAGAAAAAATTCCTAACTTTGCAGTCACGTATTCTCAGAAAGAAAAAAATCCCATAGTTTACATATAGTTTATATGGCAACCGAAAAGAATAAAGCAACTGAGCAAACACTCTCGGTAGAGGATCGTCTGACCGCCCTCTACAAGCTCCAGACCATCCTTACGGAGATCGACCGCATCAAGACTATCCGCGGCGAGCTTCCCTTGGAAGTGAAAGACCTCGAGGACTCCATCGAGGGCCTTCACACGCGTATCGACAACTACAACCGCGAGATTGACGAGCTCAAGCACAAAATTGACGACGAAAACGCCAAAATCGGCAAGGCGCAACAGCTTATCGACCGCTATCGCCAGCAATTGGACGATGTGCGCAACAACCGCGAGTTTGACCTCCTGAGCAAGGAAATCGAGTTCCAGAGCCTCGAGATTGAGCTTGCCGACAAGCACATCAACGAGTACGGTCGTGCCATCGACAACAAGGAGATGGAGATTAAGGCTACCCACGACAAGCTTCAGGACCAGAACCACATCTTGGCCGAGAAGAAGCAGGAGCTTGACGAAATCGTGTCGGAGACCCGTCAGGACGAGGAGCGCCTGCGTCAAGAGGCTAAGGATATTGAGCCCAGCATTGACACCCGTACGCTTCAAGCCTTTAAGCGCATACGCAAGAACGCCCGCAACGGCCTTGGCATCGTTTACATCCAGCGTAACGCCTGCGGTGGTTGCTTCAATCGCATCCCGCCTCAGAAGCAGTTGGAGATTAAAATGCACAAGAAGATTATCGTGTGTGAGTACTGCGGCCGCATCATGATTGATCCGGCTTTGGCTGGCATCCAGGAGGAGGTACCCGAGACTCCGGAGACCACCAAGGGCAAGGGCGAAAAGTAAATTTTGCTGGCAGTTGAGATAAAAAGGCGTTTCCCTGTAGGAGGCGCTTTTTTTGTGTTATCGATGGCAGCCCAAGGGAGGCTGCTACTCACTATTTACCTAATTACCTCCCTCAGGCATTGCTCGGTAGATGTAGTCAAGGATACGGGTGCGGGCGTTGAGACGGGAGAAGGCGGCGTTGTCACGGGTGGGATTGACGCGGTTGCTCAAAAAGATGTAGATAAGGTCGGTTTCGGGGTCTATCCAGAAGCAGGTGCCGGTGAACCCAGTGTGTCCGTAGAGCTTTGTCTCGCGGTCGGTGGGCGATGTGATGTCGAATCCCAGGCCACGTCGGCCTGATTCACTGCGAGAGGTAGTGAAATTCTTGACTGTTGCCTCCGACAGTACCCGGTTGCCCGCGTACTCCCCTCCCTGAAGGTACATTCGGCATAGCTTTACAAGGTCGTTGGCGGTTGAGAACAGCCCTGCGTTACCCTGCACGCCTCCCGACATGGCAGCCAACTCGTCGTGGACATAGCCGCGGACAGTTTGTCGGCGCAGATAAGTATCGTTCTCGGTTGGAGCGATTTCGGTAACTGGGAAGTGATCAAGGGGGCGGTAAACGGTGCGGTACATTTCGAGTGGTTCAAAGATGGTGCGTCCCACATATTTGTCGTGGCTCTCGCCAGTGACGCATTGTTCGGCGTCGGAGAGCAGGGCGAAGTTGAGGCAGGAGTAGTTATAGGAGTTGTTGGGACGCAGCTTAGCGTTATAGATGCGTGACATTATGGAATCATAGGTTGCGGGACCTACCCAGAAGCCTTTGGCGATTTCGATGGGGAATTTGTCAGATCGGGTGGAGGATGCTATATCGGTGCGGCGCTTGGCCGAGGCGTTACCGTAGGATTTATTGGCGATTTTTATGGTGTTGGTCTTGGTGGGCTTCCCAGTGATAAGAGGACCGGTGTATGTAGCCGTGTCCATCATCATTTGGTACATGTTGAGCGAGGCTGGCATGCCGCTTTCGTGGTAGAGAAGCTGGCGTACGGTGATGTTTTCTTTGTCGGTGCCACGCAGCCCGGGGATGTACTTGGAGGCCTTGTCGTCGAGCTTTATCAAACCAGTGTCGAAGGCTTTCATGATTCCGGGCAGGGTGCCTGTGGCCTTGGAAACCGAGGCCAGGTCGTAAATAGTGGCATCGGTGACGGGGGTGGACGTTTTGAAGTCGAGCGTGCCGTAATTTTTGTTGAAAATCACGTTGTCACCTTTGGCAATGAGCACCTGGCACCCAGGGAAAGCTTTGGTCTTTATCCCCTGAGCCACGAGTGCGTCGATGCTGTCGGCTAGCCAAGGGGCCACGCCCTCTACTTCGGGGGAGGTATATCCGAGACGTTTTTTCTGTATTTTCACGCCCGAACCGAGGGGAGCTATGCCCTTAAGGTTGACGGGGAGGCGCCCTGTAACGTTGATTCCTCCAAACACGGCTTGGGCGGCGTATTCACGCAAGTAGGGGGTGTCGTCGCCAGCGAGGACCAGCGTGGGACAGTTCTTCACTTGGGTGGCGAATTTTCCCATCTTCAGTGCCGACATAAAGAATACTGGGATGACATTTTTGGCCCGGGTGAATTGGGCGAGGGTCTCTCGGGATACGGAGGAATCGTCGTACACGCCGATCACCACATACTCATGGGCTAGAATTTTCCTTAGCTTTTCGGGTGAGAATTGGGTACCTTGGTTGTTATAGACGGTCGCTTGGGCGTATTTGCCGCAATATCGGGTGAAGGCATTGTCGGGGGATTTGTTGCCGATATTGACCACGGCCACGTCGCGGGTATCGGGGATGGGAAGGATGTCGTTGTCGTTGCGGATGCAGGTTATGCAGGCTGCGGCCAAACGACGATTAATAGCGTCGGCTTGCGGGGAGTTGACAATCTTTTCAAGGTTGGCAGTGTTGATGGTTTGGGGTTGGCTGAGGCCGAGGGCGTATTTGAACGTAAGCACTTTCTTGCAGCGTTCCTCGATTATTTTGGCGGGAATTTTGCCGTCCTTCACGGCTTGTTCCACAGCCCGGATGTCGGAGATTGGTGCCTCTGAGCTTAGCAGGATGTCGGCACCCGCTTCGAGGGCTACCACGCAGTTGTTCTTGCCGGGAGTGTGGGCTCCTTTCATCGCAAGTGCGTCGGTAAAAACCAGCCCTTGGAATCCCATTTTGTCTTTGAGATAGTCGGTGGTGATTTTCTTGGAAAGCGATGCGGGAGTGCCAGAGGGATCAAGCGCCGGCACATTCAAGTGACCAACCATCACTCCCCCCAACCCTTCTCCCACGTATCGCTTGAACGGGGCAATGTCGTCGCTCTCCATCTGCTTCAAGGAGTGGGTAACTGTGGGAAGCTCCTTATGGGAGTCGGTGGAAGTATCGCCGTGGCCGGGGAAGTGTTTGGAAACCGAAAGCACGCCTCCGCTCTCCAATCCCTGTGAGTAGGCTGAGCCTAGGGCCCCTACCCTTTGCGGACTCTCGCCAAACGATCGGTAACCGATGACGGGATTGGCAGGGTTGGTGTTGACGTCGAGGTCGGGGGCGAAGTTGACGTGAACGCCTATGGCTTGGCATTCGCGGGCTACCTCACGTCCGTAATCGTAGAGCAGACGCTCGTTGGCGATGGCTCCCAATGCCATGTTATAGGGGAATCGGGGAGCCTCGTCGATACGCATAGCCAGGCCCCATTCGCCGTCGAAGGTGATAAGCAGCGGAATAGTGGCCATGCTTTGGGCGTAAGCGGTCATATCAGCCATACGGGCCAGCGAAGAACGATTGAACAGGAGTCCTCCCACGTGGGTAGTTTCCACCAACAGTTTAAGTTCCCCTTTTGCTTTGTCACCGTTGGGGTTGACCATGGGAATGAATAGCTGGGCGATGCGGTCGTGCAGGCTCAGGGAGTTGTAGACCGAATCCACCCAGTGGTTGCACGCTCGTTGGTCAACCTTGGTCAATATCTTGGGAGTGACAGCCGAGGTCGGGATGGCGGCTGTCAGCAGGGCGGCTATCAGGAACTTTAGGGGTTTCATGCTTCTAATCGTAATTTCGCTATAACGTGATAACGAATACATTAAATGGGAATTATTTGATGCGCTGGGTTGGATCAGTTTTCAGAGGCTTGCCGCGCAGGTCGTGACGCAGGTAGTCGAGCAGGTCGGCCCACAGGATTTGGTCGCTTTTGACCGTTACGGTGGCTTTCTTCAGGGGAGCCGCATAGTCGCCTCCGTTGGCCAGGTAGTCGATTGTGGCCACGGTGTAGGTCTTGTCGGGGTCAATCGGCTCCCCACCGATATAAACTTGTGTCTCGTCCTTGGTTTTACCCGTTTGAATGCTGCCGTTTTTGCTGATAGCGGCGGCATTGCTCTCGGCAAGGATGGCGAGTGCCTCGGCCAGGTCGCTTCCCTTCACTTCGATTACCGTAACCGAGTTGTCAAAAGGCAACATTGTCATAATCTGGCCCTCGGAAATATTTCCCTTGGGCAACGAGCGACGGATACCTCCACGGTTGATCAAGCCAAGGTCGATTGGCTTGGTGGTGAGTTTTTTGGCTTTGTCGACAACGAAATCGGCAAGGAAATTGGGGAGTCGCTGTCCGTCGGCTTCAAGCAGAATCGGGGTTGAGGAAACCTTCACGTTCATCAGCGAGTCCACGCCATGTCGATAAGGAGCGATTACCTCCACCCATTCCGGCTTGATTTGGGAATCGAGACGGCCGTCAACGTGTATAATCTTATAGTCGACATCGCCAGTGGCAAGGTCAATGGTGGATTGGCCGAGGTATTTGCCGCTTTTACCCACTTGTGTCACGGTGATAGTGTCGCCCATGGCATTGGGCACGCGATAGGCCACCTTGCCGTCGGCGGGGTTGATAAGCGTGTGGCTGTGACCGCCTATAATCAGGTCGATATCTTTGCTGGAAGCGGCAAGGCCAAGGTCGTCGGGCTGTCCCACCACGTCGTAACCCAGATGAGTGATGGCCACAACAGCGTCGCAGCGCTCGTTGTGTTTCAGGCTCCAAGCCGTGGCGTTGGCGGCCTCATAGGGGTCGAGGTAGACCAAGCCGTCGTAGTTGCCGTCGGAAATCATCCCTTTGGGGTCGAGATTGATACCCATGAATCCCACCTTTTTGCCGTCAATCTCCTCCACGACATAAGGCACGAAATAGGGGTCCAAAGGAGTGTTGCGTAGGTCGTAGTTGGTTGTGATCCACGTTGCAGAATCGGTGGCTATGTTCTCGGCGAGGCGGTTGATTCCGTTGTCGAAATCGTGGTTGCCGAGTATGGCCAGGTCGTAACCAAGCAGATTCATCACTTTGTGTTCGGCCTCCCCTTTGTAGAGGTTGAAGAAGAGTGTGCCTTGCACGGCGTCACCTGCATCAATCAGTCGAACGTTAGGCTCCACGGCTCGTACACTGTCAATCAGCACCTTGCGTCGCAGGGCACCGCCCTCGTTGGAGTCGGTGGGATCGATTTGCGAGTGAGTGTCGTTGGTGTGGAGCAACACCAGTCGTTGAGCCGGGCACAGCAGGGATGCCGAGGCTGCCAGTAGCATTGTGAGGGTTAGGGCTTTCATGGGCGTTGTGTTTATGTTTGTTTCCCCAAAGGTACTCAATTTTTGCGAATCATATGAGATTTTTGTTAATTTTGCAGTTAATATGAAAACAACCAAACCCGCCATTTGGATTTGTCCCGACAAATATCGGGGTACTATGACCGCTATGGAGGCCGCAACGATTATCGCTGAAGCTATCCGTCCGCTTGCTTCCGAGTATGATGTGAGGTTGGCTCCCATGGCCGATGGTGGCGAGGGAACAGCCGCTTTGCTGGGACGTTTGCACGGAGCAACCGAGAAGAAGGTAGTGGAAACCGTCAATCCCATAGGCGTACCAATAACCGCACAATGGTGGCACAACCCCGTGTCGGGTGAGGCGTTTATCGATTCGGCAAGCGTAATCGGTCACGACACCATGGAAGGCGCATTAGAACCTTGGCACAGCTCCTCTTACGGCCTCGGCTTGGCTATTCGCAAGATTCTCGACAGCGATCCACGGGTGGTATTGAACATCGGTGTTGGCGGCACGGTAACCGTGGATGGAGGCGCAGGCTTGTTGCAAGGATTGGGTTGGCGACTGTTTGGCCGATCGGGCGTATTCTTTTCCACCCCTCTGCCCCCCGGTGAGTTGGACAAAGTGTATTCGATAGTCCCACCTAATGATTATCAATCACTTGCAACTCGCATCAGGGCCATTAGCGACGTGGAGGCACCCCTATATAGCTTCGACGGAATATCTGCACTGAGTTTCGCATTCCAGAAAGGAGTGAAAGAGGACGAGATGCCACGATTGAGACAACTGCTCCATTCTTGGGAAGTTACAGCAATACCTATATGCGTCGAAAAGGAAATCTCAGGCGCTGGAGGAGGCGTGGGATTCGCCCTGCAAAGGGTAATTGGCGCTCGTGCCACACTTGGTGCCGAGGCGATGGTCGAGGCTTACGGCATCTTCCGAGACGTTGTTGACGGCACCATTGTCATCACCGGTGAAGGCTGTCTCGACGAGCAATCCTCGGCGGGCAAAGTTGTTGGCTCACTCATGTGCCACTGCCTGAATCACGGTGTCAAGCTTATTATCCTTCCAGGCGCGGCTCGCCAAGTACCTCGTAACCAATCCATTATTCCCTGCGATCAGTTTCTACCCGACGAACCCCTGTCGCCATCGGTAGCCAAGCATCGCCTGCGCCTTGCCGCTCTCCAACTGCAAGAGACACAGCAAAATAGATAATTGCCCTCGCCCCTCCCCCATCAGGCCACGGTGCCCCGCGGTTCGCCGCAAGCCTCCCCATCAAGCCACGGTGCCCCGCGGTTCGCCGCAAGCCTCCCACAACAAGCCACGGTGCCCCGCGGTTCGCCGCGGGGTTTATTCCCCCTACCTTTCCACCTTCTTCCCCTTCCCCTATATACCCCCCCTTGCATAATTCAAAACTTTGACGTACCTTTGTCGCAAACAATTTGTTTAACAATTTGTTTAACGAGGTTATCACATTGACTCTCACCGATATGGATGAATTAATCGCCACAATCGCCGTCGACACTCTCAGCCAAAAGAAAGTTGAGGCTACCGACCGTGAGCACGCCATCTTGCTGGCCGCCGAAAGGGAATTTATCGAAAAAGGATTCGCAGGGGCACGCACCACCACCATCGCCGCTGCCGCTGGTGTCACCCACTCAATGCTCCACTATTATTTCCGCACGAAAGAAGCTCTATTTGAGCGTATTTGCCAAGATAAACTCAGCGAGATGGCCGCTAAGGTGTTTGCAGCGCTCTTGGAGGACAACGCTCCCATAAATGAGAGAATACTTGAGGCCGCACGCCGTCACTTTGAGTTTGTAAAGGTCAACTACCGCCTGCCCATACTGCTTCTCACCGAATACCGCCAGGATCCCACGAGGCTCGACGCATGGTTTGCCAGCGTCAAAACCTTGTTCTCATCGATGAGAAAGAGGTTCAACACACAAGTGGAACAGGCCACGCAACGTGGAGAAATTGCCTCGATTGACATGTTGTCACTGTTTATCGACATCCTGGCGCTTAATCTCACCTCAGTTGCCTTTGCCGAACCCGCAGCCATGATCGCTGGAGTATCACCTGAAGAATACCTCGATAAGCGATTGGAGGAAAACTTGTTAACCATAAGAAAACGCATCGAGCCATGAGATTACTGTTGACTATATTGTTCATGGCCATGCTTGGCTTTGCGCCATGCTCTGCCCTGACGCTTGGCGAAGCCCGACAGCAGGCAACCGAGCGATACCCCCTCGTGCGCGACTACCAGTTGATTGAGTTAACTGAGCAATACAATCTCCGCAACGCCCAAAAAGCATGGCTCCCCCAGCCTACTCTCGGCGCACAGGGAGTGTGGCAATCCACCGTGGCATCCTATCCCGACGTGCTCAGCGAGATACTCCAGCAACGAGGGCTCAACCTCCAAGGCTTGGCTCATTGGCAGTATAAAGCCACCTTGGACATCACACAAATAATCTACGACGGCGGTCGCGTCTCAGCCTCCAAGGACATTATCAAGGCCCAGAGCCGCGAGGACGCTCTATCCAATGAAGTTGAATTATACAACCTGCGCTCTCGAATCGACGACCTTTTCTTTTCTATCTTACTGATGGAGAGGCAGAAATCCACCCTCGAGCAAACAGATACACTCTTGCAGGCCAACCTCGACCGAGTGAACACCCTTGTTGAAAACGGAGCCGCCATGCTCTCGGATGCCGACGCTATCGCCGTTGACCAGCTTTCCACACGCCAACAAATCGCCTCAGTGTCAGCTACTATCGCCGCCTATCGCAAGGTTTTGGGTCTCTACCTTGGAACCGACGGACAGGAATCGCTGGAAATCCCTTCACAGCTTCTCCTGCCAGTCGACGATTCCGCCTCCCAACGTCCTGAATGGCAGCTGCTTGACGCTCGACAAGCCTCACTCAATGCCCAAGAACAGCAAGTGAAGGCGTCGCTGCTCCCCACAGTCGGGGCATTCGCCCAAGGATCATGGGGTTACCCCGGTGCCAACTTCATGGAGGCGATGATCAACCGCGAGCCAAAATGGGGTGCAACAATCGGATTGTCAGCCTCTTGGTCGATAGGCGAACTATACACGCGCAAAGGGAAACTATCCCAAATAGAAGCCCAACGCCAGAGGGTGGATGTCGCCAAGGACGTGTTCCAGTTCAGCACCTCTCTCCAAGCCACCCGGCAACGTGCCGATATCCAACGACTTAGCGACATCTCCCAAGCCGACGGTGAGATAGTTGCCCTTCGACAACGCGTGCGTATGGCCTCCGAGGCGCGTCTCCGAGAGGGTATTGTCGAGCCTACCGACTTGCTCCTGCGCATCACCGACGAGCGCAACGCGATCATCGCAGCCGAAAGCCACTACATTGAGATGTTAAAAGCCCAATATTCACTCCAAAACACTTTGAACCAATGAAAACCCTACGATATCTCTACCTTTGCTTTATCTTCCTGATCGCGTCTTGTTCATCATCAAACGACTTCGACGCCCAGGGTACATTCGAGGCCACTGAGGTGACAGTTTCCTCCGAGGCAACAGGTAAAATCCTATGGCTCAACGTCGAGGAAGGCGATAGTGCAACCAAAGGCCAAATCATCGGTCAAATCGACACTGTGCAACTCTCCCTACAGCGTGGCGAACTCATTCTCCAACGTCAAGCCCTGATGGAGTCGCTACCGGACATCCAAAAACAAGCCCAATCCCTACGCGAGCAAATCTCTGGAGCCACCACCGATCGTGACCGTATCGCCCGACTCCTCGCCGCTGGAGCCGCAACTCAACAGCAATTAGACAACCTCAACACACAAGTAGCCTCCCTTAAAGGTCAGCTTGACGCGCTCCTTTCCCAACTCTCCACCACCACCACTTCCACCACGAGCAAAGCCGAGGCTATTGATACCCAATTGGCAGCCATCGACGACAAAATCGCAAAATCCTCCATCCTTGCCCCCATCTCAGGCACCGTCCTTGCCAAATACGCCGAACCTGGAGAAGTGGCCGCCTTTGGAACACCGTTGGTGAAACTCGCCGACATCTCCAACATCTACCTCCGGGCCTACTTCACCAGCGACCAGCTACAAGACATTAAATTAGGCCAAAAAGTGAAGGTTATAGCCGACTATGGCGCCGGCAACACTCGCTACTATGATGGCACTATCACCTATATTGCCACCCAAAGCGAATTTACCCCCAAAACCATCCAGACAGCCGACTCCCGCGCCAATCTCGTGTACGTTGTCAAAATCTCTGTCCCCAACACTGACCACTCCCTCAAAATCGGTCTTACGGGGAATGTGGTGTTGTAGTTGTTAGTTGTTAGTTGTTAGTTGTTAGTTGTTAGTTGTTAGTTGATTGTGGCTGCGATAACCATTAATAATGTTAGCAAGAGTTACGGCTCGGTGAAAGCCTTGGACGATGTCTCCCTTTCGGTGGAGCAAGGCGAGATTGTGGGCCTCATCGGTCCGGACGGTGCGGGCAAAACCACCCTCTTCCGCATCCTCGCCACCCTGCTCCTTCCCGACAAAGGCACCGCTACGGTAGCAGGCAACGACGTCGAGCAGGCTCGCCGACTGGTGAGAGCCTCCATCGGTTACATGCCAGGACGATTCGCCCTCTACCCCGACCTCTCCATCCGTGAGAATATCGAATTTTACGCCTCCGTGTTTGGTGTTCCCGTTAAGAAAGGTTATGAGCTGATCGCCCCCGTATACGAGCAAATCGCACCCTTTGCCAAGCGCCCCGCAGGCAAGCTATCGGGAGGAATGAAGCAGAAACTCGCACTCTGTTGCGCCCTAATCCACCGCCCTAAGGTACTGCTCCTCGACGAGCCAACGACCGGTGTCGACGCCGTGAGCCGCCAAGAATTCTGGGACCTCCTCTACGACCTCCGCTCCCAAGGTATCGTAATCCTCGCCTCCACCCCCTATATGGACGAGGCTCACCGATGCCAGCGTGTTGCCCTGATCAACCAGGGCCGAATCATGGAAACCGACACCCCCGACAACCTCCTTATCACCCACCAATGCCCCACTGTCGAGGACGTCTTCATCAAGCTCATGGGCGAGCAATCCCCCGCCACTCCCCCATCCCTTGTCGGTCGCGTGCCCTGCGGATCACCGCAGGGTCCCTCCATCTCAGTCCAAGGCCTCACCAAGCGATTTGGCGACTTTACCGCCGTCGACCAAATCTCTTTCAGCGTCGCTAAGGGAGAAATATTCGGCTTCCTTGGAGCCAACGGAGCCGGCAAAACCACGGCCATGCGCATGCTCACGGGTTTAAGTAACCCTTCAGAAGGTAGCGGCCAAGTAGCTGATTGCGATATTATTACCCAAGGCGAGCTTATCAAGCGCAAAATCGGATATATGAGCCAGCGATTTTCCCTCTACGACGACCTAAGTGTGTGGCAAAACATCCAATTCTTCGGCGGAATCTACGGCATGCGACCTAATGACATCGAAAGAAACGGCCGACGACTGCTCGAAGAACTCCGATTCTACCACCGTCGCAATGAAAAAGTGGCCGACATCCCACTGGGCTGGAAACAAAAGCTGGCTTTCGCCGTGGCCATGCTCCACGATCCATCGATCGTGTTCCTCGACGAGCCAACGGGAGGAGTCGATCCCGTAGTGCGACGCCAATTCTGGGACCTTATACGCTCAGCCGCTGCCCGAGGCGTTACCATCTTCGTCACAACCCATTACATGGACGAAGCCGAGCTATGCGACCGTGTATCAATCATGGTTGACGGACGGATAGCCGCCATAGGCACCCCGGCCCAACTCAAAACACAGTTCAACGCTTCCACCATGCAACAAGTGTTCTACCTACTGGCAAGGGAGGGCCAACGCAGTGACTAGACTCTTGGCCATGATACGCAAAGAGACCCTGCACGTGCTGCGCGACCGCCGCATGCTACTGGTCGTGCTCGCAATTCCCGTGGTGCAGATGCTCCTCTTCGGATTCGCCATATCCACCGAGGTCAACCAAGTGAACGTGGCCGTGGCTTGGCAAACCTACACCGAAGCCAATCGCCAAGCCGTCGACCGCCTCGAGGCTAACCCGTATATCACCATCGTGGGCAGTGTGCCCGTATCCCAAGTGCACGAAGCCCTCCGCAGTGGCGCCGCACAAGCCGCAGTCGTCTTCGGCCGCAATCCCGGCGACGTCCAAATACTCGTCGACGCGTCCAATCCCAACATCGCCCAATCCTCCCAATCTTATATCCAATCCATCCTCTCCCAGGATGTAACCATGGCCGTTGAATGCCCTGTCGGTCACGGCGGGGTGGAAACCCGCATGCTCTACAACCCCCAACTCAAAAGCGGTTACAACTTCGTCCCAGGAATCATGGGTATGCTCTTTCTGCTGGTGTGCGCCTTGATGACCGCCGTAGCTATTGTCCGGGAGAAAGAGACTGGGACAATGGAACTACTACTCGTCTCCCCCGCGCGTCCATGGCAGATTATCGTGAGCAAAATGGTGCCGTTCTTCGTCCTCTCATGCATCGACCTCACCCTCGTGTTGGTTATCGCTCGATACGCGCTCGACGTCCCCATGACAGCCGGAGCCGCCCCCATTGTCCTCGTCACTCTTCTCTACGTTATTCTATCCTTGGGATTCGGCCTACTCGTCTCCACCATCTCCTCCAATCAAGTGATGGCCATGCTTATATGCGGAATGGTGATGATTATGCCCGTGGTGATGCTCTCGGGCCTCATGTTCCCAATCGACAACCTCCCCGTCATCCTAAAGCAGATATCGGCTATCGTCCCCGCCCGATGGTACATCGCCGCCATGCGCAAGCTCATGATCCAGGGCCTCACCCTGGGCGACATCATCCTCGAAGTGTCAATCCTCGCCGCAACCACCGCGCTCATCTTCACGGTGGCTGCTCGAAAATTCAACGACCGATTACAATGACCACCTCCCTACGGGCCATCCTCATAAAAGAGCTACGCCAGCTACGCGCCAATCCCTTCTTGCCGCGGCTCATCCTCATGTTCCCCTTGATGGTGATGCTCGTGATGCCACTGGTCACCTCCATGGAAGTGAGGCACGTACCAGTGGTGGTGGTTGACCAGGACCACTCCTCCATCTCGCGCCGTATTATCTCGGACATCAACGCCAACGAATACACCACCCTCCAAGCAGTCGTAGGCACCCGTGAGCGAGCCTTGGAAATGATGGAAAACGACCAAGCCGATGTAATAGTCGAAATCCCCCGCGGACTCGACAAATCCTTAGCGACCTCCCAACCTCTCACCATCTCCGTCAGCGCCAACGCCGTAAACGCCACCCAAGCCTCCCTCGGCTCACAATACGTCACCCAAATCATAGCTCCTCGACTGCAACAATCCCCTGGTGCCAATGCGCACCACGGTTTTACCTCAGTGGCTCCTTCCACCACCTACCTCTTCAACCCCACCTTCGACTACCGCCACTTCATGATCCCTGCCCTGATGATCATGCTCCTAGTGATGATATGCGGCTTTCTCCCAGCCCTCAACATCGTGGGCGAAAAAGAACGTGGCACAATCGAGCAAATCAACGTCTCCCCCGTATTCCAACTCACCTTCACCCTCGGCAAAGTAATACCCTACTGGGCTATCGGCCTTCTCATCCTCACAATCGCCATGGTAATCGCCGGTTTGGTGTGGAACCTTTGGCCACAAGGCAACTGGGCCGTCATCTACCTAGCCTCCGCCCTCATGATTATCCTCATGTCGTCAATGGCCCTTGTCATCGCCAACTTCTCCGACACCATGCAGCAATCCATGCTCGTGATGTTCTTCTTCGTGATGGTGTTCATCCTTATGAGTGGACTAATGACCCCCGTGGAATCGATGCCCGACTGGGCGCGTAGCGTCACCTACGGTATCCCACCTCGCTACTACGTCGATATCATGCGAGCCACCTACCTGCGCGGAGCAACACTTGCCGACCAACTCCCACAATTCCTCGCCCTCGCCGCTTTCGCCCTCGCTTTCAGCCTCGCCGCTGTTGCCACTTACCGAAAAAGAACGTAACTTCGCGGGCGATGAAACAACAACTCACCACCGGCGAATTCCGAGGGCTCATGATCGCATTGGCCCTCATGGCCTGTGCTATTATCGCCGTGGCAATCGTCCGTGGCTGTAGTACCCCCACCCTGACACAATCGATTCCGGCCGACTCCATCCAAGCCGTCATCACCAGCGCGGACACCACTACCCATCAACACCAACGGAAGAAACGCTCTTCCACCAAGGATAAGAAAACCAAGCCCAACTCCTCCCCCCGCAAGCCAATCAATCGCCCCTCTCCCCTGGAAGACCCAACCCCCGTTCTTCCCCGGTGACTCCCTTTTCTACCGCAATCCCCTCCCCCTCTCTTGCTTTGCGCTCTTCCCTTAATTCCCTTATTCCGCCGCAAGCAGTTGTTCATCGACACACAGATAAACAAACCTACTCAATTGAGGATTGGAAAATAGTCTCGATCTCATCAGGGTTATTTGCAACATCTTGCTGATTGCGCCCGTTCAAATATTATTGCGGTCTTGGAGTTTTTTAATTTAAGTTTCGCTTGTGGTTAGAGAAACCACGAATTAACACTAAATTTCACTAATTCAGTGCTTTAACTTATATTTTAATCATAAATTAAGCTTTGCTGCGCAAAGAATTAACACGAATTTCGATACTAAACTCCTACCGGGATTAGTGTAAATTAAAGAGCGTAAGTTCTCTAAAATTTATTGGATTTCAAGTTAACTCATTAGTGTCCATTAGTGTTAATTCGTGGTTTCAAACCGGAGAAAGTTGAATTTTTTATTATTTTTGCGGTTGGAAAATGTAAACGCTTTCAGCCATGACCCCAAACAACAATCCTCGCCTCCCCATCGGCTATCAGGATTTCAAAAGCCTGCGCAACGACAACTGTCTCTACATCGACAAAACCGGCCTCATGTACCAGCTGGCACATGAGAACGGTAAATGCTTTTTCTTGTCCCGTCCCCGCCGATTCGGCAAAAGCCTCTTGCTTTCCACATTGAAATATTACTGGCAGGGCGACCAAAACCTATTCGCGGGGCTTGCTATTGCTAATCTAGAGAAAGATTGGACCCGGCATGCCGTGATTCATGTCGATATGAACCGTATCGACGCCACTTCTCCCGATTCCCTGGAAACAGGATTGAGGGCTATTATTCTGGAGCAGGCTTCCGACATGGAATTAACCCTACAAACGCTTGACCCGTCCATAGGAGCTCTATTTGCCGACTTGATAAAGAAATCCTATCTTCAGAGCGGTCGGGGTGTGGTGCTGCTATTTGACGAATATGACAAGGGTCTGCTGGAAACTATCCACGATGCCCCTACATTGGAGGCCAATTCCGACATCTTGCGCAACCTTTTCGTGCAACTGAAGGCTTGCGACGAGTACATCCGTTTCGCTCTCATCACGGGTGTCGCCCGATTCAGCCATCTCACACTGTTTTCAGGCGTCAACAACTTGCGTGACCTCTCAATGAATTCCCATTACGCCACGTTGTGCGGCATCACCATGGAGGAGCTCAA
>CAZLSW010000058.1:0-21594 GCA_964562375.1 uncultured Muribaculaceae bacterium | reverse complement strand
CAGAGCATCTGCCTTACAAGCAGAGGGTCGGGGGTTCGAATCCCTCAGCGCCCACAAAAAGAGGCCACTTTCGAGTGGCCTCTTTTTGTGCTTGGCGCTGAGAGAATTACAGTCTTTCTCCTCATGAGGGGAGCCGCCGCGGCAAACCGCGGGGCACCGTGGCTTGATGGGGACTCGAGCCGGGGCCAGTCGACTGCCTTTCTCCTGAAGGGGGAGCCGCCGCGGCGAACCGCGGGGCACCGTGGCTCGATGGGGAATAGAGCCGGGGGCCAGTCGACTGCCTTTCTGATGGGGGAGCCGCCGCGGCGAACCGCGGGGCACCGTGGCTCGATGGGGAATCGAGCCCGGGAGCCAGTCGACTGCCTTCCTGCTGAGGGGAAGGCCGGCCCACCTAAGGGTTACTGGAGGGTGCCGGATTGGGCTTTCTGGATCATCTCCTTGGAGGCCGTGATGTAGATCTCGACGCGGCGGTTTTGGGCGCGGCCCTCGGCGGTTTCGTTAGATGCTACATAGTCGGCCATGGGGATACCCTGGGCGGTCATGCGGGTAACGGGCACTCCGGAATTTGCCAGGTAGGACAGCACGGCGTCGGCGCGCTGGTTGGAGAGCGTCTCGTTGACGGCGTAGGAGCCGGTGTTGTCGGTAAATCCGTAGATTTGCACGTTAGTGTCGGGGTTGGCCAGCAAGGAAGATGCTAATTGGGTGAGGTCGGTCTTAGCAGTTTGGTTGAGGGTGTACTTGCCGGTGGGGAAGAGGATACCGCCGTTGAAAGTAACCTTGACGGCCTCCAAGCCGTTTTGATCCTCGACGGTTTCCACCGCTGCTTTGTCGGCGAGCTGCTGCTTAAGCTCGGCGGCTTGCTTGTCCATCTTCTTGCCGATGAGCGCGCCGGCTCCAGCGCCGACAGCTGTGCCGATAGCGGTGCCGATGAGCGCGCCCTTTCCGCCACCGATTATGGCTCCGAGGCCAGCACCGACGGCCGCGCCGCCTCCACCGCCGATAAGGGCACCCTTACCGGTGTTGGTCATAGATTGGCAACCAGCCCCGACGAGCATCGACAGGGCTACTCCTAACACTGCAACATTCTTTAACAGTTTCATTTTTCGTTTATATAATAAGTTAATAAATGGCTGAATTAGGCTCTCATGCGCCTGAATGTGGTAAAGTATTTACACCTGAAACGCAAAATTAGTTTCGGCACATTGGAAAATTTCAGCTAATTTTGCACAAAGATAGCACAAAAAGCCTTACTATAGCCATGTCTCGCTCAACAGTAGAGAAAAAATCGGCATTTTGGTTTCATTTAGGCGCCATCATTACTGTGACGGCGTGGGGTGTCTCATTCATTTCGACCAAGATTTGTCAAGGGCCGCCCAACGATTTGACACCGGTGGAGGTGTACGTGCTGCGTTTCACGATGGCCTACTTGCTGGTTTTGGCGGCGTGTCACAAGAAATTTTGGAGCAACTCGCTGCGCGACGAGCTGTTGTTCGCCACGTGCGGCTTGTGTGGCGGCTCGATTTACTTCATAGCCGAGAACACGGCGATACAGTACACTCTGGTGTCCAACGTGGCGTTGATTACCACCACGGCGCCACTTATCACGACAATGTTGGTGGGACTGATTTACAAGAGCGAGCGGCCGAAGCTGGGCACCGTTCTTGGGTCGCTGTTAGCATTCTTGGGCGTGGGTTGCGTGATATTCAACTCCTCGTTCAACGCGGCGATACGGCCATTGGGCGATATGTTGGCACTGGCAGCAGCGCTGGGTTGGGCAATCTACTCGATTGTATTAAGGAAGTTGAACGCACTTTACTCGGTGATGTTCATCTCGCGCAAGACGTTTTTCTACGGACTGCTGACGGCTCTGCCGTTCTTGGCGTTCGAGCCGGGGGGCTTGCGCTGGGAGGTGCTGTGCCGCACGGAGGTGTGGGCCAACTTGCTGTTCCTGGGCGTTTTCGCGTCGATGGTGGCGTATATTATTTGGGCGCAGGCGGTGAAGCGGTTGGGTGCCGTGAAGGCGTCCAATTATCTGTATTTCTCGCCGATTGTGACGCTGGTGGCGTCGCAGATATTCCTCGACGAGGCGATCACGGTAATAGGGTTGATAGGCTGCGCGCTTATCCTCTTGGGCGTGTGGCTGAGCGACTTGCTGTCGAGGCCAAGGAAGAAGGGATAACTGGCGTGGATTAAAAGAGGGAAGGAACTATAGGATCCCCACGGTGACCCGCGGGGCACACGACCGCTCCCAGGGAGGGCTGCCGCATTTCCTTTATACTTTATCCTTTATACTTTATACTTGTCCAGCCTTAGCTGGACGCCGTCCCATACGGCGTAGGAGAAGTGGTGGATCCAGTCGCCGAGGACGAGCAGGCGGGTTTTCTGGCCTATCTCCTTGTCCATGAGGATGTGGCGATGGCCGAGCAGGATGTAGTCGATTTCGGGATGCTCCACGACATACCCGCGAGCCCACTTCACATAATTCTCCTCTTCGCCTTGCGACTCGGCCGGTCCCGTAATCTCTCCGCGCGAGCGCGATGAGAAATAGAACCCCATGGGCACAGTCCAACGGGGATGGAGCGCGCGAAACAGGGCTTGACACACGCGGTTGCGGAACATCGAGCGGATGAAGCGGAATCCGGGGGGTATCTTCCCCACCCCGTCGCCGTGGCTCAGGAAGAAACGCTTTCCGTCGATATCCTCGATGAGGTTGCCGTCGACCACGCGGCCGCCAATCTCGGTGGGGATATAGTCGGTCATCCATATATCGTGGTTGCCTATTATCCAAGTGATTTCGACCCCCTGATCGGCAAGCTCGGCAAGAGCGCCGAAGAAACGGGTGAAGCCGCGGGGCACCACCGTGCGGAATTCGATCCAGAAGTCGATGACGTCGCCAAGCAGGTAGAGGCGCTTGGCGCGCGGAGCTATGGAGCGCAGGAATTCTACTACCCGGCGCTCATAGTCGCGGGGGTTGTCCATCACCCGAGAGCCGAGGTGAAGGTCGCTTATAAAATATGTAAGGTCGCGTTGCTCGGCCATAACGTAGCGGTTACAGGAAACCCAACTCGAGCTTTGCCTCCTCGGTCATCATATCCTTGGTCCACTCAGGCTCGAAGACGATGTTGACCACCACTGAGCGGATACCCTCGAGCCCCTCGAGCTTGGTGCGCACATCGTCGACGATGAAGTCGGCCGCCGGGCAGTTGGGGGCGGTCAAGGTCATGTCGATCACCAGGTCGCCCTCGTAGTTGAGGTCGATTTTGTATATCAGCCCCAGCGAGTAGATGTCGATGGGTATCTCGGGGTCGTAGACGCTTCGTAGCACCTCCACGATGCGCTCTTCCAGTTTTAAGTGTTGCTCTTCAGTCATCATATAACGCGAATTTACCCATTTTTTCGAAAAAATCGCTAAATTCGCGGTAAATAAATAACCAGTCAAAACTCTATGGCAACAAAACCTTTTGAATACCAGCCGATGTTCCCCCTGGGACCGGACACCACTGAGTATTACCTTCTCACATCCGACTACGTGAAAACCGAGAAATGGGGCGACCGCGAGATGCTCGTTGTCGATCCCGAGGCCCTCACCGTGCTTGCCCGCCAAGCCACTCACGACAACGCTTTCATGCTGCGTCGCGAACACAACGAGATGGTGGCCAAAATCCTTCACGACCCCGAGGCATCGGAAAACGACAAGTACGTGGCCCTCACCATGTTGCGCAACGCCGAGGTTGCCTCCAAAGGTCAACTCCCCTTCTGCCAGGACACCGGCACCGCCATCATTGCGGGCAAGAAAGGACAGAACGTGTGGACCGGCGGGGGCGACGAGGAGCGCCTGTCGAAGGGCGTGTACCTTACCTATACCGAGGACAACCTACGCTACTCCCAGAACGCCCCGTTGACCATGTACGACGAGGTTAACACAGGTTGCAACCTGCCCGCGCAGATCGACCTTTACGCCGTGGACGGCGACGAGTATAAATTCGTCTTCGTGGCCAAGGGTGGCGGCTCGGCCAACAAAACCTACCTCTACCAGGAGACCAAGGCCGTTCTCAACCCCAAGACGCTCGTCCCCTTCCTCGTGGAGAAGATGAAGACCTTGGGCACCGCAGCCTGCCCTCCCTACCATATCGCCTTCGTGATCGGTGGCACCTCGGCCGAGAAAAACCTCGACACCGTAAAGAAAGCATCCATCAAATATTACGACAACCTGCCTACAAAGGGTAACGCCCTTGGCCACGCATTCCGCGACGTGGAGCTGGAGAAGCAGCTCCTTGAGGAGGCCCACAAAATCGGGCTGGGCGCGCAATTCGGCGGCAAATATTTCGCGCACGACATCCGCGTGATCCGTCTGCCCCGTCACGGTGCCTCCTGCCCCATCGGCCTGGGTGTAAGCTGCTCGGCCGACCGCAACGTAAAGGCCAAGATCAACCGCGAGGGCCTGTGGATCGAGAAACTCGACGCCAACCCCGGCGAGCTCATCCCCGAGCACCTGCGCAAAGGCACTGAGGGCCAAGTGGTGGAGATCGACCTCGACCGCCCCATGCCCGAGGTATTGGCCGAGTTGTCGAAGTACCCCGTATCGACCCGTTTGTCGCTCAAGGGCACCATCATCGTGGGCCGCGACATCGCCCATGCCAAGATCAAGGAACGCCTCGACCGCGGCGAGCCAATGCCCGAGTACCTGAAGAAGCATCCTATCTACTACGCTGGTCCTGCCAAGACCCCCAAGGGAATGGCATCAGGTTCGTTCGGCCCCACCACTGCTGGCCGTATGGACTCCTACGTCGACCAATTCCAGGCCGCCGGAGGGTCGATGATCATGATCGCCAAGGGCAACCGCTCGCAGCAGGTGACCGACGCCTGCCAGAAGCACGGCGGCTTCTACCTCGGCTCCATCGGTGGTCCAGCCGCGGTGCTGGCCCAGAACTCCATCAAGAAAGTGGAGTGCCTGGAGTACCCCGAGCTGGGCATGGAAGCCATTTGGAAAATCGAGGTTGAGGACTTCCCCGCCTTCATCCTGGTGGACGACAAGGGCAACGACTTCTTCAAGCAGATCCAGGCCCAGTGCCAAGGTTGCGCATTGACAAAATAATGCCTCAAGACATACCAAACCATCCAACCTATAACTCGCAGCGTTGCCATCTCCAAGCACAACGCTGCGAGTTAAATAAATTAAAGCGTATACTATGAGTGACGAAGCCTATATTGTACGGTCGGAGAACGTACACCTGGATACAGATTACACCGCATGGCTGTCGGAATTGAAACAGCGTTACCGCCAATCGCGTGTCAAGGCTGCGGTAAAGGTCAATTCCGAAAAGCTACTATGGAATTGGCAAATGGGACGCGACCTGGTGCTTCGCAAGGCCGAGGCCCGCTGGGGAATGGGTATCGTGGAGCAGGTGAGCCTTGACCTTCAAAACGAGTTTCCCGGAGAACAGGGATTCGGGGCTCGCACTTTATGGTACATGAAACAATGGTATGAGTTTTATGCCCAAAACATTAACCCTAAAAAACTGGAACAAGTTGTTTCAGTTTTATTACCTCTTGACAACCTGAGGAATATAAAACTGAAACAAGTTGGTTCAGAAATTCATGAACAAGAAAAGACTGGCTTCCCTTTCCCGCCCGTGTTCGCCTTCATCCCTTGGGGTCATCATGTTGAAATTGTCAAGAAGTGCAAGAGTGTTGACGAGGCGCTATATTACATCACTCGCACTATTCAAGGCGATTGGAGCCGCCATTACCTGTTGGAGCGAATCAAGGAGGGAGACTACCAGAACCGTGGAGGCGTCCTCCCCAACAACTTCGACGCTCATCTACCACATCCGCAGTCGTTGCTCGCCAAGGAGATAATGCACGAGAACATCGATCTTGGTTTCATCTCGTTGCCGGAGAGGTACACCGAGCGGCAACTTGAAGATGCACTGTGCCAACAGATGACCCGTTTTCTTTTAGAACTTGGCACCGGGTTTGCCTTCGTAGGCCGACAGAAAGAAATTGTGGTGGCTGGGAAATCCCGCGCCATCGACCTGCTGTTCTACCACATCCGGTTGCGCTGCTACATTGTTGTAGAGTTGAAGGTCAAGCCGTTCATTCCAGAATACGCCGGCAAGCTGAACTTCTACGTTGCCGCGGTCAACAACCTGCTGAAATCTGACGAGGACAATCCCACCATCGGCTTGCTGATATGCAGCGACATGAACAAGACAGAGGTGCAGTGGTCTTTTGATTCCGTGACAAATCCCCTAGGGGTAGCGGCCTATCGCAATATCAAGGAGCTTGCCGAGCAATTACCCTCTATAGAACAGTTGCAGGAACGTGTGCGCCTTTTGGAGCACGAGTTGAGGCGTGGGGAGTTGTAAAACTCGGACACCGCCTGCACTTACGGCATCGGTTTCAAGCCCGGTTTTGCCGTTAACGTAACCGACAAATTCTCGCTTGTAGCTCACTTCGGCTTCCTCGGCTATCAGGGCGCCAACGACGCTGCCAAGGATGGTGGTGCTCAAACCGCTTGGGGCCTTGACTTCTCGGGCTACAACCTTACCTTCGGTTTCTACTACAACCGACACCTGCCAGAAGCACGGCGGCTTCTGCCTCGGCTCTATCGGTGGTCCAGCCGCGGTGCTGGCCCAGGACTCCATCAAGAAGGTGGAATGCCTGGAGTACCCCGAGCTGGGCATGGAGGCCATCTGGAAAATCGAGGTTGAGGACTTCCCCGCCTTCATTCTGGTGGACGACAAGGGCTACGACTTCTTCAAGCAGATCCAGGCCCGGTGCCAAGGTTGCGCGTTGGCCCATAAGGTGGAGATGTAGAGTCTCAACCTTCAAGACTTGCTACTCGGACAACCCAGTAGTTTGTGGCGGATCCAGAGGCCGAAGATTTGGTCGTAGACCGTGTAGACGTTGTTGTCCTTTGTGATGATGTCCTTGTCGAGCAGGATCTTGGCAGCTGAGGCGACGGCACTTTGCGACACAAGAGAATGCTTGTTTATAAAAGCCGCACTATTAATGGCCTCGGCCTCTTCGTCGCGCGCAATTGCCAGCAAAAGGTCGCGCTGACGCTCGCTCATCTGATAATACAAGGTGGAATACCCCTCAGCACCATCATTAATTAATTTTTCAATAGCGCCTTCTACCGCGTCACTCTCGCAAGTCTGTCCCTCCAAAGTGGTGATAAACAACTCGTTCATCACTTTATGCATATACAATGTGACGCCTCGGAATTTTTTATATAGCGTCCTAACCACCTCGCGGTCGAGTCGCTTGCCGTAGTCCTCAAATAGCCCGCAACAAAAATCGGCATACTTATCGAGGGGAATCAAAGGCAACCCTAACATTGTCGCCGATTGGAAGAACGGTCGGGCTCCAGAGGTAAACATTTCCGCCATTAAGTGACGCTTCGACCCGGCGAAAATAAACGTCGTGTTTGGACACTGTTGGACATAAGAGCGAAGTAAAGCTTCCACTTTAGATCCCTCAGGATAACGGGTGATTTGCTGAAACTCATCAATGGCCACTATACACGGGATAGGGGAATTATTTAGGTAACAGAAAATCTCCTCCAAAGTAATTTCTGGCTGGGCGCTTTTACCCACCCCCACCCCCCATGTGGGTAAACCTTGATAATCAAAAGTTAACTCAGCACGTAGGGATGTAAGCACGGAGATAAATTGCTCAATCGCTCCCTTGCCGCATGGGCGTAAGGCATCGGTTACCGCCTTACCCAACGTTGCGATGAACTCGGTGAGAGAACGAGTAGGATAAACGTCGACGTACATTCCCAAATATCCTTTGGCTATCTCATTTTGAGCAAACAGGTGATGGATAAGGTCGGTTTTGCCGATTCGTCGTTGACCCGTGAGCACCACATTGTTACCGTTTGTCAACAATTCAGCCAGGCGCTGTGTCTCATACTCTCGATCGCAGAAGTACTCAGCTCCCGCATAACCGTTTATAACAAAAGGATTCTTACGCTTCATCTCAATGTCAACTTTTCCGCAAAGATACAAATTCTCCTAATTCACAACAATTTTTCCACAACAAACTTTTTATTGCACAAATTTTATTTTCAAAGGTTCTATCAAGCACCTTTCGTTGACGGGTAGCATTTCCACACCATTGGCAGGCGATCATGGGTTTGTCGTGGCAACAGCGGAACAATGCACGTTTGAATACATAAACGTCCATTGTGACATCTCTTACGTTAATCAGAGCATCTCGGCGTCGACCAGTTGGAATGCGACCATAACACAAGGAGGAGTATGTGGATCGGCTGAAAGTTGTACATTTAATGATGTTACGTCGAGACTAGTCCAAAGCCTTCTTTTCGGTAAAACAGGAGGTGGAAGTTGCTTTGGTGTGAGGGATCTCATTTGTCTGGAGTGTATGATACAGTGGCTTTCTACACTCATGGTTTCGGATATCTTTCAGGCATAATAAAGAATTCGGTAGCCTGGGTTGACTCCTATACAGTGACTGGTCATTCCTACTCATGGGTGGCTTCATGGTATCACACCAATGCATATTTATATGACTGCGGAAATATCCAGCCGCAGAACATAGGTGGCTGCTATATGAATAGCGATGTATCCAAATCCACAACCAAAGTTAGAGGTGACTATACAAACATTTTCAGTAGCCAAGCGTACACCAAGACCGAAATGAACACACAATCATTTGTGAATGAACTCAATATATACAGTCGTATCCAACTTTCCGGACAGGAGAACTGGTATATCAACGATAAGGGGCAGCTAGCTTTGCGCCACGGAACTGATAGCGGGATTAACAAAGTAGCGACTGATGAGGATGTCCGGGATTCGGAGTACTATACCCTGCAGGGTATTAAAGTAAACAATCCCAAAGGACCTGGCATCTATATTGTGAAGAATGGTATAACATCCAAGAAAGTATTGGTGAGGTAACTGCTTTAATATGTCACTTTTCTCAAAATCAAGTTTTCCCGCCACGTACAGGCTCCGCCAAGCCCGTTGGGGCTTCACATATATGGATTTAGCTGAATCCGTGGCACATCCGTTGGGTGTAAGCAAAATCCGTGTGTTTTTGCCAGCAAAATCTGGGACAGCTGCAAAACCATGTGTTTGGCAAGGTAGATGGATGGTGGTCGGCTTGCCGACCCCGCGCAAGTAGCGCAGTCCGGGGATATCGGCTTGCCGATTGTCCCCGGGCTGGGTAAAAACGCGTCAGGCGACGCGCTTCGGCTTGCCGAAGCTTTCAAAATCAAACAATTATGCTTATTCAACGAGAAAGGGCACCAACCTTTGCTTGTGGGAGGAGTCGCCGACCACATCCACTTTTTGTGGAGCATGAGCTTGAAACCCAAAGCCGTTTCTTGACGAGTATGACCGTTTGTTGAGGTTAAATCGGGTGGTGAATCCTCAATATAAATTCATGCCGCTTATTTGAGGCTGTGGAAGGCTTCGGCAAGCCGAAGCTCCTCGCCTACTACATCCTATACCCAGCCCGGACGGGTCGGCAAGCCGACCGCGCCCGGACTGCGCTACTTGCGCGGGGTCGGCAAGCCGACCACCCTCTCAGTGTATATCCCATAAAACACACTAATTTGCAGGTCTCCCTATTTTGACACATCCCTCAACTTCAAAGCGCCCAAGCCGGCACGACGCGACAAAGAAACCCCACGCAGGGAGCCTGGCGGCTCCCGATGCGTGGGGCTATTGTTGCGTCGACTCAGCGAGCCGAAAAGCGGCTTAGAGTTTGGTGGAGGTTGCTACCTCTACGCCGTCAATGGTGATGGTGTAGTAGGTGTTGGGCTTCTGAAGCCAAAGACCGGTGGGGAAGTTGGTGGAGCAATTGTTGATTGTCAAGGTGCCATAGGCTCCATATTCGGTGTGGATCTCAAAAGCTCCCTTGGCATTGTCGTCGTTTGTGCAGGTGAACGTGGTGTTGGTGGCCACAATGTCGGTACGGGCGCCAGCCTCGTTGTAAACGAGGATGCCACGATCGTTCTCGTTCTGGAATTGGCAATTGGTCAAGGTCAATTTGCCTACGCCCCAGGTAACGATGGTGTAATTCTTGCCAGTGGTTTTGAAAACACAGTTGTTGTAGGTGGCGCTGGTCCCATAAAGGTGATGCTTCCCTTCGATCGTGCAGTTGTCGTAGGTCAAGTTGTTGATGGACAAGAAACCGCAATAGTTCACGTCTTCAGTGGCGAACTTCACGGTTGCGTTGCTGATGGTAACGTCAGAACCAGCCCAGTAGTAAGCGTTGGCTGCGCCCTCGGCGTAGTTTCCCCCTGCCGACATATCTATGACGGTCGATTCGCCCACGCCCTCGATTGTGATTGATTTGTTGGAGGCGTTGGAGGGGATGGTGAACGTGCCAGCGGTGAGCTTGATCAAAGCGCCGTCAGCGGCGTTTGCAATCTGGTTGGCGAGCTCGGCACTCGTTGTTGCCTGATAGTAGATGTTGACGTTGTTGAAAGAGTTGCCATATTCCTTGTCGATGCCAAGGCCCGTGCCAAGGGTGCGACGGCCAATGATCTCGCCGAAGTTGGCGTTAGCCGTGCTGGGGGTAACGTAGATGTCAACGTTCTCAGCGTAGTTGTTGCTCAGCTCGGTCATGTTGAACGACCAGATGTAGAGGTTGCCCGATATGGAGCCGCAGTCGCGAATAGCGGTGATCTTGGAGTCGTAAATCTTGTTACCGGTAACGGTGCTATAGGTGGCAACCACGTGGCCAACGACGCCACCGATCTTGTTGCCGTCCTCATCGCCGTCCTCGTAACCCTCAACCACGGCGTTGCGCACGGTGCAACCCGACAATACGCCGTTGAACTGGAGGTTGACATTACCAGCCACAACACCCACGAAGTGTGCGCCCTTAACCACGGCGTTCTCAACGCTCACGTTCATGATCTTGGGGGCTCCCTGTTGCTGACCGTACTTGTAGCCAACGTAGCCGAAGAGGCCTGCATACTCGCGCTTCTCAACATTGAGGTTGTAAACGGTATAGCCGTTGCCATTGTAGTCGCCCGAGAAGGGATTCTCGCTTACACTCACGCCAATGGGTGTCCATGCCTTGTTGTTGAGGTCGATGTTGGCAGTCTGCACCAAGGTGTAACCGTGGTAGTTCTCAGTGCCGCTGTTCACCTGCTTAGCAACGTAGGCCAGCTCATCAGCGCTGCTGATGTACACGATGTTGTTGGTGGTGTCAACGGTAGGCTCCGATACGGTGCTGCCGTCCCAAGGGGTTGCGCCGTTATTGTAGTTGCCGTCGTAGATGGGGTTGATGTTGATGGTGAAGTCGATGGTGGAGGTGAGCAGGGCGCCGAAGATGTTGGTGCGGTAGTTGCGCTGCACGGGCGCACCGGGGACGCTCAACTCGTGGAACTTGGTGCCGCCGTCGTAGAAGGCCAGCTCAACGTCGGTGGTCATCTTGTCGGTGCCCATCAGCACGTAGGCCATGGCCAGGTACTCGTATTGGCCGGGGGTGCCTACGGGGAAATTCTCGTAGTCGGTGTCCGAGCTGCCCTTGCCCTGGTTGGGGCGCACGGTCTCGGCGAAGGGCACGGCCGTGGTGGTGGGGTCGCCGATCACCTTGCCGTCCTTGAGGTCGAACTTCTCGTAAACCGAGCTAACCGACATGGTGGTCGACAGGGTCTTGGAGCTGAGGCCAGCCTCATTGATGTCGGAGGTGCCCACGTTGATTTGGGCGAAGGGGCGCTTGAGCTCGGCGGTAATGGATGCAGCGCCGGTGACGGGGATTGACTTGTTGCAGAAGAACGCGTCAACGTCCTCCACGTTCAGGTACTGGATCTTGTCGTAGTTGACGGTGACGGTGGAGTTCTGGGTGTCGAGGGTGAAGTACTCGTCGCCGTCGGAGTTCTTGGCTTTGGGGGATTGTGCCCAGAACACCACGTTGTAGGTCTTGCCGGTGACGAGGTGGAGGGTAAGGGTGTTCTGCAGGCCGCTGAACTGTTGCGTGTGCTTGTTCAGGGCGATGATCGGGGCATCGACTCCGTCCTCGTATACCGCGTAGTACATGTCGAGGGCTTTCTCGCCGTCGGAGAATGCACGCGACTGCATGTCGGCGGGGAGGGTAGCGGTGACGTTAACGGTCACTTCCTGGCCGTCCTTGGCAAGGTTGAAGTCGTCGTTGGAGCAGCTGGCCAGCAGGAGCGTGGCAGCCGCCATTGCGAAAAATTTTTTCATTTGCATGAGTGTTTTTGGGTATTGTGTTGAGTTTCGTTTCACATTTCCTATACACGTGCGTGTATTTCATGTCACAAAATTACTACTTCCGCAGGTTTTACCCCCCCCCATTAACTCAAATTTAACCTCTCTATACTATAATTAACATTTCTATTCATGATAAGCTTTGAAGTAATGACTACGAATCTTACGAATTCAACGAATTTACCCCCATAGAGTAGCAATTTGCGCTTACGCTTAACCAATGACAACGAATCCATCCGGATGGCATTCGTTGTGATTCGTTAAGCGCAAGCGCGATTCGTCTTCTCCACCATTCGTTCAATTAGTGTGATTCGTAGTCGGCAAATCCCTTGTGTTGTCCGTGGCGGGGTCGACTTCAATCTTCCGGGAGGAGTCAGGGAGGATTAGAGGTGCATGAGGTCGCGGTAGATGTCGAGGGCGGCCGTGATTTCGTCCTTGGTGGCTGTGCAGTCGATCTGCAGGTCGCCGATGTTGCGCAGCAGGGTGAAGTTGATCTGGTCGGGGGTCTCGTTTTTCTTGTCGTGGCTCATGAAGCGCAGGAGCTCGGGATAGTCGTCGCATGTGAAGTCGAAAGCCCCGTAATTCTCAAGCACATAGGCGGCGAAGCGGCGCAGCTCGTCGGCGGGGAATCCCATCTTCATGTGACTGAGCACCAGCTCCACCACCAATCCCCAAGCCACCGCGTAGCCGTGAGGAATGGGTGAGCGGCGCTCAAGAGCCAGCGACTCGAACGCGTGGCCGATAGTGTGGCCAAGGTTGAGAGCGCGGCGTATGCCCTGCTCGGTGGGGTCGCGGCGCACGATGTCCTCCTTTACCTTCACGCTCTGCTCAAGCAACTCCAAAAGACGTTGCGGGTCGGCCATCGCGATGCGATACTTCAACAGCGAGTCGTAGATGGTCTTGTCGGCGATAAGTCCGTGCTTGAGCATCTCGGCGTAACCCGAGAGCAATTCCTGCTCGGGGAGGGTGTTGAAGAAGGTGGTGGAGATGATGACGGCGGTGGCGAGGGAGAATGCGCCAATCTCGTTTTTGAGGCCGTTGAAGTTGATGCCGGTCTTGCCACCAACAGCGGCGTCGACGGCCCCGAGAAGAGTGGTGGGGATGTTGACGCACTTGATGCCGCGCTTGAACGTGGCGGCGGCAAAGGCGCCCATATCGGTGACCACGCCGCCACCGAGGTTCACCATCAGCGCGTGGCGTGTGGCGCCGCGCTCGCCAAGCTGTTTCCATATCTGGGAGAGCGATTCGAGGTTTTTGTTCATGTCGCCGGCCTTGACGATGATGGTTTCGGCTTCGGCGGCCGCTTTCGATTCGGCTTGCAGGCGGGGAAGCACCAGCCCGGCGGTGTTGACGTCGGCAAGGACGAATACTTTGGCGGGAGCGATGTCGGCAAGGATTTTGTCGAGAGCCTCGGCCACGTGATTGGTGAATATGAGTTGTTGATTATCCATGATTCCTAATTATTTTTTAAAGCTTTAATGCTTTATTGATTTATAAACTAATGATTTAGCGATTTAATGATTTAATTGCCCCCCGTCTCTTGAAGGAGCTTGGGCAGGATATCTGCCAGGGCCTGCATCGAGGGAAGGACCAGGTGGGCACCAGCGTCGGCAAGGGTCTGCGGGGGAATCGGACCAGTGGTGAGGGCGATGGTGAAAGCGCCGGAACGGACACCGCTTTCAACTCCCAATGGGGCGTTCTCAATCACGATCGATTCCCAAGGCTGGGTGCCGGCCAATTCCATCGCTCGCAGGTAAGGCTCGGGATGGGGCTTGCCGTGGGTGACGTTGCGCGAGGTAATGCGGTCGTCGTCGGCGAACGCTCCCGGGTAATCGGTTGACAATCGCCCGATTAGCGACGATTGCCCCGAGCCTGTAACCAATATCCTGCGTATACCGTTTTCTTCCAGCTGGCGGAGCATCTGCGCGGCTCCGGGCATCGCGTTGACTGGTGGCTGCTCTTGGAAGTAGACCTTTTTGAGGTGATAGAGGTCGCGCTTTTCGTCATCGGTGGCGGGTCGGCCAAGCTCGCGACGGAAGAGGATGTCGATAGTGTTGGCACCTGTGCGTCCCTCGTGAAGGAAAAACTCCTCGTAGGACAATTCAATGCCCTGCTCGTGCATCAGGCGTTTCCACGCCCGGGCATGGTTGGGCATCGAGTCGTATAGCGTGCCGTCCATGTCGATAAGAGCGGCACGTGGGTGCCACTCATGGCCCGTGGACTGGGTGTAGGCACGGACAGCGGTCTTATAATCGGTGCAAGGCGTCATTCAGTTGGTCTATCAAGTTGAAACGATGCTTGTAATCTAAACGTTTGGGAGGCCGATAGCGTTCACCGGCGAGGTGGAAACGCGGGCGCTCACCCAATTCCCCTGCAATATTTATGCCAAACTTCACGGGCATCAACCAATGCTCCACTCCGATATGGAAAAAGTAGCTGCCTTGAAAAGTGCCATATCCTTGAAGGTCAATACGATAGTCGGCGAATGCCAATTCTGTGGGATGCAGTGTAAATCTTTCGTTGGCGAGTGTCAGATGAGCGGTTACCGAGTCGAGATGGTCGAAATGGCGATCATGGTAGAGCAACCAGCGTTTTACGCGGCTCAGGGTAGGGGAGGGGGAGAATGAGATGTAGGGAGCCTCGATGAGGATTTCGCCGCTGAGCGACTCGGGGCGCAGGGCCATATCGGGTGTCAGCTCTCCTTGGAACTGTAGCGAGGCGTCGACTAAGCCGTCAAGGTCGGTGATATAAGGCGTAAGATGCTCGCTCATAGGGATTAACGACTTGATTTTGTCCAAGGGAATGGAATGGACTTGCGTGGCGAGGGCGAAAGCCAACGAGTCGGCTTGCGGTGCTTGATAGCTGCCTTGGATGGCGATATCGCCCATGGGGGTGAGGGCGTGTAAGCCATTGAGTGTCAAGGTTCCTTGGCTCAGCGAGGCAAGGCCGTTGACATCGGTCATGTTGATGTCGCCGCAACGGGCCGAGTCAAAGGCGAATTTCACCGTGGCCGAGACGTTGGAGGGAATCAGCTCCGATGGAGTCTTGGGCGAATAAATCGAGAATTTAATGGAGTGGAGGGCCGGCGGCTTTATAGGGCTTATGGGACTTATAGGGCTTATAGGGCCTATGGGACTTATAGGGCCTATGGAATCTCTCTTGTGGTGTACAGGGCTAAGCTCGTCGATGTTGAGCATCTTGCCCTGTAGGGAGAGGTTTGCCACCACTTGCCCGGAGTCGGCCGAGAACACTCCCGAGAGGCGGATATCGCTTCCCCCGGGTGTCAACAGGTTGAGGTAGGGGATGGTGACATCGCGCGGGGTAAACGTCAGTGCCACAGGGCCTAACTTGTCGAGCTGCGGCATGGCGGGCACGATAAGTTGGCCCGACTTTGCTTCAATCTGTCCGTTCCAGCGCCAGTCGTGCACAAGGTTGTACATCGACTTGTCGAGATGGATTTGCAACGCCGACTGCGACGAGTCGATCGGCGCGATTATCTTGGCTCCGGCCAGCACCTTGGGATCGTGGACCGTGGTGAGGTGAACCGTGCCGCTGTCGAGCAGAATTACATTGCCCTTCACCACAAAAGCGAAATGCTGGGTGGTAAGGTCGGCCTTTACCTTGATGGAATCGGGGCGAACGGTGCCGTTTAGCTTTGTGTTACCCCACAGGAGGTGGGCGCCGTTGGTCAATTGTATGTCGAGGAATCGGGCCGCGATGGCAACGGGGATGGAGGAATAGGGCTCATGGGGCTTATGGGGCTTATAGGGCTTATAGGGCTTATAAGGCTCATTTACTGCCACCTTGGTGTGGCCAAGAGTGAGGCCGAATTTCCCGAGGGTGAGCGAAGTGGAATCGGTCCATAGGCTCACCCCCCAGTCGCCCACCTTCCGCACTGCAATATGCTGGCCATTGAGGTACAGCGCTTTAGCTGGAATAATCAGGAAGGGATTGTCGATGTCCAGGCGTCCCGAGGTGATTCTTACCGATTCACTCACCGGGTGGTTGCGCAGATGGTGCATATCCACCCATCCACGGCTACGGGTGACGAGCTTGACAGTGCCCGCGGCGTTGCCCGGAATGTAGGCGGCGGCCCAAGGCGGTAATTCCTCGGCCACGACCGTGGCTCGCAGGCGAGAATCGACCAGCGTGTGACCCGGCATGGGGTGGATGGCGCCGCTTATGTTAACGTCTATTCCCTCAGTGCCAAGGTCAAGCGAGCGGATGTAGATTTGCGGCAATTTGTGGAATGTGATTTCGGCTGACAGGCGGCCGGTGATGGGGTGGGAACCGAAACGGGGGTTACGGTAGGTGATTTCGGCGCCGTTGATCGACAGATGATCAAGGGTCAACTCAAGTTCGTTGCCCGAACCGCCTCGCGTGGGAGGCAGGATGTCGTAGTTGGCAAACTGCTCGCCGTTGACAATCAGGTCGAGCTTGGGGTGCTCGATGTCCACTCGCGTGATGTGCACGCGCCCGCGCAAAAGCGCTTTCAGGTCGACAAACGCGCGTATAGCGTCGGCCTTCAGCATCGGTCGCTTGGGGAAACGGATGTCGCGGGTGGTTACCGACACTGTGTCGACGCCCACCAAGGCTCGCGGAAATTGCGACAACAGGTCCAATCGAGCCTGGCCAAGAGCGATATCGGCTTGTAGCAACTCGTTGGCCGCGTTCTCCACCACCGGGGTAAGTACGCCCGGCGACGCCAGCCACACGCCCAAGCGCCACATCCCCACGCCCAATAGGAACAACGCCACGAATGTCCACCCGATAGTCTTCAACACCACTATCAAGATGGCGCCTACCAGCCTTAAGGGTCGGTGTTTTCGAGTTGATTGGCTGGTAGGTGGCATGGTTGAAACGTTTTTAAGTCGTTATGGCGTTGGCACGGTGATCAACCCCTCTTTTATCATCAGCAGGGAGTCCTGCGCCGATATCGTGTCGGGCTGGAGGTAGGTGTCGTTTGAGGGAGAGTCCACGATGTTGAGGCTGCCCAATTTGGCCGCGGTGACGCCTCGACGGAACACACTGTTCATCTGCGTTATGAGGTTGATGCGGGTGGTGTCGACGATTTCGCGACGCTGGGCCACCATGTTCTCCTTAAACTTCGCTCCTCCGAGCCGAATCTTCATGTTGTCGGCATCGCCCTTGATGTTGATGCCAAACTTGAACGGCAGCGGTGATTTCAACACCGAGATGTGGTAATCGAGGTTGAGAGCCAGGTCGTTGGAGCCCATCACGCCCAGACGGTAGCGGTCGATGTCGAACATGAACGGGAACAATTGCATCACTGAGTTCTCGATAACCATCTCCACACTCATGTGGTCGATCATGTTGCGGTTCTTGTTTTTAAACAACAACCACTTTGAAAGGGTTCGGAAAGTTTCGGCATCAAGCAGCACCAGGGAGTCGCCATCGATCTTCACCGCGGCGCGCAACGTGGGCATAATCAGGTTCATCATCGTGTCGACGTTGGTGGTGGCGGCAACATCGGCGTTGATCACACCCGAGATGTCGTTGAGCAGAGGCATGATGGTGTCGAGCGACGGGAACAGCTTGAGGAAGCGCTCGATGTGGAAGTCGTTGACCACCATGCCGAAACCGAATTCCATGTTCTCCTTGTCGGGAGCCGAATATAGGGCCGTGAGGTCGATTGAGCCGATATCGGTGCGAGCTGTCAAGTCGTTGAGCGAGATTGCACCGTCGTAGATCTCAATGTCGCCACCGAAATCGTGCAGCAAGAGGTCGGCGTAGATAACGTTGGCTGCCGAGGCGCGGAAGTGTCCAGTGATGTTGTGAGGAATCAGCAACGGACCCATAATGGTGTCGCTCATGGCCGTTTCGGCATCGAGGGCCGAATCGTCGTCGCTGTCGCCAAGATGCTGCACGGCGTTGGGGTTGTCGCTCACGGCGCCCGCTGTGAACAGCGCTTGTACCAATTCGTTGACGTTGATAGTGTCGCTCTCGAGGGCGAAGTCGAGCTCAATTGGGCGCTTGCGCTTGGAGGTGAGGGCACGCGAGATGTTTCTTATACCACCCTCTAAGGAGAAGTCGCTCTGGCCTACCTTGGCCTTGGCCGAGTTGACTATCACCGAGTCCATTGAGAATTCCAGGTCAATGTCGGTCAAGCGTGTGCGCAACGGCAGGTAGGGAGTGTGGATACGGCCACGCTTGGCTGTTAGGGTGCCGTGGATGTTCCAGCGACGTATGAGGTCCTTGATGGAGTTGTCGAGGCCGAAGTCGATGTTTTCCTCCTCTGTTTCAGTGAGTTCAGCTCTTTTCTTGCCCGAGGCGGCGCGCTGCTCGGCGCGGATAGCGCGGGCCATGCGGTACACCGAATCGGGTTTCAATTCGGGATAAGCCACGCGCAGGGAGTCGAACACGGCTTGCGTCTTTTTGCCCATGCGCACGGGCGGATTCAAGTGGGCTGTGAGGTTGAAATCGCCCTCGCGGATGGTGTAGCGTTGCGTGGGATCGCCCATGGAGATACGCTTGGCCGAGAGGTTGAGGTCGAGCTGCGGGTTGCGCCCGTGGGTGCCAAAGCGTTTAAGGGTGCCCCGGGCGTTGACCTCGCGCAGGCGGATGCGGGTGGAGTCGATTTGCGACAACATGTTCAAACGGCCAATGGAGAAGGTGCCTCCGATAGGATTGATCTGCGTGGTGTCGATCGAGGCTGCCTTGTTGACCGAGCCTGCACCTAAGGCAAGGCGAGCGAGTTGCACGTCGATGCCGTCGTAGAACACCGTGGCGGTGTCGACCTTGATTGAGGCCGTGAGCAACGAGTCAATTTTTACGTCTTGCCCCGATTCTGAGGTGCGCGAGAAGGAGTTGGTGGTGCCGAAATGAATGGCTAACTCGTTGATCCACGCCTTGGTATTGTTGTCGGGCATATCCACGTCGAGGTCGGTGGCGGTGAGCGTACCGTCGACGTAAAGTTTGTGGAAGTTGTTGCGTGTCAGGTAGCTTTGACGTCCTTTCAACTTGCAGTCGGCCACGATATGGCCATTTACGGTGCCGGGAATCAGGGCTTTAAGCTCGGCGGGAAGGCGCTCGAGCTTGCAGTCGGCCTTGAGGGTGGCGTCGATAAGTGGGTCGTTCATCAACGATGACACCTTGGCTGTCAAGTTGATAGCCGTAGCCGGACCCTCAACCACAAATTTTTTGACATCGATTTTGGAGGCGTTGAGGTTGTCTCCGTTGATGTCGGCGTTGACTTTCAGCCCGAATCGGCGTATGTCGGCCTTGTTATATTTTATGTAACATTCTGGAATCTCTAATTGCGCTAAGACAGAGGGTATTGCGGTAGAGTCGCTAAGATTGTAGGGGGCCGTGAGCGAGCCTTGGATGTTCACACGCATGTCGGTTTTCAGCGGCTTAAGCGCCTTGGCGTATTCGGCCGGGGCGTGGGTGAGGAGCGACTGCACGTTCAGCGGGTCGAGCTTGATGTCAAATTTTTCGACCATCATGTCGTTGGTGAAGTCGATAGCGGTACCCACGGTAGCCTTTATTTCATCGGCGGCGAGGGTAAATCCCTCGGCCTCAATGCGATAGGGGGTGTTTTTGCGCCACGTGATCTTGCCGTCAAGGCCAAGGGCGAGTTTCTCGAAGTTGTAGTTGTCGAGTAGGGGAGTTTTCACGTCGCCAGCCATAACCATCTCGTATGCAGGCGCTTCCGAGCCTTCAAGATATGCCTCACGCAAGGTGATGGAGGCTTGGAGGGAATCGGCTAAGGAGGTGTAGCTGAACGGCTTGGCTCGAGTGATGGCGATGCGCTTAAGCGTGAAGTCGGGGATAACCAGTGCGGTGGTGTCCTCCTCGAGGGTGATGATGTTGAAATTGGCCACCGAGTCGTTGACAGCCACGAGGTTAACCATCGGTTCGTCGATGTTGATGTCGTAAAGGGCGATGCGGCCAAGGGGGAGCTGCGCCATGTTGATTGCTCCCGAGAAGTAGGTGAGCGACGCCAATGAGTCGGCATTTAGCGGTAGTGCGACTTTCTCGCTGTCGCTCAGGGGCTTAAGCGAGCGGCTTACGACCGTCAGCGAGTCCACTTCAACCATAAATTTGGGGAAGGTGCTCCAGAACGTCAGCTCCACCCGGGAGGTGCGCACGTCGGCATCCAAGTAGCTGGAAGCCACCTTGTTGACAAGTGGGGTGAGGCGGTCGGGGGTCAAGAGCTTGACGGCGGTTGTGATACTACCCACTGTAATCAACAGCAAGGCCACGGCGACCCAAAACAAGGTCAAACCCGTGTATTTCAGTGTCTTGAGGGTATACTTGGCTGGCTTATTCATTGGCGTGGCTGATTGGTCGGTTTAGTCTTTGCGGCCTCGAACGGTGATGTGGAAGCAGGCTTGTTTGCGCTCAAATTTCACATAGCAGCGGTCCTGGGCGTGCAAGTCGGCGAGAATTTCGGTCAAGAGTCCCCGCAGGTCGCTGTCGGTGCGGGGCACGCGTTGCGAGTCCTCGATAAATTTCAGGTAGGAGATGTCGAACGTGGTGCCGAACTGGTGGGCAGATGTGTCGACGGCGTTGCGGTTGCGACGGCGTAGTTTCTTAATAGTGTCGGGGGTGCGGAGCACCGAGGTCACCTTGATACGGTAGTCGCCACCGCCACGCGCCTTGAGCGAATCGTTGAAAGTGCGGCCGATATCGTGGAGCAGTTGGTCGGCCTCGGGCACCAGGAATGGCACCGAGTGGGTCAACGTGTCCACCACATAATCCTTGTTGGTGGCGATTTTCACGATGGGACGACGCAGGCGCCAGGCGTCGCGCAGCGATTCGATGGGCTTGATCCCCACGCGCTCGGCCTCGGCCAGATGCACGTAATTGGAGTCGTTGAACAGGCGCGCGACGTTGGGCACGGGCCGGTAATATAGCTTTTGGCGAACGATAGGCGCGCTGTCATTCGGCTCAGCCACTGGCGGGGTAGTTTCAGCCAATTTCACATTCTTCTGGGTGTCATCCAAGGGGGTGATACTCTGCGACTTGGCTGGCGGAGGAGCGGGCAAGGATTTCTCCTCCTCGCTGCGGTCCATAATGCTGAAGGCCATAATGCACAGCAGGCACATGACCGCGATGGCCACGACCGCCCAGCAGGCTATCTTAGCTTGTCGATATCCTAAGCCCTTCATCTGTTTATATCTTGATATGTGTAAGGCACAAGCATTCGGGGTAAAATATTGGCGTAAAGTTACACAAAAATCTTTAACATTGTTGCTATTGAGCAAAATTTAAGGGAAAATCGCCATCATAGCGGCGATTTTCCCCTTATTTTAACTTTAACACAATTCTATTTTCTCAAGTTATGAAACCACGAATTTACACTAATGTTGATAGCGTTTCATTATGGAAATTCGTGTTAATTCTTTGC